>DAIUES010000064.1:0-11484 GCA_036844985.1 Candidatus Limnocylindrales bacterium
TGACCCGTCCAATCGCCCGAAGGTGGCGACGATGACCCTCGCCGCGGCCTTCGTCACCCGCTCTGCGTCGAAGTACGACGTCTGCTACACCTCGAACCTGCCGTTCAAGACGAAGAGCGGCACGACCGCCACGACTGGCCTCCTGCCGACGTGCGCCAACAAGAGCCCGGTTGCGCCGTGCGTCGTGTCGCGGGCCACCGACAAGCAGAAGAACCTCGTCATCGTCGTGTCGTCGCCACCCGGCGACCCGGCAGCGCGCTTCTAGACCGGGACCCATCGGACGGGGCGGCGACGCAGGTCGCCGCCCCGTCTTCGCGTCCCGGCCACGGTACGTCGACGGTGAAGCCGTAGACTCGGACCGTGGTCGAGGAGCCTGTTCGTCGTCTGGTCACGGTCGTCACGTCGGACCTCAAGGGTTCGACCGCTCTTGGTGAGCGACTCGATCCCGAATCGCTCCGGGAAGTCCTGACCCGCTATTTCGACGACATGCGGGCCGTGCTCGAAGCCCACGGCGGGACGATCGAGAAGATCATCGGTGACGCGATCATCGCCGTCTTCGGGCTGCCGACGGCGCGCGACGACGACCCGATCCGGGCGATCGCGGCAGCCGCCGCCACCCAACAGGCGCTGGCGACGCTCAATGACGTCCTCGACCGCGACTGGGGTGTTCGCCTGACGACCCGGACCGGCGTGGCGACAGGCGCGGTCGTCGTCGGCGAGGCGTCGGTCGGCCAGCACGTCCTGACCGGCCCCGCGCTGCAGTTGGCGACGGCCATGGAGCAGGGTGCACCGGCCATGGAGGTCCTCGTCCACGAGTCGACCGCGGCGGCCGTCGGAGCGGCCGCGACGTTCGAGCCGGTGGAGGCGTTCACCCCCAAGGGGATGGACCGCGACGTGACCGCGTTCCGGCTCGTCTCGGTGGATGCCGCGGCAGCAGCCTCGGCCGTGGCTGGTCACGAGGGCGCGTCGGGCAGCAACGTGATCCGCGAGAGCCGCAAGACGGTCACGATCGTGTTCGCCGATCCACGGGCGACGAGCACGACCGACACCGCGCCGACGCCCGAGGCGATGCGCGCGGTCATGTCGACCTACTTCGAGGCGATGCGCACGATCCTCGAATCGCACGGGGCCACGGTCGAGAAGTTCATCGGCGACGCGGTCATGGCCGTATTCGGGCTGCCGGTCCGCCACGAGGACGACGGCCTTCGCGCGGCCCGCGCGGCGCTCGACATGCAAGCGGCGATGCCGTCCCTCGACGAGCAGTTCGTCGCCGACTGGAACGTCACCCTCCGCAGCCACATCGGGGTCAACACCGGCGAGGTCGTCGCCGGCGATGCGAGCCTGGGCCAGCGGCTGGTGACCGGCGATGCCGTCAACGTCGCAGCCCGGCTCGAGCAGGCCGCCGGTCCACGCGAGGTGCTCATCGGCGACCTGACCTATCGACTCGTCCGCGACGACGTGGAGGTCGAAGCGGTCGAGCCGCTGACCCTCAAGGGCAAGGCCGAACCGGTCCCGGCCTATCGACTGCTGGCCACCCGAGCGCGGAGCGAGAGTGGCCGCCGCGACGACGCGCCGATGGTCGGTCGTGAGGTCGAGACGGCGTTGCTCCGAACGACCCTGGCGACCGTGCTGGCCACGGCGCGTCCCCATGCGGTGACCGTCATCGGCGAGGCCGGCGTTGGCAAGACCCGCCTGACGCATGAATTCCTCGATGAAGCCGCCGCCTCGGCCACCGTGCTCCATGGCCGCTGCCTGCCCTACGGCGACGGCATCACCTTCTGGCCGCTCATCGAGGCGATCCAGGAGGCGGCCGGGATCCGTGACGACGACGATCCGGACGCGGCCCGGCGAAAGGTCCTGACGGCGGCGGGCGACGACGGCGATGTGGCCGAGCGGGTCGGCTCGATCATGGGCCTGTCGAGCGACTCGTTTCAGGTCGGTGAGCTGTTTTGGGGGATCCGCCGATTCTTCGAGCTGAACGCCGCCCGGCAGCCGATCGTGGTCCTGTTCGACGATATCCACTGGGCGGAGCCCACGTTCCTCGACCTCGTCGACCATCTCGTCGAGAGCGATGACCTGCGGCTCGTCGTCCTGTGCACCGCCCGCGGCGAGCTTCTCGAGAGCCAGGCGGAACGCAGCGAGGGCCCGCGGGCCACCCGCATCGTGCTGCGACCGCTGTCCGAGGCCGACTCGGCGCGGATCATCGAGAACCTGCTGGGACAGGCCGGCTTGGCCGCCGATGCCCAGGCGCGCATCGTCAGCGCGGCCGAGGGCAACCCGTTGTTCGTGGAGCAGCTGCTGTCGATGCTCATCGACAGCGGACGGCTGCGCCAGGGGGTGAGCGGCTGGGTCGCGACCGCCGACCTGTCCGACATCGCCATCCCCCCGACCATCCATGCGCTGCTCGCCGCTCGGCTCGACGCGCTGCCGAGTGACGAACGGTCGGTCGTGGAGCCGGCATCGGTGATCGGCTTGGCGTTCCCGGAGGATGCGCTCGAGGCCCTGGCGCCGGACGCCATGCGCGAGTCGGTCACGGTCCAGCTCGACGCCCTCGCCCGTCGCGAACTCGTCCACCCGCCCACCGATCCGACCGACGACGAACGCGTCTATCGGTTCCACCACATCCTCATCCGCGACGCCGCCTACCAGGGGCTGCTGAAACGCTCGCGCGCGATGCTCCACGAGCGGTTCGTGGAATGGGCCGATGTGGTGAACGCCCGCCGAGGTCGGACGACCGAGTTCGAGGAGATCCTCGGCTACCACCTCGAACAGGCCTACCGCTATCGGACAGAGCTCGGGCCGCTCGACGAGCACGGCGTGGACCTTGGGCTGCGCGCCGCCGAGCGATTGGGCTCAGCCGGCTCACGCGCGATCGAGCGTGGCGACATGCCTGCGGCCGCTAGCCTCCTCGGGCGGGCCGCGGCGGTGCTCCCGAGGGACCATCCGATGCGCCCCTGGTTGCTCGTGCGAACGGGCGAGGCCAGGGTCGAGCTCGGCGAGTTCGCCGCGGCCCGTACCCTGCTCGACGAGGCCATCGAGGCGGCCCGCGCGATCGGGGAGGAGGCGCTCGAAGCCATCGGCCGGATCGAGCTCCTGCGGCTGCGGTACAGCACCGACGCCGCCGGCAGTGACGCCGGAGTCGCCGCCCAGGTGCGCGAGCTCATGCCGATCCTCGCGGAAGCTGGCGAGCAGGCCGGACTGGCTCGTGCCTGGCGCCTGTTGACCTATATCGAGATGGCCGCCACCCGCTGGGGCGCGGCCGAGCAGACCGCGGCTGCGATGCTCGAACACGCCCGGACGTCGGGCGACCGGCTGATGGAGATCCGCGGTTTGCCGGCCCTGGCCTTCACGGCACGCCTCGGGCCGCTGCCCGTCCCCGTCGCGCTGGCCCGTTGCGAGGAGCTGCTCACCCGGGCGGAGGGCGACCGCCGCGCCGAGGCGATCATCCTGCGTGCCAGCGCGCACCTGCGCGCGATGCAGGGCGACATCGCCACGGCGCGCGAGATCTATCACGGCGTTCGCGCGACGCTGGTCGATCTCGGCTGGAACTTCGACGCCGCGCTCGTGTCGATCGACTCGGGGCCGATCGAGCTGCTGGCCGGCGACCCCGCGGCCGCGGAGGTCGAACTGCGGAACGACTACGAAGCGCTCGATCGCATCGAGGAGCGCAACTACATCACGACGACCGCGGCCTACCTCGCCGAGGCCCTGTACCGCCTCGAGCGGAACGACGAGGCCAGCGACTTCGCGGACTTCAGCGAGCGCGTCGCGGCTGCGGACGACCTGTTCACCCAGGTGCTGTGGCGCGGCGTGCGCGCCAAGCTGCTCGCTCGCAACGGGCTGGTCGACGCCGGGATCGCCACCGCGACCGAAGGCGTACGCCTCGCCCACACCTCCGACGACCCGATCTCCCAGGGCAACGTCCTCGTCGACCTGGCGCTGGTCCACGCGATCGGCGGTGACGTGGCGACTGGGAGCGCGACGCTCGATGAGGCGCTCGCGCGTTTCGCGGCGAAGGGCAGCGACCGCTCGGCCGTCATCGCGCGCTCGCTGTTCGAGTCGGCCGCGGGTCAGCTGCGGGGGACGGGTCGCATCGGGTACACGCCGACGACGATCGGAGAGCGAGGGTCGAGCGAGAGCTCGTAGCCGATCTCACCGCCGCGCAGCAGATCGCCAAGCAGCGACCCCTCGCGCGGTGGCAGGCCGATGTAGATCGCGCCGTCGTCAAGTCGGACGTGGGTGACGTCGTCGTCGCCGCCGTCGATGGCGAAGCGGCGTCGCAGCTCGTGCATCGGCACGTACGGTCGACTCTTGATGAAGCGCCGCAGCTGCGGTGCGGTGCAGCCGGTTGATCGATCCCCACGGCCCTGATCCGGAGCGGTCGGAGCGGGCGACGGGCCACCGTTGCGGCGACCGTCGTCGGCCGGGCGGCCGTTGGTCGGGGGCGGCGGCGCACCGTTCAGGCGGGTCGGGGCGTCCGGGGCCGGACCGGCTGCGGCGATCGGGGCCGGACCGGCTGCGGCGATCGGGGTCGAAGGCGGCACCGGGCTGGGCGCCACCGCCGAGACCTCGCTATCGACGCCAGGCTGGGGCGACGGCTCGGTCGCGGCTGCCGGTCGGCCGGGCAGGCCGTGGCGCCGCGCCGGGTGGTGCGGCCGACCGTGATGGCGTCGGCTCATCGTTCGGATCGGACGGGACGACGGTCCCGCTGGACGGGCTCGGCGATGGGGCATCGCCGTGGGAGGGTGGGCATCGGAACTCGGTCGATCAGGGTGGGCCGCTCGGATACGGACCTTCCTCCGATGATACCCCAGCCGCCGCCGACGACCCGCCGGGACGCGATCAGCCGTCGACGACGAGCAACGCCCGCGACACGCCGTCGAGGACGATCGGCCCGTCCTCGCCGCACACGACGATGTCCTCGATCCGCGCGCCGAACGCCCCCGGGAAGTAGATGCCGGGCTCCACGCTGAAGGCCATGCCTGCCCGCAGCGGCAGGTCGTTGCCGGCCACGATGTAGGGATCCTCGTGCCCGTCGAGCCCGATGCCGTGACCGGTCCGATGGAAGAACGCCTCGCCGTAGCCGGCGGCCGTGATCGGGTCGCGGGCGGCGGCATCGACGGCCTCGCACGCCACGCCCGGTCGGACCGCCCGACTTGCCGCCGCCTGCGCCTCGCGCAGGACTTCGTACATCGCGCCGAACCGTCCGTCCGGCCCGCGTCCCGGCTTGCCTCCGGTGACCCACAACGTCCGGGTGATGTCCGAGCCGTAGCCACCGAGCGAGCCACCGATATCGAGCACGATCGGCTCACCGGCCTCGATCACCCGATCGGAGGCATCGTGATGGGGCGAGGCCGAGTTCGGTCCCGACCCGACGATGGCAAACCTGCTCTCGTCGTGGCCCTCGGCGACGAGCCGTTCGCGCACCTCACGCGCGACGTCGCGTTCGGTGCGGCCGATGAGCCGGCCGCCGGCGATGTGCTCCACCACCCGGTCGGCGGCCTCGGCCGCCAGCCCTAGGAGCGCGACCTCGTGACGATCCTTGATCATCCGCAGGTCGCGCAGCAACACGGAAGCGAGCGACCAGTCGCCACCGGACTCGACCGCCGCCTGGAGCCGCACAAGGTGCATCGCCAGCAGCGTGTCCGATACGGCGATCCGGGGGCCGCGAGGCAGGCCGTCGACCGCCATGCCGTACGGATCGGCGGTCTCCTCCCACGCGACGATCTCGAGGGGGACGTGGATGGCGGCTTCGGCGGCGCCACGCTCGAGACGCGGCACGACGAGGAACGGGGCGCTGCCGGGCCGGAGCACCAGCATCGTCAGGCGCTCGAGCGGCATCGCCGCGTAGCCGGTCAGGTACTGCAGATCCGAGCCGACACCGATGCAGGCCGCATCGAGGCCGGCCGACTCCGTCGCCGCCACGGCCGCCGCCAGCCGGGCTGCATAGGTCGGGCCGGCGATGACCGGCCGCTCGGCAATGCTCATGACGCGACACGACCGGGTGCTGATGCCGTCCCGCCGGGACCGCGCGCCAGCCACGATCCGATGGTGGCCGGCCCGTCCTCGTGGAGCTTGCGGTATGCGTAGACGCGCTCGGCACCGGCGGCGAGGGCCTGCTTGCGGAGCGGATGGTCGTCGTGCTGCCCGACCGCGATCGCGCGGACGCCGGCGTCGCGGGCGGCCGCGAGCACCGCGAGAGCGTCGTACGCCCGTGCGGTCAGGTCGACGATCACGCCGTCGGCGCCATCGAGCGCCGCCATGGCGCGTTCGGTCGAGCCGGCCCGGACCGGGTCGGCCCCGGCGGCCTCGACCAGGCGGGCCAGCCGGTCGGCCCAGATGAGGTCCTGGGCCAGGACGACGATGCGCATCGGCCGCACGCCGTCAGTCGACGGCGCGAGCGAGGTGGTGGAACAGGTCGCGCGCGGTCACGACCCCGGTCGGCCGCCCGTCCTCGACGATCGGGATGTGGCGGAAGCCACCGACCGCCATCTTGTGGATGGCCACTGCGATCGGGTCGTCGTGGCGGAGCACGACGGGGTCGGGGGTCATCAGGTCACGCACGTGGAACGACTCGATCCGGCGACCGGCCGCCTTGAGGACGGCATCGCGGTCGGTGAAGATGCCCACCAGTCGCTCGCCGTCGACGACGAGGACGCAGTCCGCCCCGGCCTCGGACATCCGGGCGATGACGACATCGAGCAAGGTGTCCGGCGCGACGGTGATCGGCGGCGGCGCGCCGAGGTCGGCGAGGTGCTCGCCCATCAGCTGGCCGTGGAACGACAGCGCCTGCTGGGGGATGTCGTGCCCGGCGAGGTCGGCGCCGCAGTTGTCGCAGACGTCGGCGCCGATGAAGTTGTCGAAGCCGCACACCGGACAGCGCATGACGTCGCCGCCCGCTTCCTGCCCGGCGACGATGCCGTCGGCGCCCGGCTCCTGGCCGCGATCGAGGCCGTCGCCGGCGTCGACTACTCCACCGTCCATGTCTCGCCACCTCGCAGCACCCGCTCGATGTCGCCGGCGCCCGAGCGGGCGACGGCTGCCGCGAGCTGATCCTCGATGAGCTTGTCGTGGGTCGGGCGGTCCGTCGTGCGCAGGACCCCGACCGGGACCGGGTAGTCCGGCCAGAACATGCGCGACAGCATCAGGGCGAGGTACGGGTCCTCGGCGGTCTCGTCATGGACGAGCAGGTCGGCCTCGGTGACGCCGTCCTGGCCGATGGTCACGACCTCGGGATGGAGGCCGCGCAGCCGGATGCCCTTGTCGCGATCCTTGCCGAAGATCATCGGCTTGCCATGCTCGAGCACGAGCATGCGGTCCTCGCGGACCTCGCGGTCGGTGAAGTCGCGCCACGCCCCGTCGTTGAAGATGTTGCAGTTCTGGAGGACCTCGACGAACGCGCTGCCGTGATGGCGGCCGGCTCGCTCGAGCGTGCCCTGCAGGTGCTCGGTGTGGGTGTCGACCGAGCGGGCGACGAACGACGCCTCGGCCGCGAGCGCGATCGTCAGCGGCATGATCGGGGTGTCGACCGAGCCCATCGGGGTCGACTTCGTCTTCTTGCCGAACTCCGATGTCGGCGACGCCTGGCCCTTGGTCAGGCCGTAGATCCGGTTGTTGAACATGATCAGCTTGATGTCGACGTTGCGGCGCATCGAGTGGAGGACATGGTTGCCGCCGATGCTCAACGCGTCGCCGTCGCCGGTGATGACCCACACCATCAGGTCCGGTCGGGCGGCCTTGAGGCCGGTGGCCAGGGTCGGGGCACGGCCATGGATGGTGTGGAAGCCGTACGTGTTCATGTAGTACGGAAGGCGGCCGGAGCAGCCGATCCCGCTGATGAACACGATGTTCTCCTTGGGATAGCCGAAGTCGGGCATCACCTTCTGGGTCTGGGCGAGGATCGAGTAATCCCCGCAGCCCGGACACCAGCGGACCTCCTGGTCCGACACGAAGTCCTTGCGGGTCAGGGCGATGACCCGCGCGTTCTCCGGGCTGAGCGGCGGCTGAGGCGGGACGGACGGAACGGCTTCGGTGGTCATGGGTGGCTCTCTTCCAGGATCCGGTCAGCTTCGGCGACGATCTCGGCGATCCGGAACGGCTTGCCCCGGACCCGGTCATAGCCGACGGCGTCGATGAGGTAGCGCGCCCGGATGAGCATCAGCAGCTGGCCGAGGTTGACCTCCGGGATGAGCACCCGGCGATACGACCGGACGACCTGTTCGGTGTTCGCCGGGAACGGGTTGAGGTGGCGGAGATGGGCATGGGCGACGGACTTGCCGTCGGCCTGCAGTCGTTCGACGGCGGAGCGGATGGCGCCGTAGGTCGATCCCCAGCCGAGGATGAGCAGCTCGCCGCGGTCCGGCCCGAAGACCTCGAGCGGGGTGATATCGTCGGCGATCCCGGCGACCTTGGCCGCCCGGTACAGCTGCATCTTGTGATGGTTGTCCGGGTCGTAGCTCACGTTGCCGGTCAGGTCGGCTTTCTCGAGGCCGCCGATGCGGTGCTCGAGACCGGGCGTGCCCGGTACGGCCCACGGTCGGGCAAGCGTGTCGGGGTCACGGGAGTACGGCTGGAACGGGCCCTCGCCCTTGGTCGCGTTCGACACCGCGATCGACCCGAGGTCGTCGAGGGCCGGGATCTTCCACGGTTCCGAGCCGGTGGCCAGGAACGCGTCCGATAGGTACACCACGGGCGTCATGTACCTGAGGGCGAGACGACACGCCTCGATGGCCATGTCGAAGCACTCGCCCGGCGTGGCCGGGGCGACCACCGGGAGCGGAGAGTCCGAGTTGCGCCCGAACATCACCTGCAGCAGATCTGCCTGCTCGTTCTTGGTCGGCATGCCGGTGGACGGGCCCGCGCGCTGGACGTCGACGACGACCAGCGGCAGCTCGACCATCACGGCAAGCCCCATCGCCTCGGTCTTGAGGGCGATGCCCGGACCCGAACTCGCGGTCAGGGCGAGCGCCCCGCCGTAGCTCGCCCCGATCGAGGCACCGATCGCGGCGATCTCGTCCTCGGCCTGGAACGTCTTGACCCCGAACGTCTTGTAGCCCGACAGCAGGTGCAGGATGTCCGACGCCGGCGTGATCGGGTAAGAGCCGTAGAACAGCGGACGACCGGCCAGCTTCGAGGCCGCCAGGAAGCCGAGCGCTGCCGCCTCGTTGCCGGTGATGTTGCGATACGTGCCCGGCGGCAGGTTGGCCGGCTTCACCCGGTAGTGGGTGTGGAACATCTCGGTCGTCTCGCCGAACGCGTAGCCGGCCTTGAGCGCACGCTTGTTGGCTTCGGCGATGACGGGTCGCGCCGAGAACTTGGCGTCGATCCAGCCAAGGGTCGGATCCATGCTCCGCTCGTACAGCCAGAACATGAGGCCCAGCGCGAAGAAGTTCTTGGTCAGGTCCTTCTGCTTGGTCGTCATCTCGAGCCCATCGAGCGAGCGCTCGTTGAGGGTCGAGATGGGGATCTCGAAGGTGGTGTATGGCTTGAGCGACCCGTCGGTCAGCGGGTTCGAGGTGTAGGCCGCCTTGTTGAGGTTCGCCTGGGTGAACGCGTCGCTGTTGACGATCAGGGCGCCGCCCGGCGGCAGGTCGCCGACGTTGGTCTTGAGGGCGGCCGGGTTCATCGCCACGAGGACGTCGGGCTGGTCACCGGGGGTGTGGATGTCGGCCGAGCTGAAGCTGATCTGGAAACCCGACACACCAGGCAAGGAGCCGGCCGGGGCGCGGATCTCGGCCGGGAAGTCCGGCAGCGTGCTGATGTCGTTGCCGAACACGGCGGCGGTGCGGGTGAACTGGGTGCCGGTGAGCTGCATGCCATCGCCCGAATCGCCGGCGAAGCGGATGGTGACCCGCTCGAGTTCCTGGATCTGCGGCTCGGGCTCGCTGGTGGTGATGGTCACGCCCCTTCAGGCTCCTCCATGCGCTGGTGCGGCCGCGGCGGGAGGTTGAGCAGCTCCTCCGGGAACGACTCGGCCAGGTACTTGATGATGTCGACCTGGCGGACCACGCCCACCAGGTGGCCGGACTCGTCGACGACCGGCACGTTACGGTACCGACCGGTCTGCATGAGCTCGATGGCATCGCGGATCGTCTGATCGAGGTCGAGCGTTCGCGGCTCGGTCGTCATCAGCGATTCGACGGACTGACTGAGATCCACTCGGCCGGCCACGATCGTGCCGAAGATGTCGCGTTCGGTGAGGACGCCGACCAGGCGGCCGTCGGGGTCGCACACGAACACCGAATCGCCGGTCCCGCTGCGCTGGATGGCACGCACCGACTCGGTCAGGCTCGTCCCGGGCGGGACGGTCACGGGCTGGCGGCGGCTCAGGACGCGGAGACGCTCGTCGATCAGGGTCGGAACGCGACGGGCGACCGCGCTTTCGGTAGTCTCGGTCACGGCTCAAGTGTAGTGCGTTCCCCTCGCAGGGTGGGTTCGGGCTGCTAGCCTCGCTCCCGCATGGACCGTCGTCGGGCAGTCGGACTTGGGTTGGTGGTCGTCGCGGGCGCGAGCTTCGCGTCGGGCTCGATCTTCGCGTCGCTCAGCTACGCCGAGGGTCTCGACTGGCTGACCGTGATGTGGTGGCGGTTCCTCATCGGAGCGGGGTTGGCCTGGATCTGGGTCGCGGTCTCGGCGCGACGGCGGGCGGTGCTGCGGGCGATGCCGCGACGGCACGTGGTCACCGCCCTTGGGCTCGGCGCCCTGTACTCGGGCAATGCCGGCACGTACTACGCGGGCATCGAGACGATCCCGGCCGCCTTGGCGGGGGTGCTCGTGTACATCTACCCGGTGTTCGTGGCGCTCCTGTCGTTGCGCTTCGCCACGCGGTTGCCCGGCCGGCGGCCGTGGATCGCGTTGGCCCTGGCCGTGGCCGGCGTGGTCCTCGCGCTCGGCGGGCTGGACGTGTCGCGGCCGCTGCCGACCGCCGGACTGCTGCTGATCCTGGCCTCGGCCGCGATCTACTCGGTCTGGATCGTCCTGTCGGCCCGGCTGTCCGGTGAGCGACGGGACCGCCTCGGGAGCGAGGCGCCCGAGGCAGCTTCGACGGCCCGCGACGCCGGTGTCACGACGGCCCTGATGATGGCCGCGACCGCCGGCGTGTTCGGCGCGTTGTCGCTGGCCGACGGCCGCTCCCTCGGACCGGGATCGGTCGCCGCGGCGGCCTGGCCGTTCCTCGTCGGCATCGGCCTGGTCGCGACGTTCACCGCGATCCAGACGCTGTACGCCGGGGCGCGCCGCATCGGGGCGGCACAGGCGGCGCTCGTGAGCACCACGGAGCCGCTGTTCATCGTGCTGCTGTCGGCCGTGGTCCTCGACCAGCACCTCGGGCCGCAACAGCTGGTCGGGGCCGGGTTCATCCTCGTCGGCGTGATCATCGCCCAGACCTCACCGCGGCCACGCGGCGCCCCGGAACCGGCGATGCCGATGGAGGCCGAGGGGGAAGGGTAGCGGCGCCAGGGTATCGGCCGGCGGCCTAGGCTCGCC
>DAIUES010000065.1:0-11309 GCA_036844985.1 Candidatus Limnocylindrales bacterium
CGGTCAGGTTGCCCGGGTCCTTATCGATCGGGTCGACCGGGTCGAGGCCGCGTTCGATGCCATCGAGCGGCGCCGCCATGACCCCGCCGAGGGCGATGTACGGGTTGGCGCTGGCGTCGCTCGCCTTGAGCTCGAGATTGGTCGAGCCCGCCTCGTCGTCCCAATAGCGGCTTGGGACGCGGACCGCCGCTTCGCGGTTCTCGATCCCCCACGCGGTATACGCGGAACTCCAGAAATGCGGCTGGAGCCGGCGGAACGAGTTGACGCTCGGCGTGGTCAACCCGAGCAGACCGGGAAGGTGGGTCACGACGCCGGCGATGGCCTGGCGCGCGAGCGTCGACAGACCGTCACGTGCGGACGCGTCGACCAGCATGTTCAGCGTGCGGTCGATGTTCCAGATGCTCCAATGGAGGTGCGCACCGCTCCCCGCCTGGTCCGCCCAGGGCTTCGGTGCCAGGGTCGCCACCATCCCGTGCTGGGCGGCGACCGCGCGCACGGTCTGGCGGTAGGTGATCTGCTCGTCCGCCGCCCGCACGGCCGGACTGTGGCGGATCGACAGCTCCTGCTGACCCCACCCCAACTCGGGATGCGACAGCTCCACGGTGACACCCTGGGCGGTGAGCGCGGCGATGATGTCCTGGATGACCGGCTCGGTCGATTCCATGCCGATGCCGCTGAAACACAGGCTGCGATCGACCGGCACGAAGCCGTCGTCCTGCCGAAATGCCAGGAAGAACTCGTTCTCGAACGCGGCGTCGAAGGTGAGTCCCTTGTCCGCGGCGGACGCGACCATCCGCTGCAGGAAGTAGCGCGGATCGAGCGCCCATGGCTGGTGGTCGAGCTCGACCATGTTGACGAGCATCTGGCCGCTGCGAGGGGCATACGGAAGGACGACGAACGTGTCGGGATCCGGCACGAGGCGGATCTCGCCCACCGGTCCGTAGGTCGCGTCGGGCGCCAGAAAATCGAGGCTCGTGAACGACTGCATGCCCTTCACCAGGCCGATGCCACTTTCCATGCGACGAGCGAGCTGCCCCACGTGGGTGCTCTTGCCGCGGATCACGCCGCCGTTGTCGCAGTACAGGAACCGGACCAGCTGCAAGCCCGCTGCGTTCGCTTTGGCGACGATCTCCTCGTGTGTCATCGGGGCGCCTCGATCAGGGGTGATGGTGGAGCGTCGACCGCCGGGCCCGGCCAGATCGTCGCCAGGCCCGGCGGTCGAGCGGAGTGGACACGAGCTACGGAGCCGGCACCTTCTCCGGGACGACTTCGGCGCCCAGCGTGAACTTGCCGTCCTTCACCGCGATGACCGTCACGCCCTTCTGCGGCACGTGCGAATCCGCCGAGAACGTGATGGACCCGGTGATGCCCTTGAAGTCCTTGGTCGCCTCGATGGCCGACTTGACGGCGGCCGAGTCGGTGCTGCCGGCCCGCTTGATCGCGTCGACCATCAGGTACACGGTGTCGTAGCCGAGCGCCGCGAACGCGTTCTCGGGGTCGTTGCCGTACTCGGCCTTGTAGTCGCCGATGAACTTCTTGATGCCGTCGGTACCGCCGGTGGCATCCATCAGCGCATGGGTCGTGAAGTACACGTTCTCGGCCGCCGCCCCCGCGACGCTGATGAGGTCCGGGGTGTCGTAGCCATCGCCGCCGACGATCGGGCCGGTGATGCCGGCGTCGCGGAACTGCTTGACGAGCGGTCCGATGTTGTACGGCATCGCCGCCACGTAATAGAAGTCCGGCTGCGGGCTGAGTGCCTTGATCTTGGTGATCTGGGGCGAGAAGTCGGTGGCCTTGTCGTCATACGAATCCTCGAGGGCGATCGTCCCACCGAGCTCCGTGAACCGGGTCTTGAAGTACTGCCCGAGCAGGGTCGTGTACTCGACGCCCTTGTCCCACAGGAAGTACGCGTTCTTGCCGAAGGTCTTGAACGAATACTCGGCTCCGACCGCGGCCTGGACGTTGTCACCGAAGCACGCGAGGAACATCAGGTCGCCGACCTGGCTCGGGATCTTGGGCGAGGTCGCGCCGACCGTGATGAACGGGATCTTGGCCGTCTGGAAGGTCGGCCCCGAGGCGAGCACCGAATCCGTGTCGGTGTAGCCGATCATCAGCGGGACCTTGTCCTGCTCGACGAACTGCTTCGCAGTCTGGGCCGTGACGTCCATCTTGTATTGGCTGTCGTGGACGATGAAGTCGATCTGCGAGCCGTTCACGCCGCCCGCGGCGTTGATCTGCTTGACGGCCAGCTTGGCGCCATTGGCGGCGGGCAGGTCGAGCGCCGATTCGTCGCCGGTCAGCGCAAAGCCGCCGCCGATCTTGATCGTGCCGCCCCCTGATGCCCCCGGAGTGGTACTGCATGCGGCGACCATCAGGATCGCGATCGCCAGGGCGATGGCCTTGCGTGCCATGACTCCTCCTCCGAATCGGCGGGCGCTCCCCCAGACGTCCCAACGTCTTGACCGCGCGCGCCAACCGTAAGACGATCGACGGACCTTGGGCGCTGGCGGTAGACCAACTATCGCCCAGCATCTGTCGGATGACAAGACCTGCAGTGAGGAGCCTTACACGATCGGCAAACGAGACGCGTCACTCGCAGGCCTCAAGGAGGTCGCGACACCGCCGATGGCGGCCGTCCCGGTCGACGACATCGACCTGGAGCTGCTGCGGTTGCTGTGCCGGGACAGCCGTGTTTCCCGTCGCCAGCTGGCGCGCGAACTCGGGGTGTCGGCGCCCACCGTGGGCGAGCGGCTGGCGCGTCTCGAACGGTCGGGAGTCCTGCGTGGCTACACGCTGCTCGTCGACTGGGAGGCGCTGGGATACGGCGTCCGGGTCTACCTGTCGGTAACGGCCGGCGATGGTTTCGACGTCGCCGAGATGATGCTGAGCCTGTGGGCCATCGCGGAGGTCGAGGACGTGTCGATCGTGACCGGCAGCATGGACATGGTCGTCCGGCTCCGGGTCCGCGATCACGCGCACCTGCGGGCGCTGCTCCTCGACAAGGTCTGGCAGATCCCCGGGATGCAGCGAACGGAGACCCATATCGCGATGGCCGAGATGCCCGCCAAGGATTATCCGAGCGCCCTGCTCGACAAGATGCTGGCGGACCCGGCGGACGACCGCTAGCCTCGGGTAGGGGGCCGAACCGGCCGGATCGGTCAGGAGCTCGGTTGGGCCCACAGGGTGGGGCTGCCCGGCACGTCCTGGTTGCCCTTCCAGGCGAAGTCCTCGAGCGCTTGCGTGTTCGCATCGCGACCGAGGATGCCGATGTACAAGTGCGGGCCGGGGAGCGTCGCGCGGTAGTTGGCATAGCCCTCGTCGTTGATGAAGCAGCCCTGGCGGAACGGGGCCGTCTCGTTGTCCGCCCACGGCGTGTACGCGCCTTCGCCCTCGCCGTCGACGCAGCCGCGGCTGCTGTCGATCTGCACACCCTCGACGGTCATCCGGGCCATGTACACATCGAGCATGTCCGCGTCGTTGGCGAACAGGTAGAACCCGATGCGGGCGACCCGGGCATCGTCGGAGGCGCATTCGATCCCGGCGAGTGCTCGATCGGGCAGCGGGTCCTTCACGGGACCGCAATCGATCGCGCCGCGACGGACGCCAGCGAGGAGGAAGCGTTCAGTCGGTGTCAGCGCCGGCGACCCGGCTGGAGACGGAGCCGGGGTGGAGGACGGAGCAGGGGTCGCCGAGGGCTCCGGCGATGCGGTCGCCGCCGGACTGGCCGTCGGGGCAGGACGTGCCGAGGCCGTCGCCGTCGGCACCGATGGGCTCGTATCGCACGCCGAAAGGGCAACGACGGACAGAAGCGCTGCGATCACGAGTCGTTGTGGCATGAGGATGCCTCCGGTTCGAGTGGCTGGTCCGGTCCCTGTGACGTCTCGGAAGCGGTCCATGTCACCCTCGCCGGCCACGTGTTCCGCTCGGGGTGGCAGGCCGCTCCCGCCGGACGACGCGCGGGTCCTTGCCGAGGTCCAGGCCCTTGTACGAGGCCTGGCGGACGAGCCCGTCAGCGGTCCACCCGGCGAACTCGGCGCGGATGACGAGCTCCGGTCGCAACCACAGCGCATCCCCGGCCACGGGACGTGGTACGCCATCGACGAAGGGCGACGCATCGGCGGCCAGAGGCCCCAGCGCGGCCAGCAATTCGGCCCGGCGATCGGCCGTGTATCCGGCACCGACCTTGCCGGCATAGCGCAAGCCGCCCTCGTCGTACACACCGACCAGCAGCGCGCCGAGGTCGACGGCGCTGCCCGTCCCGCGCGTCCAGCCACCGACCACCAGCTCCTGCTCGGGACGGATCTTGACCTTCTGCCAGGCCATCGTCCGCTTGCCGGGCTCGTAGCGCGAACGGCGGTCCTTGGCCATGATGCCCTCGAGTCCGCGAACCTTCGCCGATTCGAAGAAGGCGATGCCGTTTCCCGCGATGTCCTCGCTCAAGCGCACGCGCGGATCCGGTCGGAGGACCTCGGCGAGCAGCCGCCGGCGCGTCTCGAGTGGCTCGTCGAGCAGGGACCGACCATCGACATGGAGCAGGTCGAACACCTCGTACACGAACGGGTCAGCACCGGGGCCGCGACCCCGGCCGCGGATGGAGGCCTGGAGCCGGGCGAAGTCGGGTTCGCCGTGGTCGTCGAGGGCGATGACCTCACCGTCGACGATGGCCGTCCGGGCCGCGATCCAGGTCGGTGGCTCCAGGAACGTCCCGAAGTAGCGCGCCGCGTCCTGCTGGCCACGCGTCCACAGCCGAACGTCGTCGTGATCGACCACGGCTTCGACCCGGAATCCGTCCCATTTGACCTCGAAGCTCCAGCCCGCGTCGTCGAACGGGGCGGCCACGAGGGTCGCCAGCATCGGCGCGATGAACGTCGGCAGCGACGCGCGGCGGCCGGGCGTAACGGGGCGTCTGGTCGGCATGATCAGGGCGTCGATCGGCGCGGGCTGGAGGTGGTCATCGCGCGAAGTCTAGGCATCCTGCCTGCTACCGTGCCCGGGTGCATGGACCGGCGGATGTGCCGTTCGCGCCAGGCGACGATCGGGGGTCGAACATGAGCGTGGAGCTCGCGACGGCGGCGTTGGCGATCATCGTGCCGCTCGCATTCAACCTCGCCTTCTTCCAACTCGGCCGGGCGTTCGACTATCCGGACATCCTGCGCCGGGAGCCAGACGAGATCCTGCGTCGATTCGCTGCGGGCGGGGCCGGCCTGATCCTGCGCTGGGAGGCGTTGCTGCTCAGCGCGCTCGCGATGCTCCCGCTCGCGACGTTGCTGGCGGTCGTGGTGGGCGCGCCGGCGGGCCTGACCGCACTCGCCATCGTGCTCGGCGCGGCCGCGGCCCTCGTCCAGGCGCTCGGCCTCGTGCGCTGGCCGTACGCGGTGCCTGAGCTTGCGCGCCGCTACGTGGCTGCCCCTGACGGCCCCGCGGGCGACGCGACGCGGGCCACGGTCGAGGTCACGTTCGCGACCGTCCACCGACTGCTCGGTGTCGGGATCGGCGAACACCTCGGATACCTCCTGACCGGGCTGTGGACGCTGGTCGTCGGGGCATCGATCCTGGCCACGGTGGTCCTGCCGGTCTGGCTCGGCGTGGTGGCCATACCGATCGGGCTGGCCCTGCTGGTCGGCACGCTGGAGTTCGTCGGTCCCAACGAGCGCGATGGCTGGCCCGTCGCGGGCACGATCGTGCCCATCGCCTACATCGCGTGGTCGGTCTGGTTGATCGCGCTCGGCATCTTCCTGATCCTCTGACTGACGAACGAGCGATCGGGACGCGTTCGATGACGATGACCCCCCGGTCGTCGACCGGAGGGCCATCTGCTACAGGGCGAATGGGATGCGACTACGGGGCGAGATCCCCGTAGATGTCCTGATCGAGCCCACCAGCCCGCGGACAGGTGTCGCCGGTGATGCTGCCATCGGTGCGCGCCGTCCGGCACTGCAGGACATCGGCCCCGGTCTCGTCCTGGGTCGTCTCGCGCAGGTCGACCCCGGCGACGGTGTTCCGCCAGTCGGTCCAGGTGCCGAACGTGGTGCCATCCTTCGAATCGATCCACAGGTAATCGCCGCCGAACGGCACCGTGCGGCCGCCGAACTGCTCGTACTGTCCGTTGGAGGTCACGTCGGACAGCCGGGTCGCGGTCGTCCACGCCCCGCCATCGATCGGGCGGGTCGCGGCGTAGACGTCGAAGCCGGCGGCCACGTTGCCGTTGGCGGCGTTGCCGATCGGTCGCTGCCGGAAGCTCGTCGCGTCGTTGTTGCCGTCGTTCCGGCTGTCGTACCACAGGGCGTGGATCGTGCCGACATCGACCGCCAGGTCGGGGAAGAGCTGCTGGCCGTCGGCGACGATCGCGACCCGCTCGGGAGTCGTGGCGGTCCCGGTCGCACCGTCGTAGCGGAGGTAGTAGATCGCGGACTGCCCGCCGGCACCCGGCTGATCGGCCCATCCGAACGTGCTGCCGCTGTCGACCTCCGAGCCGGGCACGATGGCCTCGTAGGCGACGTAGACCCAGCGATGTGCCGCGTCGGCCTGATCGGTCGTGGAGCGCGGGCCGGTGTCGGCGCGGAAGAAGGTATAGCCGGACTGGCACGCCGGCGCGTCGCCACAATCACGGGCACCGCCGCCACCGACCGCGACGTCAGTGAGACCCATCGGCTCGATCGTCCGGATGACCCGGGGCGGACTGAACGTCGCGCCACAGTCGGTCGAGCGAACGACGTCGATGGCGTCGGGCTGCTGGCCGTCGGCGATCTGCCGGAAGGTCACGAACACCTGGCCGTCGGCGGTGACGCCGATATCGGGGAACTGCACGTCGTGGATGCTCGCCGACAGCTTGACCGGCTTCGAGAACGTCGCGCCGTGGTCGGTCGAGCGGACGAAGTAGATGGCCACGCCGCCGTTGCCGGTGAAGCGCGACCACGAGAAGTACACGTTCCCACGACACGAGCTCGTGGTGTGGTCCGCCTCGATCGCGGTCTTGTCGTTGAACTTGCCGAGCAGGTTGGGGGCCGACGAACCCCGGGCCACGATCACGCTGCCGGCAAAGCGCTTGCCGTCGTTGCGCGTGTCGCCCCCGGCACCATCGGGGTTCACGTAGCGGGCGACCCACACGTCGCCGAACGTCTTCTTCGTGCCAGCCGGGTCGTCGCTCGACTCGGAGCCGGCGAACAGGCGCCCGTCGCCGTCCCAGGCGAGCACCGGGTCGCCCGAGCTCGCGGTCCGGATCCTGGCAAGCGCACCGAGGGTCGACGTGTCGCCCGGGTAGCCCGGCACGAGCGAGCTCGTGAAGCTGCCGCCGCTGTCCTCCGAACGGTAATAGCCGAGCCAGATCGGGCCCGATGCGATCGGGGCGCCATCGGCATCGTTGCCGTCGTTGTAGACGGCGCAGTAGTCGTTGCTCGAACCGACCATGACCCGGCCGTCGCGCGGGTCGATCGCCAAGGCAGGCTCGTTCTGCCGACCGCGCGACACCGAGCACTCAGCGAGGGTCGCGTCGGTGTAGGACGACACGCCCGCAAGGACGTCGGCGCTGACGTACCCGCCGGTGGTCGGTGCGTCGTTGGACAGCCGGACATCGGTGCCCGGGCTCGAGGCGAGGACGCCGGTCGCGCCGGCGAGGATGGCCAAGCTGGCCACGAGCGTGGCGCCACGCACCACGACTGAGCGAGCGATCATGTGTCTCCTCCGATCGATCCATGCCGCCCCCGGCTGGATCCCGTTCGGGCGAGTGTCGGATCCGCCGACTGGCGACGCGGCCACGGGAAGGGTGACTCGCCGTGTCGATGGATCGAGGCCCTGTCAAGGACGGCGGCTGGGCACCATCGATGACCGGTTCGGAGGAACGGGTGTGCCGCCGAGTGTCCGCCTGTCGTGGAAGGAGGTCAAGGGCGCGTGCCCGCGGTGGTGCACCCGGGCAACGAGAACGCCCGGCCTGCCGGTGAGCCGGTGGCCGGGCGTTGAGCGAAGGGTCCGGGCGTCAGGGAGCGGTGGTCTCCGCCACGCCCCCGCTGACGTCGGCCGCGCTGACCGAGCGATCGAAGGTCAGCACGATCTCACGGTCGTAGCCCAGCGTGTCGGAGTTCGGCCCGAGCCCACGCTGGACGATGTCGACGAGATACCCGTCGCCCGCGGCGGAGATGCCGACGAACACGGTCTCTTCGTCGCCGGTCCCGACCCAGGTGACCTTCAGCGTGCGCGCATCGACGTTCTCGACCGCGATCTCGCCCCAGGTGACGGACATCCCGTCGCCCGGCGTACCCGAGCGAACGTCGACCAGGTGGCCGCTGTCGTCACGGACGGTCGCCTTGACGTGGTGATGGCTGGCCTGTTCGAGGTCGACGGTGACGTCGCCGAGGATGGGGCCATGGTCGGCCGGTACGCTCGGCGTAGCGACCGGCGTGCCGACCGGCGTCGGGCTCGGGGAGGCCGTGGGCGAGGCGGTCGGGGTCGCCGTCGGCGTCGGGGTCGATGGCCGGGGCCCACTGCCCAGGCCCACGGTGACCACGATGAGGACCGCGGCGATGGCGACGATGAGTGCGACGGTCGCCCGGATGGGCGACAGTCGCGAGGACGAAGCATTCATGATGGTGATCGTTTCCTTGAGCCTGATGGGCCACGACATCTGCGTGGTCCGTCACCCCAAGCAAACCAGCGCGATCGCCGGGTCGGAATGGATGCTGGTGGTGCCCGACCATGGTCATCCATCCATATCCCGGCTTCGACGGCCGTCGGGCGGACGAAGGAGCAGTGCGAGATGAACGACCGCAGCGCCGGCTGATGGCTCGCGTCTCGCGCGCGCTCGTCCTGCGCCACACCACCCGTCGGCCGGTGGCCGGTCTCGATGGCATCGTCCTGCATCTCGCCGACGACGTCCTGCCGCTGTGGCGTGCCGTCCAGCTCGCGACCGGTGACGGCGATGCTCCCCTGCCCTACTGGGCGTTCGCGTGGGGTGGCGGGCTGGCGATCGCGTGCTACCTGCGCGAGCACCCCGCGGTCGTCGCCGGTCGACGCGTGCTCGACCTCGGGTCCGGATCGGGCCTGTGCGCGATCGTCGCCGACGAGGCGGGAGCGACGACGGTCACAGCGGTCGACATCGATCCGATCGCGATCCGAGCCATCGAGCTGAACGCGCGAGCCAATGGGCGGCGGCTGGACATCGTCCAGCGGGATCTCCTGGGGACGCCGCCGCCACGTGATGTCGACGTGATCCTCGCCGGCGACTGCTGGTACGACGCGTCGCTCGCCGAACGCGTCACGCCGTGGCTGCGTCGAGCAGACGCCGTCGGGATCGACGTCCTCATCGGCGATCCGGGCCGGCGCTTCCTGCCCCTCGCCGACCTGGCGCAGCTGGCCGAGTACGACGTTCGCACCACGACCGAGCTCGAGGACCTCGATCGCCGCTCGGCCGGCGTCTACCGGTTCCGGTCGGCGCCGGCCTAGTCCTGCTGGGCGATCTGGATCAGGTTCCCGCAGGTGTCATCGAACACGGCCGTCGTCACGGGTCCCATGGTGAGCGGAGGCTGCGTGAAGGTCACCCCGAGCCCTTGTAGACGGTCGAACTCCGCGTTGACGTCCGCGACCCCGAACGACGTGTAGGGGATGCCATCGGCCACGAGGGCCTCCTTGAACGGCCGCGCCGCGGGGTGACCATCCGGTTCGAGCAGCAGTTCGATCCCATCGGGATCATCGGGCGAGGTCACGGTCAGCCAGCGCGCCTCGCCAAGCGGGATGTCGTGCTTCGGGACGAAGCCGAGCACATCCCGGTAGAACCGGAGCGCCTTCTCCTGGTCATCGACGAGCACGCTCGTGACGACGATCCGCATGGTCAATCCTCCTCTGCCTGGTCGATGGACCAGCGCTCGCTGATCTCGCGCAGCGGCGACGTGTCGAGGTCGTGGAACCGGTACCGACCGACGCGTCGGACGTGGACCAGGCCGGCCTCGTCGAGCACGTCGAGGTGCTGCGAGATCGCCTGTCTCGTCGAGTCGATGCCGTGACGTGCCGTCAACCGCACGCACAGCTCGAACAGCGTCTGCCCGTTTCGATCCTGGAGCTCGTCGAGGATGGCCCGCCGCGTGGGGTCGGCGAGTGCCTTGAACACGTCACCCACGCCCACACGATAGGCAAGTGTCCACTTGCATGTCAAGGCTTCCTGGGCGTCCTGTCGATTCGGGCCTCGCTCGGTCGTCGTGTCGTTGCGGGTGGATCTGGGATCGTCGATCTCGACACTCGTGCACAGGAGGCTTCGACCATGACCGAGCCACGTGTCATCCATCTCGAGATCGCCGGCCGGGACGGCAAGGCACTGCAGCGGTACTGGGGTGAGCTGCTCGGCTGGACGTTCGACACGGCCAACCCCGGCGGATACGGGATGTCGAGCCCGGACCAGACCGGCATCGTCGTCGGCATCGGCGACACCCCCGATGGATCGTCCGGGCACGTGACCGGGTACGTCCGCGTCGCGGACATCGACGCCACGCTCGCCCGCGCAGTGGACCTGGGTGGATCGGTCGTGATGCCCAAGTTCAGTCCCGGCGCAGACGCCACGCTCGCCCTCGTGGCCGACCCGGAAGGGCACGTGATCGGCCTGACCGAGGCTTGACCTCCGAGCGTCAGTTCCAGATGACCGACGCGACGCCGATCGGGGCGGTCACCCCACGGATGGCCGCCTCGCGCACTGCCGTGGCCGGAACGTCGCCCGCCTCTCCCAGGGTCTCGGCGGTCACCAGGATCTCGCCGCCGTCGGCCAGGGCCGCCACCCGTGCGGCGACGTGGACGCCGATGCCGCTGTAGTCGCCGCCGCGCTGGCTCGCGTCGGCCGTGTGCAGGCCGATCCGCACCGACGGCGCGAACCCGGTCGTGGCGCGATGCTCATCGAGCGCCCGCTGGATGGCGATCGCGCAGTCGATCGCGACCCGCGCATCTTCGAATGCTACGAAGAATCCGTCGCCGGTCGAGTTGACGATCTCGCCGCCGGACCTGGCGACCAGGCCGCGCAGCACGTCCTCGTGCCAGCGCAAGAGCCGCTCCCAGGCCTGGTCCCCGAGCGCCTCGGCCAGGTTCGTCGAGCCCACGATGTCCGTGAACATGAACGATCGCCGGGTGACCTGCGGCCCGCTGCGGCGGTCCTCGGCGTCGCGCAAGGCGCGTTCGGCGGCGGTCAGGTCGATCCTGGCGCCGAGGCGCTGGAACTCGTCGCGCGCGGCCCGAAGCTCGAGGTCCGCATCGTCGTCGTCGTCGGTCGCACGCAGGGCCGCCGACAACACCACCCGTGCCCGCGCGACCTCGTATGGCGCACCGACGTCGCGCCAACC
>DAIUES010000066.1:0-11263 GCA_036844985.1 Candidatus Limnocylindrales bacterium
TGTCGGCGCGGTGCGGTGTCCCGGCGCGTGGTCGGCAGCGGCGCACACGAACGAACGACCGCCCCGGTGGGATCCGGGGCGGTCGTGGTTCGGTCTGCGCCGTCGAGGCGCTCGCGGTCGATCAGGCGGGGGTCGCCTCGTTGGTGTCACGAGTGCGACTGCCGTTGGACTTGGCGATGGTCTTGCCGAGCCCGCTCGGGAGGTCGCTCGGCTTCTCCTCGTACGGGCTGTCGGTCGTCGACACTGCGTCCTGGTAGGTGGACGGCTCGACGCCGGCGGTCGTCGCGCTGTCGAATGCGTGCGGGCTGTCCCAGTCCGACGTTCCACGGTCCGCCATCCTGGCGCGCGCCTCGTCGGCGGCAGTCCTGATGCGGTCCTTCAGCCGCGGCGAGTTCATCAGCGCCCAGGCGACGAGCCCGAGCGTGACGAGCCCACCGAGGATGAACGGCAGGCGGGAGGGACGATCGACCAGGCCGGCATCCTGCGCGGCGCGGGTCACGTCCCTGGTCATCTTCGTGCTGGCCTTGCGCGCGTTCTTGCGCGCGTCCTTGGCAGCGCTCTTGGCCGCCTTCTGCGCGTCCTTGACCATGGCCCGTGCCTCGTCGACGGTCGGCATGTCCATGGTCGAGGGGTTCGGCAGTTCGACCTTGGGCATCTCGAACTCGCGGCGGAATTCGGACAGCTCCTTCCGCACGCCGACCAGCTCCTTGCGGGTCTCGCCCAGGACCTTGGCGATGTCGTCACGAGACATCTCGGGCAGCTTCAATTCGGGCAACCGGATGTCCTTGAACTTCAACTCAGCCATCGATACGGCCTCCTCGTCGGGGTCTAGGACATCAGGATACGCCTGCGGTGGTTGCGTCCCTCCGCCTCGCGTACCGTCCAAGGGTTGCGCCGACGTGACGGCGTCGTGACTCGGGCGTCAGGCGCTCGCGGGCGCCGCCTCGGGAACGTCCGACGATCGCCCGACGCGCATCCGTTCGACCCGGTCCTTCGCGCCCGCGATCAGCAAGTACACCGCCGGTACGACCAGCAGGGTCAGGAACGTCGAGCTGAACAGGCCGCCGATGACGACGGTGCCGAGCTCCGCGGCGATGATCGAGCCCTGGTTGAACCCCGCCGCCAGCGGGATGAGCGCGAGGATCGTCGCGATCGCGGTCATGAGGATGGGGCGAACGCGGGTCCGGCCCCCTTCGATCAGAGCGGTCCGGGTGGGATGTCCCTCCCGACGCAGCCGCTCCACCAGGTCGAGCAGCACGATCGCGTTGGTCACGACGATCCCGATGAGCATCAGGAAGCCGATGAGCGCGCTGACGCCGATCGGCCGTCCCGTCACGTACAACGCCGGGAACGCCCCGATCGTCGCGAGCGGCAGGCTGAACAGGATGATGAATGGTGTCACGAGCGAGTTGAAGGTGAGGACCATCATCACGTAGACGAGCAGGATCGCGACAGCCATCGAGGCGAACAGTCCGCCGAAGGCCTCGGTCTGCTGCTGGCTGACGCCGGCCAGCTCGACCGATGCGGTCGGCGGGATCGTGCCGTCGGCAACGAGCGCGTCGATGCGGGTCTGGACGGCGCCTGACACGGCACCCGTGTCCTTGCTCGTGATCTCGGCCGTGATCGATGCCGCCGGGGCCTGGTCGATGCGGGTGATCGAGCCCTGGACGTCGACCTGCTCGACCGACGCGACCTGGCGCAGCGGCACCTTGGCGACCGTGCCGACCGGTAAGCGACGGAGCCGTTCGAGCGAGTTCGTGGCCGACGAGTCCACCTCGATGACGAGGTCGATGGGCCGACCTTCCTCGAGCGTGACCCGGGTGGCCGTCGTCGGTTCGAGCGCCGTCCGGACCTCGTTGGCGACCTGTGCCGCGGTCAGCCCCACGGCGATCGCCTTGTCCGGGTCGACGGTGACCTGGATCTCGGGAGTCGCCGCCACGAGGTCGCTGCGCAGGCCGGTCAGGTCGGGCTCGTCGGACAGGGCGCCGACGACCGCGTCCGTCGCGGTCTGGACCACCTCCCGGTCGGGACCGCTGACGATGACGTTCAGGCCGTTGCTGGTGAACCCCGCGGCCTCCGAGACCTGGACGTCGTAGCCGTCCTGCTTGACCGGTCCGAGGGACGCGGACAGCTGGCTGGTCTTGGCGGCCAGGTCGACGGCCGGATCGAGCCGGATCGTCAACGTGGCGCTGTTGGCCGGTCGCCCGCTCTGGGCGGCGATGATCGTCTGGAAGCTGGTGTCGCCTTCGCCCGGGATGCTCGTCTGGAGCAGCTCGACGTCGGGGTCGGCCGCGATGATGCCCTCGGCCACGATCGCCCGATCGAGGACGGCCTGGGATGTGGCGCCGGTCGGCGGGGCGACGCTGACCTGCAGGATCTTCTCGGAACCCGCGTTGATGAACTGGGTCGGCAGCGACGAGACCAGCCCGAGGGACGCGACGAACAGGATCCCGGCCAGGGCAACGGTCCCGATGGCGGTCCAGCGCGAGCGGAGCACGAGCCGGATCGTCGGGTCGTAGAGGCGGACCCACAGGGAGTTGCGCGGCTCACCATGCTCGTCGACGTTGAGCTTGACCCGGTCGACGAAGAAGTAGGCGAGCACCGGGACGACCGTCAGGGCGCACACCAGCGAGGCGAGCAGCGCGAACGTCACGGTCAGCGCGAACGGCAGGAAGAACTGGCTCACCAGGCCGCCCACGAAGCCGAGCGGCAGGAACACCGCCACGGTGGTCAGGGTGCTGGCCGTGATGGCACTGGCGACCTCGCGCGGGCCGCTCAGGACGGCCGTCCGGCGGTCCTCGCCGAGGGACCGATGACGGTAGATGTTCTCGAGCACGACGATGGCGTCATCGACGACCCGGCCCACCGCTACGGCCAAGCCGCCCAGGGTCATGATGTTGAGGCTGATCCCCGCCAGCTGCATGACCACGAGCGCGGTAAGGATCGACAGCGGGATGGAGATCGCGGCCACCAGCGTCGAACGCAGGCTGAACAGGAACAGGAAGATCGTCAGGACCGCGAACAGCGCGCCCAACCCGCCTTCCCGGATGAGGCCGTCGGTCGACTCCTTGATGAAGTCGGACAGGTCCGACACGACGGTCAGGGTGACGAGGTCGGGATGGCGCGCGGCGATCTCGGCGAGGCGCTCCTGGACCGCCTCCGCGACCAGGACGGTGTTGGCGTCCGACGTCTTGGTGACCGACAGGGACAGCGACTCGCTGCCGTTCGTGCGGCCATAGCCGGTGGTCGCGACATCGACCAGCTCGACGTCGCCGACCCGGTCGATGGTGACCGGCGTCGGTGGTGCCGGCGGCACGGCCGGATCGGTCGGCGCGGATGGGTCGGACGGCGTGGTCGGCGCGGCCTGGCGATAGCCGACGACGAGGTCGCGGACCTGCTCGATCGACGTCAGCGCCCCGATCGTCGAGACCGGGATCTTCGTCCCGTCGGCCGACAGCTGGCCCGACGGGAAGGTCAGGTTGTTGGCCGTCAGCACTCCGCTGATCTGGCTGATCGAGACGCCGGTCGCGGCGAGCGCGTCGGGGTCGAGGGTGATGACCAGACGCTGCTCGCGACCGCCGGTCACATCGGCCCGGGCGACGCCCTCGATCGCGCCGATCTCGGGCACGATCTCCGTCCGGGCGATGTCGGCTACGGCCTCCAGGCTCCCTCCGGTCGCGGCGCCGATCGAGGCGATGATGACCGGCGAGGCGTTGATGTCGAGCGCGGATACGTTGGGTTCCACGCCGTCGGGCAGGCCGGCGGCGGACAGGCCGTCCTCGATCGCCGCCAGGGCCTCCTTGACGTTGGTGCCGTACGAGAACTGGGCGATCACGAGGGCGATCGAGTTCGCCGACGTCGACTGGACGGTCTTGAGGCGCGGCACGCTCGACACGGCCCGTTCGATCGGTTCGGCGATCTGCGCTGCGACATCGGCCGAGCCCGCGCCCGGGTACGGGGCGACGATGGTGATGACCGGGAACTGGATATCGGGCAGCAGCTCCTGTTTCAGGCTGCCCCAGGCCGAGATGCCGGCGATGAACAGGCCGAGGGCGAGCAGGATCGTGACGCTGCGCTTGGCGATCGCGAGTTCGGACAGGCGGATCAACGTGACGCTCCCCGGTGTGGATCGGCGGCAGGCGACGTGGCGTCGACACCGCGCTGGAGGATCGCGACGGCTCGCTCGACGGTGCGCAGGTCAGCGACCGTCAGACCAGCCAGCAACTCGCGCATCCGATGGGTGTTGAGCTCGCGCAGGTGCTCCAAACGCTCGACGGCGGCTGGGGTCGTGCGGACGACGACCTGGCGACGGTCGGCCGGATCGGTCAGCCGCTCCAGCAGGCCGAGTTCGACGAGTCGGTCGACCTGGCCGGTCGCGGTCGACGAGGTGACCCGCAGGGCGGTCGCCAGCTCCGACATGCGCAGGTGACCGGCCGCCAGCACGACATACAGCGCCCGTGCCTGGGCCATCGTGACGTCGATCTCGTTCATGTCGGGAGCGTGGGTCACCATCAGCCCGTGCATGAAGGCCTCGTAGGCCACGATCACGCGTTCGACGGCGGCCGCGGTGCCGTCGGGGTCGGTCGGCTCATTCGGTGTCATCTAGATATTCGTCGCATCCTGACTACTTGGTGGAACCGAAGGATAGCGCATCGCTACCATCCGGGCCATGGCCAGCTTCTCCATCGACCGGGCGACCGCCCGGCGCTTCCTCGTGCGCCGCCATCTGCTCGCTCCGCCGCGCGCGCTGCCACCTGGACCCGAGTCGGTGAAGCGGGTGGTCGAGCGCCTCGGGTCCCTCCAGTTCGACCCGCTGGAGGTCGCCGGGCGCAATCACGATCTCGTCCTCGCCGCGCGCATCGCCGACTATGACCGGCGCTGGACCGACGGATTGCTGTACGACGAACGCTGGCTGTACGAGACCTACAACAAGGGCCTGTCGCTGGTGCCGACCGCGGAGCTGCCGTGGTTCCGCCACACCTGGGATCGCAACCACGACGAGCACGCCGGGAGCACGTTCGTCGAGCATCGCCCGCTGGTGGATGAGCTGCTCGAGCGCATCCGCCGGGACGGACCGCTGGCGGCGGGCGATGTCGAGCCACGAGCCGCCATCGACTGGTACTGGCGGCCGACGAACCAGGTCCGTGCCGTGCTCGAGGCGCTCGCCGAGGCCGGCATCCTCGGCCTCGCCCGGCGCGACGGCAACCGCCGCGTGTACGACCTCGCCGAGCGGCTCTTCCCCGCGTCCCTCCTCGCTGTCCGCCCACCGCCCGCCGACCAGCTGCGCCATCGCCTCCTCTCGCGCTACCGGGCCCACGGCCTCCTCGGCGCTCGTGGCGGTCAGGCCGAGATCTGGATCGGCACGGGCAAGACAGCCGACCGCCAGGCGGGCCGGTCCGCCCTGATCGAATCAGGCGAGCTCGTGGCGGTCGAGGTCGAGGGGGTCCGCGGCGTGCGCCACATCCTCGGCTCGGAGCACGACCTGCTCGAGGCAGCAGCCCGGTCCGTCGCGGGCGGCGTGCCGGCCGCTGGCGGGGTGGCGTTCATCGCCCCGCTCGATCCGTTGGTTTGGGACCGTGGCCTGCTGCGGACGCTGTTCGATTTCGACTACGTCTGGGAGGTCTACGTCCCCGCGGCCAGGCGGCGCTGGGGTTATTACGTCCTGCCGATCCTGTCCGGTGATCGCCTCGTGGGCCGCATCGAGCCACGCATCGACCGGCGTGCCGGCGCGCTCCGGATCCTCGGTCTGTGGTGGGAGGACGGGTTCCATCCGCTCGCGACCGAGGGGTTCATCGAGGCGTTCGTAGCGGCGATCGAGGCGCACGCCCGGTTCGCCGGCGTCGGCCGCGTCGTGTGGCCCCGGATGGCACGCCACCGGGCGCTCGGGTCGGCCGTGCGCGAACGGCTCGGGCCGGGCGGCCGGATCAGGGCCGGTAGTAGCCCGTGACCCACGCACCCCAGTTGCCGGCACGGTCGCGCGAACGGACGCGCATCTCGTAGTGATGTCCCCGCTGCCAGCGGCGCTGGATCGAGGTCGCGGTCGTCGTGCCGTACTGGAACCACGTCCCGCCGTCGCGGCGCCACTTGACCTGGAAGTAGCGCAGGCCCGACGTGAGGACCTGGAGCCGCCGGTCGCGGCCGGCCCAGCGGAGCGTCACCCGGGCGTATCGCGCATCCAGGATGGTCTTGCCGAATGAGCGGACCGTCGCGGTCGGCGCCGTCCGATCGGGACCCTTGAGGTAGACGCCGGCCCAGTAGCGGACCCCCGTCGTCGGCGAGATGGCCAGCCCGAACCCGACGTAGTTCTCGTTGTCCGACAGGACGATGGCGCGGTGACCGGGTGAGCCCATCCAGCCCTTCACCGCGAAGTCGGCCGAGTAGTCGAGGGCGGCCGCCGTGTTCCAGGCGAGGATCTCGCCCGCGCCATACCAGCGGATGTTGGCGTCCTCGATCATGTCGAACACGCTCGTGCCGCCGGCCTGGGTGTGGCTGAAGCGGCCCGTTTCGGCCATGTACTCGGCCCGCTCCCGCGCGAGGACGGCCAGACGCTCGTCCCACCGGAGGGTGACCAGCCCCTTGGCCGTCCGGCGCTGGTTCGTCAGCGTGAATGCCCGATGCTCGGCCGAACGGATGGCCGCCGTCGACACGTCGGCGGTGTCCGCCGCAGCCGCGGACGGCGCCAGCCCGACGATGAGGGTCAGGACCAGGAGGAATGGGCCGAGGCGGCGGGACGGGGATGACATGCGTCCATCGTCCGGACCGTCGGCGCGTCGCGGAACCGGACACCGGTCCCGTCGACGAGCGCGGATGGTCATGGACGGACCGCACCGCAACGGTCCGCACCCGGACACAGCGAACACCTCGGCACCACCCGCGACGGCCGGGCCCGGTGCGTTGTGGGACCATGGACCGCCATCCCCCAGCGACCAGCAAAGGAGTCCCGATGGCTGCCATCCGACGCGCCGAAACCACCTGGAGCGGCGACCTGCCGACCGGCCGAGGCACGGTCAGCGCCGTGTCCAGCGGCGCCTTCACCGACCTGTCAGTGACCTGGGCCGCCCGGACCGAGACGAGTGACGGCAAGACCAGTCCCGAGGAGCTGCTCGCGGCCGCCCACGCGTCGTGTTTCTCGATGGCGCTGTCGGGCGGGCTCGGTCGGGCCGGAACGCCGCCCGAGCGGCTGTCGGTGTCGGCCGAGGTCACGTTCGACAAGGTCGATGCCGGCTGGCGGGTGGTGTCAAGCCATCTCACCGTTCGTGGGGTCGTGCCGGGCAGCAGCAACGAAGCGTTCGTGGCTGCGGCCGAGGCTGCCCGGGACGGCTGTCCGATCAGCCAGGCGCTGACCGGCAATGTGGCCCTGAGCGTCGACGCCGCACTCGAGGCCTGATCCCGTCCGACCCGCTCAGTCCAGCGTCAGCAGCCGGCGCGGGTTGGCCACGGTCATCGTCTCGATCTCCGCGTCGCTGACGCCGGCGGCCCGCAGCCGCGGGAGGAACATCCGGGCGAGGTAGGTGTAGCCGTTGCCCTCGTAGTGGCGCAGCTGCGAGTCGTGGCAGACGTCCTGGGAGAGCAGGATGTGGTCGGCGTGACCGCGCGCCAGCAGCTCGCACACCAGCTCGACGACGCGCCCCTCGCCGAGTCGCTCGGTCGGCGTGAACGCCATGCCCAGGAAGTCGAACTCGACGTTCGCGCCGCGTTCGATGATGGCCAGGTGGTGGTCGAGCAGCGGGTACGAGTCGGCGTGGCCGATGACGATCCGTGTGGGATCGGCTCCCTCGTCCTCGAAGATCCGGAGCTGGTCGAGCCCGACCGGCGACAGCACCGCGTGGGTAGTGATGGCCAGCCCGGTCCGCCGGGCGGCTCGGGCCGCCGCGCGGTGGACGCGTTCCTCGAGCGCCGACACCCACGGCTTGTCGGTGCCGATCTCGCCGATGATGCCCGGCCGGACATCGCTGGCTCCTGCGCCGTCCGTGGCTTCGGCCACCAGCTCGTCGGCGAGGTCGTCGACCGAGCGTCGGTCGATGCGCGCTTCGGCCGGGTAGTAGGCGCCGCGGTACCAGCCGCAGCCCATGACCACGTGCAGGTTCGTCGCCGCGGCCACCTCCCGGAGCCACGTCGGATCGCGCCCGATGCCGGGCAAGGTCAGGTCGACGATCGCCTTGCCGCCGGCATCGCGGAAGCCGGCGAGTTCCTCGACGATGAGCGGCTGATCGCGGGTCAGCTGCCAGTAGTCCCAGCGTCCGGGGATCTGCCACAGCGAGATCTGGGTGTGCTCATGGGGCAGGGTCCAGCCGAGATCGGCCGGATCGATCGCGCCGTGGACGGTCTGGACGTGAGCCATCGCGCCCGATGCTACGCGCCGTCGGGGTGGTCGCGCTCGACGCCTCGCTGCGGGGTCGCGCATCATGGCGGCTTCCGTCACCGCCATCGAAGGGAAGTCCGCCCCGATGTTCCACCGCTGGGGAGCGTTCGCCTATCGCTTCCGCCGTCCCGTCGCGATCCTCGCCATCGTCCTCGCCGTTGCCTCCCTGACCCTCGCGTCGAGGACGGCCGACGTCCTGAGCTCGGGCGGCTGGCTCGACGCCACGTCCGAGTCGACCGCGGTGGCCGATCGGCTCGACGCCGAGTTCGGGGCTGGTCGCAGCTCGGTCATCGCCCTGTTCCGCTCCTCGGATACCGGGGCTGATGCCGCGTCGCCGGACTTCCAGGGCGCGATGTCGAGCGCCCTCGCAGTTGTCGCCAGCGATCCCCGGGTCACGGCCATCGTCGGGTTCTCCGAGACCGGCGATCGCCGATTCATCAGCACGGCCGGCGACGCCGCGTACGTCGTGATCGAGCTCGAGATGTCCAACGAGGAATCGGTGGCGATCGTCGACGACCTCCACGCCAAGATCAGCCCGCCTGCGGGGATGACCGTGCAGCTGACCGGTTATGGGCCGATCACCAAGGACTCGGCCGAGCAGTCGGAGAAGGACCTCGTCCGCGCCGAGACCGTGTCGTTGCCGGTCGTGGCCATCGTCCTGATCATCGTGTTCGCATCGGTCGTGGCGGCGGGGATGCCGCTGCTCGTGGCAGGCCTGGCCATCCCGTCGAGCCTCGCGCTGATCTACCTCGTCGCGCAGCAGGTCGAGATGAGCGTGTTCGTCCTCAACATCGCGACGATGCTGGGGCTCGCGCTGGCGATCGACTACTCGCTGTTCATCGTGAGCCGGTTCCGCGAGGAACTGCGCCAGGGACGGACCGTGGCGGACGCGGTCCAGCGGACCGTCGCGACGTCGGGCAAGGCCGTGGCCTTCAGCGGCATCGCGGTCGCGATCGGGCTGTCCGGGTTGCTGCTGTTCGAGGCGCCGGCCATCCGCAGCATCGGGCTCAGCGGCTCGATCGTCGTGCTGTGCTCGGTGGTCTACGCGCTGACCTTCCTGCCCGCCGTGCTCGGGATGCTCGGTCACCGGGTGAACGCCCTGTCGTTGCGCGGCCTGCTCGGCCGGTTCCGCGGCACCGACGAGCCGACGGCCGGCGGGACCTCGGCCTGGGAACGGGTCGCCCACGCCGTCATGCGTCGCCCGTTCGCGGTGCTCATCCCGACCCTCGCGCTGCTGTTCATCGCCGGCAGCCCGTTCTTCGGGCTGCAGCAGGGCGTGCCGGGCGCCGAGATCTATCCACCTGGCGTCGAAAGCCGCGACGCCTACGTCGCACTCCAGACCGAGTTCGCTCCGGGCGAGACGACCCCCATCGTCGTCCTCGCCGACGTCCAGGGCGACCCCACGTCGGAAGCCAACATCAGCGCTGTCAACGACTACGCTGCGAAGCTCGCGGCGATCGAAGGGATCGACCGGGTCGAAGGCCCGTTCGCCATCCCCGACCCTCAGACGGGCGCGCCGCTGCCGGCCGACCAGGTCGCCCAGCTGTACGCCCTGCCGGCGGCCCAGCGCCCGCCCGGGCTCGACGCGCTGCTGGGCCGCTACGTGCGCGGTTCCACGGTCCGTCTCGACGCCATCAGCCCGCTCTCCCCCTCGCGGCCCGCGGCGACGAGCATGATCCCGACCATCCGTGCGCTCGATCCGGGACCCGGCATCACGACCCAGGTCGGCGGCAGCGCCGCCACCGGCCACGACTTCCTCGAGTCGCAGAGCGAACGGGCACCGTGGGCGGTCGGGCTGACCCTCGTGGCCAGTGCCGTGATCCTGTTCCTCCTGTTCGGGTCGGTGGTCATCCCGATCAAGGCGGTGATCATGACCCTGCTGTCGATCAGCGCGAGTTTCGGTGCGCTCGTCTGGATCTTCCAGGAGGGTCACCTCGCCGATGTCCTGCGGTTCGAGCCGCTCGGCTACACCATCGCCGGCAACCCGATCATCATGTTCAGCGTGATATTCGGGCTGTCGATGGATTACGAGGTGCTGCTCCTGTCGCGCATCCAGGAGGCCTATCGACGGACCGGTGACAACACGGCGTCGGTCGCCGAGGGTCTGGCCCGCACGGCCGGCGTCATCACCGGCGCCGCGCTGATCATGGTCAGCGTCTTCGCCGCATTCGCGCTCGCGGAAGTCATCACCATCAAGAGCATCGGGGTCGGCATGGCCATCGCGGTCCTGGTCGACGCCACGATCATCCGGGTGCTCCTTGTTCCGGCGACGATGCGGCTCATGGGCCGCTGGAACTGGTGGGCGCCCGGACCGTTGGGCCGACTGGCGGACCGGCTGGGCTTCAGTCATGTCGAAGACGAGGATGACGGCACGACCGTGGCGACCAGGGCGGACCCGACGTCGGCCGGCTACGCTGGCAGCTGATGGACGATCGACCCGACCCGATCACCCGCCTCGGCCCCGACAGCGGCGGACGCACGCCCGACGGACGGTCGGGCCTCGGGTGGTCGGGCCGGCGGTGGGGCGGCGGCGAGTGGGGCGAGGCCGAGGTCCGTGGTCGGGTCCATACCTGGGAGTGGGGGCCGGACGCCGCGCGACGGCCGGGCCTGCCCTGGATCGGCATCTTCCTGCTCGTCTTCGGCGGGCTGCTGCTCGTCCAGCAGCTGGTCCCCGAGTCCCGTTCTCTCGGGTCGCTGTTCGTGCTGGCCATCGGTCTGGCATTCCTCGTCCGCTGGGCGATGTCGCGCGGCACGGGCTCGCTGTATGCGGGCGCGATCATCACGGCGCTGGCGGTGCCGGGCGCCCTGACCAACGCGGGCCTGGCCCAGGAGGGCCTCGGCACGTTCGCCTTCGGCATCGCGTTCCTGTTCATCGCCGCCGTCCGGTACCTGTCGGGGGGC
>DAIUES010000067.1:0-11109 GCA_036844985.1 Candidatus Limnocylindrales bacterium
GCCAATGGCTACAAGGCGCTGGCGTTCCACGGCGCGGGCACCGACTATCCCGCCGACGTGGTCGCCCAGTACGGCCGCGCCACGCTCCCGACGGGCTCGCTCGGGCCGCTGTCCCAGCAGCTCCTGCAGAGCATCGTCGCGGAGGCCGACACGACGAACCCGTATGACCTGGCCATCCACATCCGTGACACGCTGCTCGACCCGAACCAGTTCCGCTACGACACGGACGTGAGCGACTTCCGCTGCGAGAACGCGTCGATCGTCGAATGCTTCGTCCAGACCCGGGCCGGGTTCTGCCAGTACTACGCCTCGACCATGGTCGTGTTCCTCCGTGAGCTGGGCATCCCGGCCCGGTTCGTGCAGGGCTTCCTGCCCGGCGAACCCGATCCGGGCGGCGGCGGCCGAACCGTCAGGAATCACGACGCCCACGCTTGGGTCCAGGCCTACTTCCCGGGCTATGGCTGGGCGGACTTCGACCCGACCGGCGGCTCGATCGCCCAGCTGGCGCCGATCCCCTCGGGCCGGCCGGTCGCATCCGCCACGCCTCGCCCGTCGGGCAGCGCCGCGGTCGCCGGGGCATCGCGACCGGGAGACATCGGTGACGACATCAACGAGCCGGGCGGCAGCGTGGCGGGGCCCCAGCGGAGCGGCCCGATCGGCCCGTTCGTCGCGATCGCGGTCCTGCTCGGGGTCGTCGTGGCGGCCATCGCGGCGGTCGCCTGGCAGCGCGGGCCGCGCGGACCCGAGACGGCCGACGGCGCCTACGGCTCGGTGACCCGGCTGGCGACCCGTCTCGGCTTCGGGCCACGCCCGAACCAGACCGTGTACGAATATGCCGGTGCCCTCGCCGACGCCCTGCCACGGGTCCGACCCGAGCTCGAGACCGTCGCTCGCGCGAAGGTCGAGGTCGCCTATGGCGGACGCATCCTGACCGAGGAGCGTCTGGTCGGCCTGCGCCACGCCCACCGACGGCTGCGGGTCAACCTCCTGCGACTCGCGTTGCGCCGCGGTCGCCGTCGACCGCGCTGAGTCGGCGCCGCCGCCGAGGCGGGAGCCGACCCGGATCACCGCTCCGCTACAGCGCGCCGCTCCGGGTGCGTCGTTCCTGTGCCTCCTGGGCCGCCTCATCGAGCAGGCTCGCGAGGTGGCCGGTCAGGTTGTGGGCGCGCAGCACCGGCCGCCCGGCCCGGAACTCGATGACCGTGATCGCGGCCAGGTCCATCGTCCACATCCAGAACCGCTCGAGCGGCAGGTCGAACAGGGTCAGCAGGGCGACCTTGAACACCCCGTCGTGGCCGACCGCGATCGACCACGGCTGGGGTTCGGCAGCCGACCGGTAGCCGGCGACCTGGTCACGGTCGAGCGTGCCCGGGACGCCGCCCTCGGCGAGCGTGGCCAGGACCCCGGCCAGTGCCGGTCGGACGCGTGCCTGGACCGTGGCGAGCGATTCGCCGCCCGGCGCCCAGGCCGTCGTCGGGGTGCGCCGCCAGGCGGCGAGGACATCGCCGTAGCGGTCCGCGATCTCGTCGCGGTGGAGCCCCTCCCAGACGCCCTGGCCGATCTCCATCAGCCCGCGCTCGGGGCGCCGGCTGGGCGCCCCGTCGATCCGCTCGGCGATGGCCGAGGCGGTCTGCGCCGTCCGCCGCAGGGGGGAGTGGACGATCTCGCGCAGCGGGCCGTCGGCCAGCGGCAGAGCCGGCGGATCGTGCGGGTGCGCCAGCCGTTCCGCGACCAGGGCGGCCTGGCGCAGGCCGGTCGGCGACAGCGGCGTCTCGGCCTGGCCCTGGAAGCGACCCTCGACGATGTACTCGGACTCGCCGTGGCGCACCAGGACGAGGCTGGCGTCGAGCCCGTCGGGCACGAGCGACGCTGACATCGGGGTGGTCACGTGTGGCTGTCGAGGCGGATGATCCACAGCTCGACCACCGCGTCGAGATCGCGGATGGCCCCCTCGACCGCGGCCGACACATCGTCGTCGAGCGCCAGGATCATCAGGGCATCCTCGCGTGGCCGCGACCGGGCGAGGTGCATCGCACTGATGTTCACGTCGGCCTCGCCGAGCATCGCCCCGATGCGACCGACCATCCCGGGCTGATCGGTGTGGTGGGTGATGAGCATCACCCGGGCCGGTTCCATGTCGAGTCGATACGCGCCCAGTCGGGTGATGCGGGGTTCGCCCGCGGCGACCGTCCCGCCGACCGTCAGGGGACCGCCCGCCGACCCGTCGCTCGACAGCGTGAGCGCGGCGTCGTACGCACCGGCATCGGGCGTCTTGCGCTCGACGAGGGTGATCCCGCGGGCCTTTGCCAACGCCCCGGCGTTGACCAGGTTCACCCGCTCGGTGGTGACCGTCTCGAGCAGCCCACGCAGGACCGCCGCGGTGAGTGGCGCCGCATCGTGGACCGCCAGCTCGCCCGCGATCTCGAGCGTGAGGGTGCGCACGCCCCCATGCGAGAACTGGGCGAAGAATTGGCCGAGGATCTCGGCCAGCGGCAGGTACGGGCCGAGGGCACGCGCCGTCTCCGGGGTGAGCAGGGGCGCGTTGACGGCGTACCGCGCGCTCCGACCGTCGAGCACGTCGAGGACCTGGTCGGCGACCTCCTCCGCGACCAGCACCTGGGCTTCGGCGGTCGAGGCGCCGAGGTGCGGCGTGAGCAGGGTGTTGGGCGCCTTCAGCAGGGCTGAATCGGCCGGTGGTTCATGGTCGAAGACATCGAACCCGGCACCGGCCAGCTGGCCCGAGACGAGCGCCTCGGCGACGGCTGCCTCGTCGATGATCCCGCCCCGGGCGACGTTGAGGATGATCGCCCCCGGCCGCATCCGGGCGATCGCCGCCCGGCCGATCATGCCGGTCGTGGCCCGCGTGAGTGGCACGTGGACCGACACGACGTCGGCCCGTTCGAGGAGCGCGTCGAGGCTGACCAGCTCGACGCCGTGGTTGGCGGCCTGCTCGGCGGTGACATACGGATCGGCGCCGATGACCGTCATCTCCATCGCCCGCGCCCGGAGCGCGATGGCCTGGCCGATCTTGCCGAGGCCGATGATCCCGAGCGTCCGGCCACGGAGCTCGAGGCCGGTGAACTGGGCCCGTTTCCATTCGCCACGGCGTATCGAAGCGTCGGCCGCAGCGGTCTTGCGGGCGACCCCGTACAAGAGGGCGAGGGTGTGCTCGGCCGCGGCGATGGTGTTGCCGGTGGGGGCGTTGACGACGGTCACCCCGGCCCGGGTGGCCGCCTCGAGATCGACGTTGTCGACCCCGACGCCTGCCCGCCCGATGACCACCAGCCGGTTGCCCGCGGCGATCAGCTCGGCGTCGACCTGGACCTGGCTGCGCACGATGAGCGCGTCGTAGTCGGGCAACAGCGCCGCCAGCTCCTCGCGGCTGCACCCGATCCGCTCATCGACGTCATGCCGGGCGCGCAGCCGATCGATGCCCTCGCGGGCGACGGCCTCGGCGACGAGGACCTTCACGCCCGGGCGCCGGCCGGCGTGGGGCTGCTCGGGCTGGTGGTGTCGGCGAACTCGGCGAGGGCGGCAGCCTGGGCGGCGCCGACCGCGGCCCCCGGCTCGACCGGGCGACCGGTCGCCAGCGACGCGGACTCGAGGGTGGCGATGGCGCCGAGGATCTCCTCGATCGTGACCGATCCGAGGTGGCCCATGCGGAAGATCCGGCCGGTCAGCTTGCCCTGGCCGCCGGCGACGACGAGGCCGCGCTCCTTGAGCTGGCCGTTGAACGCCTTCCAGTCGAGGCCATCGGGCACGTTCACCGCCGTCACCGTGCGCGAGTAGTGGGCCGAGTCGGCGAACAGCTCGAACCCGAGGGCCGTGAGACCGGCCCGGGCGGCCGCGGCGCTCGCGGCGTGGCGGGCGAAGATCGCGTCGGGGCCTTCCTCGCCCATCAGTCGCAGCCCCTCGTCGACCTGGTAGACCACGGCGATCGCCGGCGTGAACGGCGTCTGGCCGCTCGCGGCGGCCTCGCGGTGGGCCCGCAGGTCGAGGTAGAAGCGGGGCATCGTGGCGCGTTCCATCGCGCTCCAGGCGCGCGGCGAGGCGGCGATCATGGCCAGGCCTGGGGCGGCCATCCAGGCCTTCTGCGAGCCCGTCACGACGACGTCGACGCCCCACGCGTCCATCTCGAACGGCACCGCCCCCAGACCCGACACGCTGTCGACGAGGATGAGCGCCTCCGGCCGTTCCGCGCGAACGGCGGCGGCCAGCTCGGCGATCGGGTTCATGACCCCGGTCGAGGTCTCGTTATGGGTGAGCAGGACGGCCCTGGTGTCGGGCATCGACCGCAGTCGCTCGCGGACTTCGTCGGCCGCTGCCGCATAGCCCCATTCGGCGTCGAGCCGGGTCACGTCGGCGCCGTAGATCCCGGCGATCTTGGCGAACCGGTCCCCGAACGAACCGATGCTGACCGCCAGGACCGGGTCGCCGGGTGACAGGGTGTTGACGATGGCGGCCTCGAGGCCACCCGACCCCGCGGTCGAGATGACCGCGACGTCCGACGTCGTGCCGAAGAATGGCCGCATCCCCTCGAGGATCCGACCGAGCATCGCCGCGAACTCCGGACCGCGATGGTTGATCATCTGGCGGCCACCCGCCGTCCGCACGCTGGGCGGCAGCGAGGTCGGTCCGGGGATGCGCAGGTTGGGCTCGAATCGGTCCACGTGATCGGCGCTCCTCGGGGTTGCGGCTGGGTCGCGTCGATGGTGCCACAGCCTCGCGGTCGGCGGCGTCGGGGGAGGCGGCTATGCTTGGCGACCGGCCGTTCCGGCGACCGCCGTACGTGCCGGCTCGCGCCGAGTCGCAAGATGACGCGCCCGGCCGTCAACACACACGCACCCCATCACCACCTGGAGCCGTCCAGCCCCGATGTACCGCCCCACACCACGCCCGCGCCGCCGCCTGCGACGGTTCATCGTCGGCGCGCTCGTGCTCGCCCTGGTGGGCGGCACGCTCGGGGCGCTGGCGGTCGCCACGGACACGTTCGGTGCCGGACACAAGTGGCTCGCGCTGGTGAACCGGGTCGAACGGTTCATGGCCGGTCCGGTACCGGATCGACCGACGATCGGCACCGTCCTCGTCACCGATCCGCCAGAACCGAGCGCGACCCCCACGCCGTCCCCGACCGCGACACCAGCGTCCCTGCCGCCCGACGCTACGCCGAGCCCGACGCCCGCCCCGACCCCGACCCCCACGCCGAAGCCGAAGCCGGTCCCGGTCGACGTCGACATCGTGAAGGATCCGGATTCGGTGTTCGCCACGGAGGCGCGCACCGACTGGTGCTCACCGGCCGGCGTGCAGATGGTCCTCGCCATCCTCGGGTTGAGCGACACATCGGTCGCGACCCAGCGCGAGATCGCCGGGCGGGTCCACGAATGGGAGGCACGCTCCGACAGCCACAACGGCGAGTGGGGCCCGGCCGCGATGGCGCTCGCGCTCGATGCCTACGGTGCGCCAGGGTATGAGGTCCGGGCGTTCGAGACACGGACGGGCGCGCTGCGTGATGCCGCCGTTGCCATCAAGAAGACGCGCTCGCCGGTCCTCCTGCTGGCATGGCGGGGTGCCCATACCTGGGTGATGACCGGCTACCGGGCCGATCGGGACCCGGCCACGTTCCGCGGCGCGGTCATGCAGGGCGCCTACATCCTCGACCCGTGGTACCCGATGGTGTCGTCGATCTGGGGCGCCTCGAACCCGCCCGGAACGTTCACCACGGCACGGGAGATGGAGGACAACTTCCTGCCCTGGAAGCGGCCAGAGGGACGCTATGCGGACCGCGACGGGCTGTGGATCACCGTCGCACCGACGGTCCGCCACGCGGGCTAGCGATCAGCCGCTCCGACCGATCGCCCGGACCCGCGGCACGAGGAAGGCGACGAGCAGGGCGTCCTTGACCGCCATCCCGACCGCGTACCCGATCGGGATCGCCAGCAGGCCCAGACCGGGTGCCAGCGCGCTCGACGTGGCGAGCACCGTGCCGAAGCCCGCGAATGCGGCGATGACCTGGCGGATCGTGTCATGGGTGGCGTACAGGCCGCGCGACAGCGGGTAGGCGAGCGCATCGAACGGGACCGACACCGCGAACGCGGCGACGATCGCGGCCGTCCGCGCCACGTCGTCCGGCCCGAACGCACCCCCGCCGAGCAGGACCTCGACGAGGATCCCGGAACCGACGAACAGGGCCGCGGCGGCGAGCGTCGTGAGTACCCCGATCGTGGCCAGGTTCCGGCCCAGGACCGCCCGGAAGGCCGTGCCGTCGCCGTCGGCGTAGGCCGCCGACAGGGTCGGGAACACGGCCAGCGAGAAGGCGATGCCGATGAGGCTGACCGGCACGACCTGGTAATCGAGCGCGAAGTTGACCGATGTCACGCCGCCGACCGCGACCGTCGAGGCGAGGATCGTGAAATAGGTGAAGATCGCCGGCTCGATCGGGTGGCTGACCATGCGCGGCAGCATGAGCCGGATGAACTCGCGGAACGCCGGGGTCCGGAAGCGGAACGCCGGGCGGATGCGGAACGAGGTCCCGAGCGTGCCGATCGCCCGGATGCCGAGATGGGCCGCCGCCCCGACGACGGCCCCCCACGCGGTCGCCACGACGCCGTATCGCTCCGCGCCGAGCACCGTCCCGACGATGATGCCGCCGGAGTACAGGATCGGGGCGAGGGCATAGGACAGGAACTTGCGGTTCGCGACGAGCACCTCGCCGAGGCTGATCGATGCCGCGAACATGATCTGGCCGATGCAGTTGATCCGGACGAGGGTCACGTACAGCTCGCGGGTCGGGGCGTCGAACCCGGCGCCGACCTGGGTCGCGAGCCAGGGCGCGGCCACGAAGATCGCGCCGGTCGCCACGGCCATCACCAGGACCGCCCCGGTCATGACTGACCGCCCGAAGCTGTTCGCCGCCGCTTCGTCGTCGCGGCGCAGGCTGCTGTAGATCGGGACGAACGGGGCCGTCAGCCCGGCTGCGACCAGGACGTCGAGGGCGATCTCCGGGATGCGGAACGCGGCGTTGTACGCGTCGAGCTCGGGGCCGGCGCCGAACGTATTGGCGAACACCCGATTGCGGACGATGCCCACCAGGAAGTAGCCGAAGCTCAGGACCGACAGGATCAGCGCGCCGCGTGGAACGACGCGGTCGATGAGCGCACGGGCGAACGCGACGGGCGATCGCGACAACGGTGGCCTCCCTCGCGCGCGGTGTCAGCCGCGTCATCGGCCAGTGTGACGGGCCGGCACGTCCTGGCGCGACGCGGCGCGGCGCGGCCTAGCGGCTGTCGCCGGCGTCGCGCTTCTGCGTCTCGGCCAGCTTCTTCCGGTTTCCCTCGCGCGGCCGCAGCGCATCGCCCATGCCGGCCATCGGCGGCGAGTCGCGACGCTTGCGTTTCGGTGGCTGGCCCCTGGCCGCGTCACGCTCGCCCATTCGGGCAGCGAGGGTGACCTCGTGGCCCTGGTCGCCCGGCACGTAATAGCGCCGGCCGACCAGCTCGTCCGGCAGGTACTGCTGCTCGACGTCATCGCCCTCGAAGTCGTGGGGGAACTTGTAGCCGACGCCGATGCCGTGCTGCTTCATCCGTCGGTCGCCGGCGTTCCGAAGGTGGTTCGGGACCGGCAGCGAGCCGTGCTTGAGGACGTCGGCGAGTGCGGCCCCGTACGCCCGGCCGACGCTGTCGCTCTTTGGCGACAGGGCGATGAACGTCGTCGCCTGGGCGAGGGCGTACTGGGCCTCGGGCAGGCCGATGTGGTCGAGCGCCTGGGCCGCGGCCACAGCCACCTGGAGGGCTCGGGGATCGGCGTTGCCGACGTCCTCCGACGCCGCGATGATCAGCCGCCGCACGATGAACCGGGGATCCTCGCCGGCCGCGATCATCGCCGCGAGCCAGTAGAGCGCGGCGTCGGGGTCATTGCCGCGCAGGCTCTTGATGAACGCCGACACGGTGTCGTAATGCCCATCGCCCGCGCGGTCATAGGCGAGGACGCGTTGCTGGGCCGCGGCCTCGACATCCTCCAGACGTGGCGCCACGGCGCCTGCGGCGTCCCGGACGCCTTCGGCTTCAGCGAGGGCGGTCGCTCCCTCGAGCACGTTGAGTGCAGCGCGCGCGTCGCCGCCAGCCAGCCCGACGAGGTGATCGAACGCCTCCGGCGTGAGCGCGACGCCCCCGTCGGGACCGAGCGATCCGGCCAGACCGCGTTCTGCGTCCTCGAGCGCTCGACGGACGACCGTCGCCACGTCGTCGTCGCTCAGCGGCTCGAGGCGCCACACCCGCATCCGTGACAGGAGGGCGGCGTTGACCTCGAAGTACGGATTCTCGGTCGTTGCCCCGACGAGGGTGATCGTGCCGTCCTCGACGTGGGGCAAGAGCGCGTCCTGCTGGGCCTTGTTGAATCGATGGATCTCGTCGAGGAACAGGACCGTGCGGGTGCCGTGGAGGGCGATCCGGTCCTGCGCCTCGGCGATGAGCGCACGTACATCGGCAACGCCGGCCATGACCGCGCTCAGCGTCGAAAAATGTGCCCCGATCTCCCCGGCGAGCAATCGGGCGAGGCTCGTCTTGCCGGTGCCCGGCGGACCCCACAGCAACAGGCTTGCGAGATGACCGCGCGCGATCGACCGGCGGAGCGGGCCGCGTTCACCGACGAGGTGGTCCTGTCCGACGAACTCGCCGAGGGTCCGCGGGCGCATCCGGGCAGCCAGCGGCTGTCGCTCGGGGGGCGGCTGGAAGAGTGCCTCTGGGCGCGCTCCGGTCGGAGTTCGGCGGCTCGGCACCCGCGTCAGGCCGTCAGAGCGGCCCGAATCCGGTCACCTGCTGGACGACCCACAGCACCAGGAGCAGGATGATCATCGATCCGCCGATGAGCACGATGCGGCGGACATCGCGGCTCACGTAGCCGTACTCGGCCGCGGCGCGGGTGGCCAGCGTGCCGGGCCGGACCCGGGCCTCGGACGATTCGCGCTGGCGCTCTCGACGGGCCGGCGCCGGAGCGGCCGCGCGCTCGGCGGCGACGATCTCGGCCTCGAGCTCGGCGGCGCGGCGCTCCTCTGCGTCGGTCAGCGTCGACGGTCGCGGTGCCACGACGGCCTCGGGTGCGGGCCGCCGCGCCGCCGCCGAGCGCTCGAGTCGGGCCCGTTGCCCGGGCCGCGAAGTCGTGCCGCGTGTTCGCTTGGCCATGTGCGTTCGGAAGGCCTCCGTGTGGGACGGGATCGGGCGGTCGGGGCGCCATCTCGGGCGCGGCCGCCAGCGGCAGAGGATAGCACCACGGTCGGCAGGAGCCGGCTGCTAGACTCGCGACGACCCACCCTGAGGAGCTCCCCATCGACCTCAACGCGCTCGTCGCTCCGTATCTCGGCGCCATCGTCGTGGCCCTCGTCGTGGCCGTCGCGCTGTTGCTGGTGCTCGCGGTGGTGCTCACCCGACGCGTCGCTCGGGCCGATGCGCGATTGCGTGCCCTGACCCGGGGTGAGGACGGCGGCGACCTCGAGGGCGTCCTCGGGGCGCATCTCGACAAGGTCTACCTGCTCGGTCGTGAGGTCGAGCGCCTGGGGGGCCGCACGGCAGCCCTCGAGGCGACCGTGCCGCGGTCGTTCCAGCGTGTCGGGCTGGTGCGGTTCAATCCGTTCGAGGACACCGGCGGCAACCAGAGCTTCGCCCTGGCCCTGCTCGATGCCGACGGCAACGGCTGGGTGCTCTCCAGCCTGCACGCCCGGTCGGGGACGCGGGTCTACGCCAAGTCGATCACCGGCGGTCGATCGGACGGCGCCCTGTCGCAGGAGGAAGCCGCCGCCGTGAACCAGGCGACGGCCTGACAGCCTAGGTGTCACAACGGTCGACGATGGTGCGTGCATGGCCCCCATCGCCGACCCATCCCGACCGACCCGTCCCGCTGCGGTGACCCGGCCCGCCGTCCGCGCGCGGCGGCGCGGTCCGACCCCGCTCGAACAGATCCCGGCCTGGCACGACCTGGTGCCGGTCATGGATCCGGCCGTGACCGGCGCAGCGGCTCCGGGCGGGATGGATCAGTTGCTCGGTGGTCTCAACCCGGACCAGCTCCGCGCGGTCACGCACGGCGATGGGCCACTCCTCGTGGTCGCGGGGGCGGGCACCGGAAAGACCCAGGTCATCACCCGGCGGATCGCCTGGCTGATCGCCACGCGGCGTGCGCGGCCATCGGAGATCCTGGCCCTCACGTTCACGGACAAGGCGGCCGACGAGATGGCCGTCCGCGTCGATCAGCTCGTCCCGTATGGCTACACGGACACGGCGATCGCCACGTTCCATGCGTTTGGCGACCGGATCATCCGCGAGTTCGCGCTGGAGCTCGGCCTCCCGCCGGACGTCCGGGTGCTGTCGCGGGCCGAGGTCGTGATCTTCCTGCGCGAGCACCTCTACGATTTCGACCTCGACGAGTACCGGCCGCTGGGCGATCCGACCCGGTTCCTCGCGGCGCTCGCGACGCTGTTCAGTCGATGCAAGGACGAGGACATCACGCCCGCGACGTACGCGGCCTACGCGGCTCGGGTCGGGGCCGAGGCGGCGGCCGTCGATGCCGCGTCCGGCGACGACGGTGCGGCGCTCGGCGAGGTGGCTCGACGCCAGGCCGAGCTCGCCCGGGCCTACGCCCGCTACCAGGAGCTGCTGTCCGAACGCGGGTTCATCGACTTCGGTGACCAGGTGGCGCTGGCGCTGCGGCTCGTGCGGGAGTCGGCGTCGGCGCGGGCCGCGGTCGGAGGTCGGTTCCGCTACGTCCTGGTCGACGAGTTCCAGGACACGAACCGGGCCCAGGCGGAGCTCGTGACGTTGCTGTCCGAGCCGCACCGCAACGTCACGGTGGTCGGCGACGACGACCAGGCGATCTATGCCTTCCGTGGCGCCGCGGTGGACAACATCCTCGATTTCGAGGGGGACTTCCCCGGCTGCAAGGTCGTCAAGCTCGAGCAGAACTACCGCAGCACGAAGAACATCTTGCGCGTCGCCGACCACCTGATCCGGTTCAACCGTCGGCGCAAGCCCAAGTCGTTGACCACCGAGAACCCCGACGGCGCCCCGGTCGAACTCGCCGTCCATGCGACAGAGTCCGACGAGGCCCGCGCGGTCGCCTCGAAGA
>DAIUES010000068.1:0-8155 GCA_036844985.1 Candidatus Limnocylindrales bacterium
CTCCTTGCCGCAGTTCGAGCAGGTGGCCGCGAACATCTCGCGGGGACCGCGATCGTAGCCGCCGCTCGAGTAGCCGCCACCGCCGGCGGAGTACCCGCCGCCGGAGCTGTAGCCACCGTACGAGCTGTCGCCGCCTTCGGCGTTGCGGGCCGCCTTGCGGCTCGCTCGGCAGGAGGCGCAACGGCGCGGCTCGGTGAAGCCACGCTGCGCGTAGAAGTCCTGCTCGGAGGCGGTGAACACGAATTCCTGTCCACAGTCCGCACAAGTCAGGTTCTTGTCGTTGTACAAAAGAAAACTCCTCTTCGTAGCCGGCGCGTTCCCGTCGGGTTCTCGCGCCAATCGTGAGAGGAGTCCGCGTTGCGTCGTGCTAATTCATGGCCCGGGTCGATCCGGGACCGGCAGGCATCATACCTGACAGATCGGCGCCGAGTCTACCCCGAAGATTCCATCCGGAAGGATGATGCTGCCGCCGCCGGCCGGCCCTACCCTGTGGCGCGTGACCACTCACGTCGAGGATCGCGCCACGAGTCCGGTGTCCGCGGAGCGGACGGCACGCGGCGAGCTCGTGTTCGACACCCTCGTCGCCCTCGGGCTGACCGCGGTGTCGGTGGTGGCGCTCCTCGGACAAGCGTCCGACGCGGGCAACCTCGACCCGCTGAGCAGCGCGCTCCTCTTGCTCGAGACGCTGCCGCTGATCGCCCGCAGGCGCTGGCCATTGGCCGTGTTCCTGGTGGTCGCCGGCGCGACGATCCTGCACGCGTCGCTGGCCCAGGGAGACAGCGTCAACGAGAGCCTCGGCTCGCTCGTGGCGCTGTTCACGGTCACCGAACGGGTCGACCGGCGCGTCTCGGTGCCGCTCGCGGTCCTGCTCGGAGCGGCATTCGCGGCGCTCATCACCATCAAGAGCGGCGAGTTCGGTCTGCAGGGCTTCCTGCAGACCATGCTGTCGATCGGCGTTGCGTGGGCCCTCGGCGACTGGGCGCGGACGCGCGGCATGTACGCCGCCGCCATCGAGGACCGATCACGCCTGCTGGAGCTGGAGCGCGAGGAGCGGGCCAGACGGGCGGTCCAGGACGAGCGTGAACGGATCGCCCGCGAACTGCACGACGTGGTCACCCATCATGTCAGCGTGATCGTCATCCAGGCGGGCGCCGGCCTGACCGCGCTCGATCGTCGGCCGGAGCAGGCGCGCACCGCGCTCAGCGCGATCGACCGGACCGGGCGCCAGGCACTGACCGAGATGCGGCGCATGCTCGGGATCCTCGGCGAGTCGGACGCCGGGCCCGAAGCCGCCCGCGAGCCGATGCCGGGGCTCGATCGCCTGGGGGAGCTGCTCGAGCAGGTCCGGGCCGCGGGCCTGCCGGTCGAGGTCGCCATCACCGGAGCGCGGCGGGCGCTCGATCCGGGCGTGGACCTGTCGGCCTACCGCATCGTCCAGGAGGCGCTGACCAACGTCCTCAAGCACGCCGCCGGCGCCCGCGCCCGGGTCGAGCTGACGTACGAACCGACCCATCTCGATATCCGCATCACCGACGAAGGCGGCGCCGGCACGCGAGGCATCGGCGGGCCGGGCGACGGAGGCCACGGCGTCATCGGCATGCGCGAGCGGGCGGTCGTGTTCGGTGGGACGTTCGAGTCCGGCCCCACCCCGACCGGCTTCGGGATCCACGCGCGGATGCCGGTCGAGCCCGATCGGTCGGCATCGGCATGACGACGCGGGTCCTGCTCGTCGACGACCAGCAGCTGGTGCGCACGGGCTTTCGGATGATCCTCGAGGGTGAGACGGACATCGATATCGTCGGCGAGGCCGCCGATGGGAAGGCTGCCATCGACGCCGCCCGCCGGCTCACGCCGGACGTGATCGTCATGGACATCCGGATGCCCGTCCTCGATGGCATCGAGGCGACCCGCCGGATCGTGCGGGACCGGGCCGCTCCGGACGCCCGGGTGCTGGTGCTGACGACGTTCGATGCCGACGAGAACGTGGTGGAGGCCCTTCGCGCGGGGGCGAGCGGGTTCCTGCTCAAGGACGTCACGCCGTCGGACTTCGTGGCCGCGATCCGCACCGTTGCGGCCGGCGACGCGCTCCTCGCCCCGACCGTCACCCGGCGCCTGCTCGATCGCTTCGCCGACCGGCTGCCGCCCGTCAACGAGGAACGGAACGCCGCGCTGCGGGAGCTGACCGAGCGTGAGATCGAGGTCCTGACCCTCATCGCGCGCGGGCTGTCGAACCGGGAGATCGCCGAGCGCCTGGTGCTCGCCGAGCCCACCGTCAAGACCCACGTGTCGCATGTGCTCGACAAGCTCGGCCTGCGCGATCGGGCCCAGGCGGTCGTGCTCGCCTACGAGGCCGGCCTGGTCCGACCTGGTTCCATCGACGGCCCGCGACCCGGCTGAGCTGTCGGCTCTCGCCCGCACAGCCCGCGGCCCGGATGAGCCGCGACCGGTACCACGGGATGAGTCCCGGCGCGAAGGACGGGCCCGGGGAGGCGACCGGTTCCATCCTCGCGGCCGATGCCAGGGACGCGCGGGGCGGCCAGTGTGGTGACCACGCGAACGACCACCGTTCGACGCCACGGAGACACACCATGACCAACGCCACGGCCATCTCGACGGCCGGACTCACCAAGCACTACCCCGGCGTGCAGGCCCTCACGAACCTGGATCTCGACGTGCCCGAGGGATCGATCTACGGCTTCCTCGGCCCCAACGGCGCCGGCAAGTCGACGACGATCAAGCTGCTCGCCGGTCTGACCCGGCCGACCAGCGGCACGGCCGCCGTCGCGGGCATCCCCGTCGGCGCCGGGCCGGCCTACCGCCGCGAGGTCGGCTACCTCGCCCAGGAGCCGCGGTTCTACGACTGGATGACAGGGCGCGATACGCTCCGCTTCGTCGCCTCGCTGTTCCCGGCCGCGGCGCGCGGCTCCGAGTCGCGCATCGACGCGATCCTCGAGCGGGTCGGCCTGGCCGATGCGGCCGACCGCCCGACCCAGACCTACTCGGGCGGGATGCGCCAGCGCCTCGGCATCGGCCAGGCACTCGTCGGTTCGCCGAAGGTGCTCCTGCTCGATGAGCCGGTCAGTGCGCTCGACCCGGTCGGTCGCCGTGAGGTCCTCGACCTGATGCGCGAACTGCAGGGCGAGGTGACCGTGTTCTACTCGACCCACATCCTCGACGACGTGCAGCGCGTCAGCGACCACGTCGCCATCCTCGACCACGGCCGCCTCGTGCAGGCGTCGCCGACCAGGGAGCTCCTCGAGAGCTTTGCCCGCGATCAACTGCGCGTCGCGCTCGGCGGCGCCGACGACGGGACCGCGTTGACCCTGACGGACATCGAGGGCGTGTTGTCGGTCGAACCGACCGAGCGCGAGGGCGACCTTCGGACCTACGTCGTGCGCGTCGCGCCCGACGCCACCGCCGCCGTCCAGGCGCGGATCACCCGCTTCGCGGCCGACCACGGCCTCGCCGTCACCGAAAACCACGTCATCCGCCTCGGGCTGGAAGACGTCTTCCTTCGCCTCATCGACACCAAGGAGCGCGCGGCATGACCGCCTCGATCAGCACACCATCCCTGTCCACCGCCCGAATGGCCGGCGTCGGAGCCCGGTTCGCCGGCGTCCGCCCGCTGGTCGCCAAGGACATCGCTGATTGGCGCCACGGCCGGCGGCTGTGGATCATCGTCGCCGTCGTGACCGCGTTCATGGCCCTGGCTGCCGCCAACAACTGGATCATCAGCCAGGTGATCGCCGCCAGCCCCGAAATCGAGGCGCCGGCCACGCCGATGTCGATGGTCCCCATCGACAACGTGCTGGCAGCGGTCGCCAGTCAGATCTTCATCTTCGCCGCGATCTTCGGCTCGATGAGCCTCATCGTCGCGGAGCGCGAACGCGGCACGTTGTCGTGGGTCGCCTCGAAGCCGGTGGGTCGGGGCGGCATCCTCCTCGCCAAGTGGGCGTCGGCCACCCTCGCCATCGGTCTGGCCGCCGCGGTCGTGCCGCTGGCCATCACCCTCGGCGTCGTCAGCGTCCTGTACGGTGTGCCGGCGGTCGGCGCGGTCGTCCTCATGGCGGTCAGCATGGTCGCCACGATCGCGTTCTTCGTCGCGGTCGCCGTCGCGGTGTCGACGTTCGTCGCCAACCAGGCCGCCGTCGCCGCGATCGGGTTCGCGGTCCTGTTGCTGCCGAGCATCGTCGGCGCCGTCCTGCCGTTCGACATCGGCCCGTTCCTGCCGACGTCGATCGTCGCCTGGTCGATCGGCCTCGGGCTGGGGGCACCGGTCGGGGTGGTGACACCCATCGCGTGGGGGGTCGCGATGATCGCCCTCGGTGCGATCGCCGCCTGGAGGATCGATCGGATCGAGCTCTGAATCGGGGGCCGGTTCGCCGGTCCATCTCGCGACACGCGACGCCCGGCCGGGAGCTCCCGCCGGGCGTCGCCACGTCTCCGACCGAACGGTGCGATAGTGGATCGTCAAGGATCATCACAAGGAGATGGGTTGGAAGCATCACAGTCCCTGGACCGGAGCGCGGTCCCGCACATCGGCGCGGCAGATCACCATGGGCGACATCGCCTGCGAGCCATGCTCGTCACGCTTGGCGCGACCGTCGCCCTCGTGGCGGCCTGTTCGAGCACCCCCGGCGCATCCACGCCGGCGAACCCCTCGGCCTCGGCCGGCGCGGTCCAGGACCTGGCCGTCACCGGCAAGGAGTACGCGTTCGAGGCCCCGGCATCCGTGCCGGCCGGTCCGACCCGGGTCACGCTGACCAACGCGGGCAAGGAGGAGCACCAGGTCCAGGTCGCCAAGATCGCCGACGGCAAGACCTTCGCCGACCTGACCGAGGCGCTGAAGGGGCCGAACGAGAGCGCCGCCCTGGCCCTGGTGTCGCTCAACGGGGGACCGACCGGTGTCGTACCCGGCGCCACCGGCAGCACCACGGTCGCGCTGACGCCCGGTCAGTACGTGTTCCTGTGCTTCGTGCAGACCGCCGACGGCGTGCCGCACTTCGCGAAGGGCATGATCGCTCCGCTCGAGGTCAAGGAGCCGGCCTCGACCGCCGCGCTCCCGGCCGGTGACGCGGCCCTGACCCTGCAGGACTTCGCGTTCGTCGGGCTCGACACGCTCACCCCCGGCCAGCACCAGATCGCCGTCACCAACAAGGGACCGCAGTCCCACGAGGCGACGATCGTCAAGCTTGCCGATGGCGTCACGGCGCCACAGCTCCTGGAGGCGTTCACGTCGAGCGCACCGCCGGCCGGCCCGCCGCCGTTCACGAGCGCGGGCGGCATCGCCGGCGTCGCGCCGGATGGCACCGCCATCATCGATGTCGACCTGCCGGCCGGGAACTACGCGTACATCTGCTTCGTGCCCGATCCGGGGACCGGCAAGCCGCACGCGGCCCTCGGCATGATCGGCGCCCTGACGGTGAAGTAGGGCTCGAGCTCGTCAAGAACCGCACCCTGGAAATCACAAAGGGGCGGCCCGTCCGATCGGACGGGCCGCCCCTTGTCACAGACCTCTAGGCCTTGCGCACCTGCTTGGCGCGCGGACCCTTGGGGTTCTGCTCGACCTCGAACTCGACGGTCTCGCCGCCGACGAGGCGGTCGAAGTCGAGCGAAGAGTCGAGGCCGTCGCGATGGAAGAAGTATTCCTTCTCATCGTCGGCGGCGATGAAGCCGAATCCGCGATCGGACACGACTCGCTTGATGGTACCGGTGGCCATGGTTGACCTCCTGGACTTCCCGAACGCGGGATGGCAGGCGCACGGTCCGTTCGAGAAGAGGGTCGACCACGCGGCGTCCCACCGCACGTCGCGGCGGGGCGTCACCGTACCACGGAGCGGCGTTCCGCGGGACGTGCCGAACGGCCACGCCGTCGGGTCACTTGCACCTTGCAAGCATCAGGGGTACGGTGGTTGTCGACGCAACGACGAACCCGCCCCGGAGCCGAACACCCCATGGACGATCGCATCCAGGCCGCCCTTGGGCGCGGCCACCTCATCGACATCACGACGATCGGTCGCCGGACCGGCCAGGCCCGTCGGGTCGAGATCGTGTTCCACAACATCGACGGCCGGCTGGTCATCACCGGCACGCCGCGCGCCGGCCGGAAGCGCAGCTGGCTGGCCAACCTCGAGTCGGATCCGCACCTGACGTTCCACCTCAAGGGACCGGTCACGGTCGACCTGCCGGCCACGGCGCGCGTCATCAGCGATCCGGTCGAGCGGCGTGCCATCGCGGACTGGGTCACGGCCCATGCCTGGCCGAATCAGGACGTCGACGAGATGACCGCCCACTCGCCGATGATCGAAGTCACCATGGACGACATGGCGGCCTGACCGCCCGAACGGGAAGGGGAGGAAGGGCGCGGTCCGGGACGTCGGGCCGATGCACGGGAGGACACTATGGCTGACGCCGTCAGACAGATGCGGCTGGTCGTCACGGCGGACGACTATGACGCCGCCCTGGCCTTCTACCGCGACGTCCTCGGGCTGCGCGAGGAGGCGTCGTTCGCGGCCGGTGGCGGCCGGGTCTCCATCCTCGACGCCGGGCGGGCCACCCTCGAGCTGACCGATCCGCCACACGCCGTCCATATCGATCGCGTCGAGGTCGGTCGCCGGGTCGCCGGCCACATCCGCGTCGCCTTCGAGGTCGATGACACGGTGCTGGCCACGCAACGTCTCATCGGTGGTGGAGCCTCGCTCGTCGCGCCGCCGATCGAAACGCCGTGGCGGTCCCTGAACGCCAGGCTCGAAGCGCCGGCCGGGCTCCAGCTGACGCTCTTCCAGGATCTCGATCCAGGCGGGGGTTGACATCCGCGATCCCGGCCGTACTATGCGGCTAGGTTAATTAACCCGGATGTGAAATGACACCGACCCTAGACCGACTCGACCTCACCTTCGGCGCACTGGCCGACCCGACGCGCCGGGCGATCCTCGCCCGACTCGCCAAAGGCGACGCCTTCGTCACCGAGCTCGCCGCCCCATTCGACCTGAGCCTGCCGGCCATCTCGAGGCACCTCAAGGTGCTCCAGCGAGCCGGCCTGATCGAACAGGGCCGACGGGCGCAGTGGCGCCCATGCAGCCTGAAGCCGGACGCCCTCCGCGATGTCGCCGCCTGGATCCTCCAGTACCGCGACCACTGGGAGGGCACCTTCGACCACCTCGACGACTACCTTCGCGAACTGCAGGCCCCGACCGGCACGGACGGATCGGCCCGAACACCGCCCGACAAGGAGACCGAGCCATGACACCCACGCAGCTTGGGAACGATCGAACGACGGCGTACACCGACGGTTCCGACCTCGTGATGGAACGCGTCTTCGATGCGCCGCGCGAGCTGGTCTGGAAGGTCATCACCGATCCCGAGCGGGTCACCAACTGGTGGGGCCCACGCGGCTACACGACGACCGTCGTCGAGATGGACGTGCGCGTCGGCGGCACCTGGCGCTGGATCAACCACACCACCGGTGGCGAGGATGCGCCGTTCAAGGGCGAGTACCTCGAGGTCGACCCGCCGAAGCGGCTCGTCCAGACCGAGATCTTCGACGTCCCCCCGTTCAACGAGCAGCACGCCATCAACACCCTCACCCTCGACGCGATCGGCAACCAGACGAAGCTCACCGCCCGCAGCCACTTCCCCGATGTGGCGTCGCTCGAAGGCGCGCTCGCGACGGGCATGATCGGCGGCGCGCTCGACACGTACGACCGCATGGCCGAGGAGATCGCCAAGGGCTGAGTCGTGGCGCCTGGAGTTCAGCCGGACGAAGCGGACCGCTGTCCGGCGAACCAGGCGATCGCGCGCAGCCGTGCCTCCGCGTGATCGACGATGGGATGGGGATAGTCGGTCCCGATGCGGCAGTCGGCCTGCGACTGCTGGTCGGGGGTCATCGTCCAGGGTTCGTGGATGCGAGCGGTCGGCACGCGCAGCAGCTCGGGTACCCAGCGACGGACGTAACCCCCCTCTGGATCGAACCGCCGCGCCTGGGTCACCGGGTTGAACACTCGGAAATACGGCTGGGCGTCCGTCCCAACGGACGCCGCCCATTGCCAGCCGCCGAGGTTCGACGCCGGATCGCCGTCGAGCAGGTGGCGCATGAAGTGCGCTTCGCCGACGCGCCAGTCCACGAGCAGGTCCTTGGTGAGGAAGCTCGCCACGA
>DAIUES010000068.1:8255-10909 GCA_036844985.1 Candidatus Limnocylindrales bacterium
GCTTCGCCGACGCGCCAGTCCACGAGCAGGTCCTTGGTGAGGAAGCTCGCCACGACCATCCGCGCCCGGTTGTGCATGTATCCCGACGCCATGAGCTGGCGCATGCCCGCGTCGACGATCGGGTAGCCCGTCTGGCCCGCGCGCCACGCTTGCGCGGGGCCGGCACTCGTCGGGCTGGTCAGCGGTTCGCCGAGCCCACCACCCGGCCACGGGACGTCGGCGTACCGTCGCTGGAACGGGGCGCGGGCCAGGTCCGGGTCATGGAACAGGATGTGGGCGTAGAAGTCGCGCCACGCCAGCTCGGAGACGAACCGGATCGACCCGACCGAGCCTCCGTCCGTCGACAGTGCCCGCGCCACGACCTCGGTAGGTGACAGGAGTCCGAACCGCAGATCGGGACCCAGCCGCGACGTGCCGCCGACGTCGTCGAGTCGGTTGCGACGGCGGGCATAGGCGGTCGGACCACCGTCGGGGCCGGCCGCGAGCCACGCCTCGAGGCGACGACGCGCCGCGTCTTCGCCGGACGACGGCAGATGGTGCGGATCCGCGGTCGGACCCTCGAGGCCCAACGCGGCGACGGAGTCGAGGCCGCGGACGCCACCGTGCCTGGATGGCAGTGCCGGTCCGACGGAGTCCGTAGGCACCAGGAGCCGGACGGGTGCGGGGAGGAACCCCCGCCGCTCGGCCGCCATCCACCGGCGAAGGAACGGCGTGAACATCCGGGACGGTCGACCTTCCCGGGTCACGGTCGCCTCCGGCTCGGTCGCGAGCAGGCCGGGGTGCGCCACGAAGTCGACACCGTCGGCCTCCAGCACACCGGCCACGGCAGCGTCGCGCCGTCGTCCGAAGGGCGTGTAGTCGCGACTGACCACGACCATCGATGCCGAAACCTCCCGCGCGAACGCCGGGACGACGTCCCCCGGCCGCCCGACCCGCACGCTCAACCGGGCGCCGCGTTCGGCAAGGGCCGATGCCAGCGAATCGATCGCGTCGAGCAGGAACGATGTCCGATTCGGCGAGGCGAACCGCCCGGTCAGGATCGCCGGATCGAGGACGAACAGGGGCGCGATGGGGCCGCGGGCGGCGGCGTCCATCAGGGCGGGATGGTCATGGACGCGGAGGTCGCGGCGAAACCAAACGACCGTCGTTGATGATCCAGATCGTCCGGCGCTCATGGTGGTCCCGCGACACCGCGCTGGAGCATCTGCCCGACGGCCCGGACCGCGTCCGCCAGCCCGTCCGGCAGGACGACGGGACCGGCCGCGCCATCGACGCTGCCGGCTCGAGGGCCCCCCATCGCCACCGTGATCGGTCGCGGCGATGCCCGCAGTGCGGCCACAACCTCGGATGCGGCGCGGACATCCGAGGCATCGATCGCCCCGATCACGACGACAGTCGCGCCGCTTGTCTCGACGGCCACCAGCCAGCTCGCCACCGGGACGTCCGCGCCGAGGTAGAGGACAGCAATCCCGTGGCGGCGCGCGGCGATGGCGAAGGCGAGCGCCCCGATCTCATGACGCCCACCGGGCGGGAGTCCGACGACCACCTCGGGCTCAGCCGTCTCCGGCGCCGCGTCCGAGAACCGGGTGAGCCGGCGCCGGATCGTCTCGCTGGCGGCGTGCTCCATGGCCACGTCGAGCTCACCCGCGGACCAGCGATCACCGACCGCTCGCAGGACGGGGAAGACGACGTGCTCGACCGCGGCCTCGAACCGCTCACCCGCAAAGGCATCGTCGAGCGCGCGTTCCATGGCCGCAACATCGAGCTCCATGGCCGCGGCGATGAACGACGAGACGAGCTCGTCGCTGTGCCTCGGCACGACGATCGCGGCCACGTCAGCCGCGGTGGTCGCCGCCCGTGCCCCGGCTACCAGGGCCGCGAGGTCTGCGCCTGGGGCCAGGATCTGCTCGGCGGCCTGGCTGGGGCGGACCCCTTCTCGCTCGACCAGATGGCGCATCGCCGTCAGGAGATCGATGGCGTTGTCGTCGTAGAGACGGTAGCCAGTGACGGTCCGCTGGGGGCTGACGACACCGTAGCGGCGCTCCCAGGCACGAACGGTCGGAACGCTCAACCCACTACGGGCTGCGGCTTGCTTGATTGTGTACATGGTTTGTGCAGCCTATCACAACCAAAACGCTTGACAAGACCTGAACGTCACGGTACGGTTCGCAGCGAACCCTAAACAAAGGGTGTACATCCCACAAAGGAGTCAGATCGATGGATCGACGCATCAACCCGGCCCTCCGCGTGCTCGCGGCCGGGGTCCTCACCCTGTTGCTGGCCGGTGTGGCCAGTGCCGCCGATTCGGCCAAGGTCCGCGTCCTCCACGCGTCCCCTGACGCGCCGGCCGTCGACGTCTATCTCGACGATGCCCGGGTAGACGCACTGACCAACGTGCCGTTCGCCACGATCTCGGGGTATCTGGACGTGCCCGCCGGCGATCACAACGTCAAGGTCTACGCCACGGGCACCACGGCCGACCCGGTCATCGACGCCGACGTCACGGTCGCGGCTGGTGCGCGCTACACCATCGCCGCCACCAACGCGGTGGCCTCCATCACGGCCCAGGTCCTCGAGGACAAGCCCTCGCCCGACTGCGACACCGCGTCGGTCCGCGTCGTGCACTTCAGTGCCGATGCGCCCGCCGTCGACGT
>DAIUES010000069.1:0-10841 GCA_036844985.1 Candidatus Limnocylindrales bacterium
GCCGTCGCGTGGTGGCGTCCAGCGCAGGTGGTCGCGATCGACGACGCCGGCCGCGGGCGCGCGCGTTCGCCCGCCGTTCACCGGCCAGGGCTGCTCGTCGGCGTACTCCAAGCGTCGTTCGGCGGTGCCGATCGCGTCGAAGGCCGCGTTGATGCGCATCATCTGGCGCGTCGCCCCATCGCCGGCGACATCGGGATGGAACCGCCGCGCGAGGGCGCGGTAGGCCTCCGCGATCGTCGCGTCATCGGCATCCCGGGTGACGCCCAGGATCCGATACGCATCACGTTCCACGGCCATCGTCATCAGGTTCCGTTGCACCCCCTGCCGGTCGCGCTCCCGACCCCGGATCGCCTGTTCGGCGGCATCCTACCAGTCGAGCGTCTGCGCTGCGTGTTGATTCCGACCTAGACTCGGTGCCGTCATGGACCCCTCGACGACCGGCCGCATCGTCATGCTCGACATCACGGACGAGGCAGCATTCGGACGCATCCCGCCGTGCGCCGACCCGGGCTTCGACCACCGCTCGTGCGACTACTGGGAGGATCCCGATCGCGGATCGAAGGCGGCCCGCCTCGACTGGATCGAGCCGCCGCGCGACGCGGGACCGACGTCGGCAACCCCACGCCGGCCGGTGTCCGCCAACCCGTTCCTCGCCGATCTCGAGGCGGGTGGCGACAACCCGTTCGCCACGCCCGGCCGGGGCGGATCGGCGAGCAATCCGTTCCTCGCCGACGGCGACGGGACTGACGACAATCCGTTCGCTGCCCGACCGGCAGCCCGCCCGGTAGTGCCTGACGGCGCGCCGCGCAAGCTGCGGCTCCTCGGGCGTGGTCTCGGGATCGTCGGCAGCTACGCCAAGGTCCTCCTCCTCGACGACCAGCCGGCCGTGTACTGCCAGTTCGGTCCGCTGACGGCGTACCCGCGCGCCCAGCGGACCCGCGACTTGTACTCGCGCCTGCCCGACGCCCCGCTGCCTGCGGTCATCACCTGCATCGCCAGCACGACCGCGGCGCGGGGTGCGGGGTTGGCGAAGGCGCTCGTCGACGCGGTCTGCGACGACCTCGCGGGTCGTGGCTTCGCGGCGGTCGAGACGTACCCCGAGATCGGCACGCGGCCGGATTCGACCAGCGCCGCGACGCCGCGGTTCTGGGAATCGGTCGGCTTCGTCGTCGCGGCGCCGGACGAACGCTTCCCGGTCATGCGCCGCGAGCTCGCGTGACGGGACGAGTTCGCGTGGGTGGCTGGCGCCTGGGGCCGGTGCTGAGCCTGCTCCTGGTCGTCGGGGCGTGCATCCCGCCGCGGGTCGCGACGCCCGTCCCCAGCGACGGACCGCCGAGCCCCACACCGTCCGTGATGCCGACGACCAGCGCGGTCGCCGCGAGTCCGGCTGCGTCGGCCGGCGTGCAGGTCGATCCGAGCCTGCTGGATGTGCTGCCCGATGCGGTCGTCGGTGTGCCGCTCGTGGAGGACGCGGAAACGGCCGCCGAGATCGCGGCCGAGGGGTCGATCGCCCCGTTCGTCGCGTCGATCGCCCTCGCGAGGGCATTCGCGCCGGGGGCGACGGACGCCGACACCGATTACGTGGTCGTGACCGTCGCCCGCCTGCGTCCCGGGACGTTCGGCGACTTCTTCTACCGGCAATGGCGCGACACCTTCGATGGCGGCGTGTGCGCGCAGGCGGGCGGCGTCGACGGCCACGCCGAGGCCGACATCGCCGGCCATCACACGTACATCGGCACGTGCGCCGGCGGTGTCCACACCTACCACGTCTACCTGCCCGCGAGCGGCCTCCTCCTGTCGGCGCAGGGGGCCGGCGAGCGGCGCTTCGGCGAGCGCCTCGTCGAGGGCCTGACCGAGTAGCCTGTCGAGATGCGCATCTCCGGCCCCCGTCCCGTCCGCGCGCCGCGTGGCTCCGAGCTGACTTGCCGCGGCTGGGGCCAGGAAGCCGCGTTGCGGATGCTCATGAACAACCTCGACCCCGAGGTCGCCGAGGACCCCGATCACCTGGTCGTCTACGGCGGGACCGGTCGCGCCGCGCGCAGTTGGGACGCGTTCGATGCGATCGTCCGGGAGCTGCGCGTCCTGGCCGACGACGAGACGCTGCTCATCCAGTCCGGCAAGCCGGTCGGTGTGCTGCGCACCCACGCATGGGCGCCACGGGTGCTCATCGCCAACTCCAACCTCGTGGGTCGGTGGGCGACCTGGGAGCACTTCCGCGAGCTCGAGCGGGCCGGCCTGATGATGTATGGCCAGATGACCGCCGGGTCGTGGATCTACATCGGCACCCAGGGGATCCTGCAGGGCACCTACGAGACGTTCGCGGAGGCGGCCCGCCAGCACTTCGGCGGCACGTTGCGCGGCACGATCACGCTGACCGCCGGCCTCGGCGGGATGGGCGGCGCCCAGCCGCTCGCGGTCACCATGAACGAGGGTGTGTGCCTCGCCATCGAGGTTGACGAGTCGCGCGCCCGGCGGCGGCTCGAGATCGGATATGTCGACCGACTGACGCACGATCCGGCGGAGGCGCTCGGCTGGGCGCGCGAGGCGGCGGCGGCCGGAGCCGCGGCGTCGATCGCCCTCGTCGGCAACGCCGCCGAGATCGAACCGGCCTGGGCGGCCGCCGGCGAGCGCTTCGACCTGGTCACCGATCAGACCTCCGCCCACGATGCGCTGGCCGGCTACGTCCCGGCCGAGATGACCCTCGCCGATGCGCTGACCCTGCGAACGAGCCAGCCGGATGTCTACGAGCGGCGGTCGAAGGCATCGATGGCGGCCCACGTCCGGGCGATGCTCGCGTTCCAGCGCGCGGGCGCCGTGGTGTTCGACTACGGCAACAACCTGCGCGCCCAGGCCCAGGAAGCCGGCGTCGCGGACGCGTTCGAGTACCCCGGCTTCGTGCCCGCCTTCATCCGGCCGCAGTTCTGCGAGGGACGTGGACCATTCCGCTGGGCCGCCCTCAGCGGCGATCCGGCTGACATCCTCCGCACCGACCGGGCCATCCTCGAGCTGTTCCCCGATGACGCCGGGCTGCGGCGTTGGATCGAGATGGCTGAGGCGCGGGTCCCGTTCCAGGGACTGCCCGCCCGGATCTGCTGGCTAGGCTACGGGGAGCGGGCACGGGCCGGCCAGGCGTTCAATGACCTGGTCCGCAGCGGCGAGGTCAGCGCCCCGATCGTCATCGGCCGGGACCACCTCGATGCGGGCTCGGTCGCTTCGCCGAACCGCGAGACCGAGGCGATGGCCGACGGGACCGATGCCGTGGCTGACTGGCCCTTGCTCAACGCACTGGTCAACACCGCGGCCGGTGCCACCTGGGTGTCGATCCATCACGGCGGCGGGGTCGGCATCGGCTACTCCCAGCACGCGGGGATGGTCGTCGTGGCGGACGGGACCGCGCTGGCCGCCGAGAAGCTGGAACGGGTCCTGACGACGGACCCCGCGATGGGGGTGCTGCGCCACGTGGACGCGGGCTATGAGCGGGCGATCGACGTGGCCGCCGAGCGTGGCATCCGCGTGCCGATGCGGCCCCCCGAAGGCTGAGGTCGGCGGCACCGTACAAGCGTCCGGTCGGGTCGCTAGCATCAGGGCGTGCTGGTCGAATCCGTCCCTAACGTGTCCGAGGGCCGCCGCCTCGATGTCGTCGACCGACTGGCCACGGCAATCAGCTCCGTTGCTGGCGTGGCCCTGCTCGACCGCACGAGCGACGCCAGCCACAACCGTTCGGTGTTCACCCTGGCCGGCGAGCACGACGCGGTCGCCGAGGCGCTCGAGCGACTCGTGGAGGCCGCCATCCACGACATCGACATGGACGCTCACGAGGGGGAGCATCCGCGCATCGGGGCGGTCGATGTCATCCCGTTCATCCCGCTTGGCGACACGACGATGGAGGCCTGCATCGAGCTCGCCCGGACGTTCGGTGCCCACATCGCCGACCGGTTCGAGCTGCCCGTGTACCTGTACGCCCGCGCCGCCCAGCGCCCTGACCGCGAGAAGCTGGCCGACGTGCGGCGCGGTCAGTACGAAGGGCTCCGGGCGGAGATCGGCAAACGCGGCCGCGAACCCGACTTGGGGCCGGCCCGGACGCACCCGTCGGCCAGCGCAGTGGAGGTCGGTGCCCGGCCGTTCCTCATCGCCTACAACATCAATCTCGATTCGGACGATGTCGAGCTCGCCCGACGGATCGCCCGACGGGTCCGCGAGTCGGGCGGGGGCCTGCCCAAGGTCCAGGCGAACGGGTTCGAGGTGCGTGAGCCCGAGCGCGGCAGCCCGCTCCGGGCCCAGGTGTCGATGAACCTGCTCGACTTCGAGATCACGCCGGTGTGGCGGGTGTGGGACGCCGTGCGCGAGCTGGCCGCGGAGGACGGTGTCCGGCCGGCCGAGTCGGAACTCATCGGGCTCGCGCCGCTGGCCGCCTTCCTGGCGGTCGCCGATCACGCCGGAGCCGACCCGACGGCCAGCGTCGAGGAGCGTCTGGCCGCCGCCGCGGCCTACCTGCAGCTGCGCGATCACACCCCGATGCAGGCGCTCGAGCTTCGGCTGGCCGCGGCCCAATCCGCCGCCGACGCCGCCGGTCCGGGGCCTCGGCGCGAGGCATGACCGGCGGGCCGTTCCGGGTCATCGAGGGAGGCCGGACCGGGGAGGCGACACCGGGCCTGCTCATCGTCGGGGCGAGCGAGGTGGTGACCCTCGCCGGCGGCATCCGTCGTGGGCCGAGCCAGGGCGAGGTCGGCCGGCTGCGGGCGGACGATCCGGCCGGGCCCGACGCGCCGGCCATCGCCTGCTGGGAGGGCCGCATCGCGGCGGTCGGGCCGCGCGCCGCGGTGGAGGCGGCACTCGAGGCCGACGGACTGCCGCTCGGCCGGTTCGCCCGGATCGACGCCACGGGCACCGCGGCCACGCCGGGTCTCATCGATCCGCACACGCACCTGCTGTTCGCCGGCTCCCGCGAGGACGAGCTCGTGCTCCGCCAGCGCGGGGCGTCCTATCTCGACATCCTCGCCGCCGGCGGTGGGATCCTCTCGACGGTGGCGGCCACCCGGGCCGCGTCCGACGGCGAGCTGCTGGCCCACGGTCGGCGCTGGCTCGACGAGATGCTCGGGCACGGGGTCACGACGGTCGAGGCCAAGTCCGGCTACGGCCTCGATCTCGAGACCGAGCTGCGCCTCATCGACGTGGCCGTGCGGCTCGGCAGCGAGGGGCCGGTCGACGTCGTGCCGACGTGGCTCGGCGCCCACGCCGTCCCGCCGGAGTTCCGGGCTCGGCCCGACGGCACCGAGGCGTTCGTCCGCTACCTGGTCGACGAGCAGCTGCCGGGGATCGTGGCCCACGGTCGAGCGCGCTTCGCCGACGTGTTCTGCGAGACCGGCGTGTTCAGCGCCGACCAGTCGCGGCGGATCCTGGAGGCGGCCCGTGGCTTCGGACTACTCCCGCGGCTGCACGCCGACGAGCTGGCGCCATCCGGTGGGGCCGAACTGGCCGCCGAGCTGCTGGCCGCCTCGGCCGATCATCTGGCGACCCCGTCGGCGGAGGGGATCGCCGCGATGGCCGCGGCTGCCGACGCCGACGAGGCCGTGGTGGCGACGCTCCTGCCGATCACGACGTGGTTCCTGATGAAGGACCACCACGCCCCGGCCCGTGCGTTCGTGGACGCCGGCGTGCCGGTCGCCATCGGCACCGACTTCAACCCGGGCACCTCGCCCTCGCCGAGCTTGCCCCTGGCGATGTCGTTCGCCTGCATCGAGCTCGGCCTGTCGCCCGACGAGGTCCTCTCGGCGGTGACCATCAACGCGGCCCGTGCCCTCTCGCTCGAGGACGACATCGGCTCACTCGAGCCGGGCAAGGCCGCTGACATCGTGCTGTGGCGCGTGCCCACCACGGCCCGCATCCCGTATCACCCGGGCGCCGACCTCGTGCGCACGGTCATCAAGCGCGGCCGCGTCGTCGTCGACCGACCCTAGCGTCGGACGGCCCGCCGGCGCGATGCGTCGCGGTCGAGGGCGCTGTGCGAGAATCGGGCCATATGGAAGTGCAGTGGTATGGGCGGACCTGCGTGCGGCTGCGCGGTCGGGACGCCGTGGTCGTGGCCGATCCCTATCAGGCCGTGGTGGGTCCGACCGGCCGCGGCATCACCGGCGACATCGTCACCTTCAGCCATCCGGACGACCGCCCGCTGCCGCGCGCCAAGGGCACGCTGTCGCGTGATGGATCGACCCACCTCCCGTCGAGCCTCGACGAGGCGTTCGTCCTCGATGGGCCGGGCGAGTACGAGGTCAAGCACGTCCTCATCACCGCGGTGCGGACGTACCGCGACGACGCTCGCGGCGCCGAGCGTGGCAAGAGCGTCGCGTTCGCCATCGAGCTCGACGGCATCCACGTCATGCATCTGGGCGACGTCGGCCACCTGCTCTCGGAGGAGAAGCTCGGCGATCTCGGCACCATCGACATCGCCTGCGTGCCACTCGGCGGGGCATTGACCCCGACCAGTGCGGCGGCCCTGGTCGCGCAGCTCGACCCGCGGATCGTCGTGCCCATGCCGCTGTGCGACGACGAGGCCGACTGCGACGACGTGCTCAAGAAGTTCTTCCACGAGATGGGCGCCGAGCCCGTCACCCAGCCCAAGCTGTCGGTGACCGCGTCGAGCCTGCCCGCCGAGACCACGACCGTCCTCCTCGAGTCGCGCGGCAAGTCGGCGCAGCCGTAGCCCCGGACGTGAAAAGACCGGGAGCGCCTGCCCAATCGGCGCCCCCGGTCCGAGGGAGGGAGGATGGAACCCTTGGGGTTCGTCCAGAACGTACGCTAGGCCATCCGGGTTCACGGTCGAGTCGCCAAGCGATTAAGAAAGCGACATCGAGCCTCGGCCGGCCCGTCACGAACGGCATGGGACAATCCCGCCCATGACCCCATCCCGTCACCTCCGACGACTCGCCGCCCTGCCCGCCATCGCGTTGCTGATCGTGGCGTGCGGCACCAACCAGCCTGATCCCTCCCCGAGTGCGCCGCCGACACCGTCGGCGACGCCGGCGCCATCCGCCACCGCCAGCCCGTCGGCCAGTCCGATGTCGAGCGCCGAGGCCGATCGGCTGTACGACACCATCGAAGGCCAGGTCGACGCCATCCGTGGCCTCAAGCCCACCGACGTCAAGCGCCAGACGATCGGTGGCGAGGAGCTGAAGGCATTCAACGCCAAGAGCTTCGATGCGGACAACCCACCCGAATACGTCACGGGCAATGACCGGCTGCTCAAGGCGCTCGGGCTGCTCCCGCCGGACAAGGACCTCAAGAGCCTGTTCCTCGACCTGATCGACAGCCAGGTCGCCGGCTTCTACCGGCCCGATGACAAGACGCTGTACGTCGTGTCCCGATCGGGCGCGATCAACGGTGCGGACAAGATCACCTTCGCCCACGAGTACGACCACGCCCTGCAGGACGCCAACTTCAGCGTGTTCGCCGACCAGAAGGCGCTGCTCGACCAGACCGACACGGCGATGGCCCGCGCGGCGATCTACGAGGGCGATGCGACCCTGCTGATGACCCTGTGGGCCGGCGCGAACCTGTCGCCGGAAGATCTCCAGGACGTGATCGCTGCCGGTGCGGACCCGGAGGCGACCGCGGTCCTGGCACGAACCCCGGCGATCCTCGTGCAGGGGCTGCTGTTCCCGTACAACACCGGCGCCATGTTCCTCCAGCCGCGGCAGGCCACGGGCGGCTGGTCCGCGGTCGATGCCATCTACGCCAAGTTGCCGACCTCGACCGAGCAGGTGCTCCATCCCGAGAAGTACGACGCCGACGAGCAACCGGTCCCGGTCACCCTGCCGGTCGACCTGGCGGCGAGGATGGGCACCGGCTGGTCGAGGCCGATCGAGGACACCTTCGGCGAGTTCCAGATCGGCGTGTGGTTGCGTGAATCGGGCGTGGACGCGTCCGTGGCGAACACCGCGGCCGCCGGCTGGGGAGGCGATCGGCTGGCGGTGCTCACCGGGCCCGACGACAGGTGGGCCGTGGCGATGCACACCGAGTGGGACACGGCCAAGGATGCGGCCGAGTTCGAATCGGCGGCCACGACCGCGATCGCCAAGGCGGGCGGACCGGCCGCCGTGCTGCCCGGAGCGGGCGGCACGACCCGCTGGTTCCTCGTCGGCAGCGACGCGGCGACCCTCGGTCTGGTCGGCAACGTCCTCGGGCTCGCCGGCTGACGACCCGCTGGGCTACATCGACTCGGGAGCCGAGATCCCGAGCAGGCCGAGCGTTCGGGCCAGGGTGATACGGGTCGCAAGTGCCAGCGCCAGGCGCGCAGCGGACCGCTCGGGCGCGTCCGGATCGACCACCCGCGCGTCGCGGTAGAAGGCGTGGAAGGCGGTCGCGAGTTCGGTGGCGTAGGCGGTCACGCCCTGGGTCTCCTCCGCGACCACGGCGTCCTCGACGACCTCGGGCAGGCGCACCACCGCCCGTGCCAGCGCGCCCTCGGGTCCGGCCCCCAGGCTGTCGCCGACCGATGACGCCGGCGCCAACCCCGCCTCGGCCCCCTTGCGCAGGATCGAGGCGATCCGGGCGTGGGCGTACTGGACGTAGTAGACCGGGTTCTCGTTCGACTGCTTCTTCGCGAGCTCGATATCGAAGTCGATGGCGGACGTCGCGGCGCGCGACGCGAAGAACCAGCGCGCCGCATCGACGCCGACCTCGGTCAGCAGCTCATCGAGCGTGATGAACTCGCCGGTCCGCTTCGACATCGAGATCTCGACCCCGTCGCGCACGAAGTGGACCCACGAGTAGAGGAGCACCTGGACGGCGTCCCGGTCGTAGCCCATCGCCCCGGCGGCGTTGCGCACGCGAGCGACCGTGCCGTGGTGGTCGGCGCCCCAGATGTAGATGAGGTGATCGAACCCGCGACTGAACTTCTCGGTCACGTAGCCGATATCGGCCGCGAAATATGTGGGTTGGCCGTTCGAGCGGTAGATGACCCGGTCCTTGTCATCCCCGAACGCCGTCGAGCGGAACCACACCGCGCCGTCCTGCTCGTACACATGGCCGCGCTCGCGGAGGCGATCGACGGCTCGTTCCACCCAGCCCTCGGCGTGCAGCGAGGCCTCGCTCTTCCACACGTCGAACAGCACGCCCAGTCGCGCGAGGCTGGCCTCGATCGAGGCACGGACCTCGCCGGCCGCCCAATGCCCCACGACCGCACCGGCATCGGCCCCGTCGGCCGTCGCCTCGGCCCACACCGTCGCAGGGAGTTGGTCCGCGAGGGCCCGCACGTAGTCGCCGTGATAGCCGTCGTCGGGTACGTCCTGACCGTTGTGCAGGGCCACGACCGACGCGCCGAGCTTGTCGATCTGGCCGCCCGAATCGTTGAAGTAGTACTCGCGGGTGACCTGCTGCCCGCCCGCCTCGAGGACGCGGCTCAGGAGGTCGCCGATGAACGCGCCCCGGGCATTGCCGATGGTGAGCGGCCCGGTCGGGTTGGCCGACACGAACTCCACGTTGACCGACCGGGGCCGGATGGGCTGGACCCGGCCCCACGCCTCTGGTTCGGCGAGGATGCCGTCCACGACTCCGGCGAGCGCAGTCGGCCGAAGGCGGATGTTGAGGAAGCCGGGCGGGGCCACCTCGGCGGCCTCGATCGGTGACGGCGACCCGTCGGCGTCGGCGTCGCGGACCAGCTTGGCCGCCAGGATCGTGGCGATCTCGAGCGGGGCCTTGCGATAGGGACGGGCGAGCTTCATCGCGAGGTTGGTCGCGAGGTCGCCGTGCTCGGGGTTGGCGGGCCGCTCGACCTCGACCGCCGGCCGGGGGTCCGATACGGCCAGCTGGGGCAGAGCGCCGCTGTCGACGGCGGCCGCCCAGGCACGCTCGATCGCGTCGTGGACCTGGGTCCGGATCGGGGCGGGGATCACGGCAGCGGGCGAGCCTCCAGGGAGATACACGGGGTGGGGAGCCCCATGGTACCGGTGCGGGTCATGGGTCGACGGTCCGGGAGGTCCGGGGGGACCGTTCGTTGCCATCGCGCAACGAATTCACGGCTCGTTGGGCCGATGGTGTCGGTGGAGTGCGGTCCGATGTGACCAATGGTACTGGACCGGTCCTGGTCCTCATGACAACATCGGGCCATCGATCGGTGCACGGACACCTCGGGGAGCGCCCGATCGACAGCCATCCATCCGAGGCTTTGGGCCTCTGTTCGGGGACCACGCTCATGCGCACTTCATCGTCTCGCGTTCGTTCGCGCCTCGCACGACGGCTTTCGTGGCTCGTCGTGCTGGCCTTGACCTCGACGGCCCTGTTCGTGCCGTCGACCGCTTCCGTCCTGGCCGCAGGCCCGGGCGACAACGGCAACGGCTGGCCCGACGGCGGGCCGAAGTCCGCGGCCACGCTCAACGGGAGCGTCACCGGCGCTGGTGGCAGCGCGACCATGAATCCGGCCAAGATGTTCTGCAACGGGACCTCGGCCAGCTCGTTCACCGGATCCATCACCGTCACCAAGGACCTCGACGCCGGTTCCGAGATCGTCCTGTACCTGGCGGCCAACAACGGGTCGAACGCCGATCCCGCCGAGAACGTCTCGAAGAACTACGTCGTCGTCGATGTCGACGGTGCGGGGACCTATCCCTTCACGATGCCCATCACCCATCCGTTCACGTCGTCGGCCGGTGGCGTGCTGATCGTGTTCGCGGTCAACTCCGATGGGACCACGGTGATCTCGTCGAGCAAGTCGAACTCGCTCAACTGCACCGAGGCCACGCCGACGCCGACCCCCACGCCCACGCCGACCCCAACGCCCACGCCCACACCTACCCCGACACCGACCCCTACCCCGACGCCGACCCCCACGCCGACGCCGACCCCCA
>DAIUES010000070.1:0-10546 GCA_036844985.1 Candidatus Limnocylindrales bacterium
AGACCGGCGAGACCGGCGAGACCGGCGAGGCCGGCGCGGCCGCCGGCACGAGCGCCGCAGACCTGCCCGATCTGGCCGCCATGGGGGGCCTTGCCAGCGCGGTCCAGCAGAGCGGCGGCCTCGACGGCCTCATCGGCAAGCTCCGTGAGGCGGGGCTCGGCGACGAGGTCGATTCGTGGGTCGCCAACGGCGACAACAAGCCGGTCGATCCGCAACGGCTCGGTGCGGCCCTCGGTCCCGACACCGTCCAGAAGCTGTCGACCGGTTCGGGCATCGACATCATGTCGCTGCTGCCGATGCTCGCGGCGTTCCTGCCCCAGATCATCAGCATGCTGACGCCCAAGGGCGAAGCGCCCGAGGGTGGCCTCGACAACGCGGTCGGCAGCGGCGTGCTCGGCGATCTCGGCGGTCTGCTCGGCGGCTTGATGGGTGCTGGTTCGGGCGGTGCCACGGGTGGTACCGGCGGGCTCGATGACCTGCTTGGCGGGCTCGGCGGGATGCTCGGCGGCGACAAGCGCCGCTGACCCGCGGACCCCGGTCCGGCTCCGGGGCCGGCTGCGCGGCCGCACCGACGCGACGGATGTCCATGCCCGTTCGATGACCGACGTCGGCGGTCGCTCGGACCGTTCGCCGACATCTTGAGCGGATGGATCGCGCCACCCTCGCCGCGGCACGAATCGAACGGTTCCTCGAGACGGAGCCGGTCGTTTGGCTGTCCACGACCGCCGCCGATGGGGCGCCGCATCTCGTCCCGACATGGTTCGCCTGGGACGGGGCGACGATCATCATCCGCTCGAAACCCGGAGCCCACAAGGTCCGCAACCTGCGCGCGGACCCGCGCGCGATGCTGGCTCTCGGTAACGCCGAGGATGACTTCGACGTCGGCCTCGTCGAAGCGGTCGCCGAGCTGATCGCCGCTGCCGACCCAGGTGCGGCGCGGCAGGCCGACGAGCTCCCCGCGCCGTTCCTGGACAAATACCAAGATCGGATCGCCGGTCTCGGGCTGACTCCCGCCCAGTTCGCCAGGACCTACTCCGAGACGATCCGGCTCAGGCCGCGCCGGGCGCTCGGCTGGCACGGACGCTCACGGCCCGCCTCGGTCGTGGAGGCCTCGCGGCGGGTGTCCGCGGTGCATCGGCTATCGATCACCGAGCCAGCGACTGGTGCCCGCTTGGCCGGCGGCGAGCCGATCGCCCGCCGACCCAGGATCGCTACCCAGGGCGAACGCCACGCGGTGGGGACCCGGATCCCGGCCCCCGGACCGGCCCGCCAGCCTCGGTCGGCACGGTGGACGTTGGGCACGGTCCGGCCCCGGTGGGCATGGCGCCGGGGAGTCGGGGCCCTGTTCGCCTTGGCGCGCCCGTGGCTTCCCGCCGGCCCGTGGCTTCCCGCGGGCCCGTCACTTCCCGCCGGCCCGTCACTCCCCTCGGTCGCCAGCGCAGCGGTCCCGGCGTCCTAGGCCACCCCCGAGACGATTCGCCCGTCGCGGATCTCGACGACCCGATCGGCGAGGTCGATGAGCATCGGGTCGTGGGTGGCGATGACCGCCGTCACGCCCTCGCTGCGCACGACCGCGCGGAGCAGCGTCATGATCGAGCGCCCGGTCGCCGAGTCGAGCTGACCGGTCGGCTCGTCCGCCAGCAGCAGGTCCGGTCGATTGGCGAGCGCCCGGGCGATGGCCACGCGCTGTTGCTCGCCACCCGACAGCTCGTGCGGCCGATGGCGACCCCGCTCGCCGAGCCCGACGAGCTCGAGCAGCGTCGCCACCCGTTCCTCGCGCGCGACCGGATCGGCCCGCACGAGGCGCAACGGCACCTCGACGTTCTCGGCCGCCGACAGGATCGACAACAGCCCGAACGCCTGGAAGATGAACCCGATCTTGCGCCGCCGCATCTCGACCAGCTCGGCCGCGCTCATGCCGCCGACCGATGCGCCATCGATCCGGACCTCGCCGGCGGTCGGCCGGTCGAGTCCGCCGATGAGCGACAGCAAGGTCGTCTTGCCCGACCCCGACCGACCGCGGACGGCGACCAGCTCTCCGTGCCCGACCCTGAGGTCGACGTCGCGCAGCGCATGGACCACGACCGAGCCGGTGGTGAAGTCGCGGCCCAGCGCGACGGTCTCGACCATCGGCTCCTGCGCGGTCATCGGCGGTCCTCCGCGTCCGTCGGCGAGCGCGGCACGCCCGGCCGATCGGGCCACACCGCGATGTGATCCTCCTCGAGGTCGAGCCGGACCCGCTTCTCGAGCCCGAGCGCCTCGACGTGGGCACGTGGCAGCTGCAGCCGCCCGACCCGGTCGAGCACGGCGTACTCGGTCTCGACGTGGTGGCCGTCCTCGTCGGTCCCGTGCCGCTGGCGGAGGACCTCGCTGCTCACCCGACCATCGCGGATCGCCACGGTCCGGCTGACCTGGCCGCTGACCAGCGGATCGTGCGTCGCGACGACGATGGTCACGCCCATCTCGCGGTTCAGCCGGCGCAACAGCTCGAAGATGTCGGCGGCCGTCGATGAATCGAGCTCGCCGGTCGGCTCGTCGGCGAGCAGGACCTGCGGTTCGTTGGCCAGCGCCACGGCGATGGCGACCCGTTGCTGCTCCCCGCCGGACAGTCGATCCGGTCGGTGGTCGGCCCGATCCGCCAACCCGACCTGGCGCAGCAGCTCCCGACCGCGGGCATCACGCTCGGCACGCCCCACGCCGTCGAACGCCATCGGCAGGATCACGTTCTCGAGCGCGGTCAGGTACGGCAGGAGGTTGCGGTCGGTCTGTTGCCAGACGAAGCCGATGACTTGGCGGAGGTAGCGCGTCTGCTCGCGTGGGCCGAGCTCGGCCAGCTGATGGCCCGCCACCGTGGCCCGGCCGGCCGACGGCACATCGAGCCCGCCGAGCACGTTGAGCAGCGTGCTCTTGCCCGAGCCGGACGGGCCGACCAGCGCGATGAACTCACCCGACTCGACGAGCAGGTCGAGGCCCTGAAGCGCGACGACCTCGAGGTCGGCGACCTTGTAGATCTTGACGAGGTTGTCGCACACGATGAGGGCTCGCTCGCCGTAGCGCGGCCGCGGCTGGCGGGCGCGCAGCTCGGCACGCGGCAGGTCGACGATCTCGGGCAGGTCCTCGATCATGGGCTCCTCCTGCGGGTTCATCCGTCACCGATGCGCAGTGCCTGGCTGGGGTCGAGCCGTCGGGCGAGCCAGGAACTCGCGACGACCATGCCCGCGATCACCGCCAGCACCGCCACGACGACCAGCGCCACCGGTCCCGGGTCGACCGTCAGCACGACGGGCGCGTTCGGACCGATGAAGGCGCCGAGACCGAGACCCGGCATAAGCAACCATGCCACGACCAGCCCGAGCCCGAGCCCGACGACGAGCGCGAGCAGGGCCGGCGGTGCGTGCTCGACGATCGTCAGCCCGACGGCCTGACGGTCGGCCAGGCCCAGCGTGCGCAGGAAGGCGAGCTCGCGCGCCCGTCGGCCCGCGTCGAGCGCGATGACCGCGACCACGGCCAGGCCCGCATAGACCGCCGCCGCACCGAGCGCCACGAGAAACCCCTCGCCCACCGCGCTGAGCAGCGGCGCCGCACGGTATCCGGCGAGCACCGTCTCGCGCGACACGATCGAGCCGACCGTCGGCTGATCGGCCAGGGCCGTCCGGAGCGCGGGCTCCAGGTCCGGGCCGCCGCGGACGAGCCAGGCCGTCGGGCGGATCGGCGGCCCGCCGAGCCAGGCCGCGACCCACCCCAGCGGGGCCACGATGAACGTGGTGCCGCGCCGAACGCTCGGAAAGTCATCGACGAAGGCCGCCACGCGGAGGCTGATCGGCCGGCCGACGACCGCGACCTGGAACGTCTGGCCGATCGCGAGGGGACTCCAGCCGTTCGGCAGATGGCGCGACACGATGACCGGGATCGGCGCATCCGTTCCACCGATGCCGGCCCCGGTCGGTGCCGCCAGCACCTCGGCCGGGATGGCCGGCGCGATCGGTGACTCGGCCATGACCTGGTCATGGCCGACCAGGTCGAGCGCGACGAGCGTCGTGCCCTGCTGGCGATCGGGCTCGCCGGCGACGGCTCCGGTCGGGGTGACCAGCACCGGCACGGCGGCGATGACGCCCGGGACCGTGCGCGGGTCGACGTCGGCATCGATCGGGCCCCTGTTCGGACCGCCGATCCGGTAGTCGGCTCCGACCTCCTGCCACGCCGCGGCCACCTGCCCGCGGTCGATGGTGACCGCGATGACCGACGAGAAGACCCCGACGGCGACGGTCAGCGTCAGGACCAGCAGCGGCAAGTAGGCCGCGCCGGGGTTTCGGCCGATGCTGCGCAGTCCGAGGACCGGTACGAGGTCGCGTCGTCGCGCGCTCAGCCAGCCGATGGCGCGGACCGGCCAGGGGTAGAGGCGGATGGCCAGCAACCCGACAGCGAGCCCGAGCAGGACCGGGGTGGCCGCCAGGAACGGGTCGAACCCGGGCGGACCGCCGCCGGCCGAGCGCGTCCCGACACCACGTTCCCGGAGCAGCCAGACCGCCCCGAGGGCGACCCCCACGATCGTGGCCTCGAACACCAGCCGGCGTGGGCCCCCGCCACGGCCCGGGACATCGGGCCGCTCGAGATCGCGCCGCGCCCGACGCGCCACGGGCCAGGTCGCGCCGATGAGCAGCACGCTCACCGCCAGGGCGACGAGGACCGCCCCGATCGACGACAACGCGGTGGGCCGTGCCGGCACGGCCAGCGAGGCGATCGCCAGGCCGACCAGCGCAGCGGGCACGGCCACCAGCAGCCCCTCACAGGCCTGCGCGGCAAGGACCTGGCGGGCGGACGCGCCGCGACTCCGGGCGAGCACGAGGGCCGGTCGACGGCGGCGCACGATGATGATGCCGACCAGTCCCAGCGCGCCGGCCGCCACGACGAGCGGCCCGATGGCCGCCACCGACAGGGTCGCCTCGGTCACCCCGCGCTCGGTGCGATACCGATCGATCAGGTCGAGCAGGCCGGTCCGCGCCAGGAGCGCATCCCCGGTCGAGCTCGTCCGCGCGAACGTCGTCTGGAGGCGCCGCAGGTCGCGCTCGACCGCGTCGAGGCGACCGGCATCGAGCCGCGTGGCGTCGACGTGGAAGCGCCAGTGATCGCGGACGGGCAGGCCGAGCGCCCCAAGGTCGGCGATCGCGTCGGGCGCCACCAACGCCGTGCCGAACGCGATCGGGCTGTCGTCGGTGCCACCGATGGTCGGCAGCAGGGCGACCGTGTCGTCGAACCAGAAGTCGGCCGTCGGGTCGCGGGCCGTGAAGGTGCCGACGAGCACCAGCTCGGCCGGCGCGACCGATCGCGGAAAGACGTTGCGCAGCATCGCGTCGGCCGGGTCCGCGGCCACCGGCACGACATCACCGACCACGAGGCCCATCTCGGCCGCGGTCGCGGACGCGAGCGCGATCTCGTACCGGGGCAGGATGTCCTCGGCGGTCGGGAGCGGCAGGCGTCCGGGCCGGCGGCCGTCGATGAAGTCGATCTGGTCGTCGACGCCGTCCTGTGCCCGCAACGTCAGGAACGACGCGTAGTTCGGGGGCTCGGTCAGCCGGAACCGCACGGTGTCGATGACGTCGTGACGTGCGGCGACGAGGTCGGCGATCGACGGACCGAGCTCCTCGGCGAGCCGCCGCCCGCGGGCCTGGATGACCTCGATGGGGTCGATCGACGGGGACACCCCGCGACTGACCGACGTGAACTCGATGTTGCGCTGGGCAGCCGTCGAGCGGGCGACCTCGTAGCGCAGCCCGTCGTCGGCCACCCGCGCGAACAGGCGCGGACTGACCGCGACCACGAGGCTGGTCACCGTGACCAGCACGAACAGGAAGACGATCACACCCCGCTCCGCGCGGAGCCGGCGCAGCAGCACGACCACCGCTCCGACGAGTCGCATCCGGTCAGTCCTCGCTCGAGCGCAGCGCAGACGCGAGCCCGACCCGCCGCAGCAGGCCGGCCAGCCCGACCACCGCGACGCCAAGGGCGACCACGCCCACCGCCTCGAGGGCCACGATCGTCGGCCACGGCACGGTGACCTCGACCGGCGGAAACGGTGCCACCGCGTCCTGGGTGACGGTGACGAACGGGAGCGCCACCCACGCCACGAGCAGACCGAGCGCGGTGCCGGCGACGAGGCTGATGAGCGCGAGCGTGGCGTTCTCGAGCGACAGCCAGCCCGACAGCTGGCGCGACGACAGGCCAAGGGCGCGCAGCAGCGCGAACTCGGTCACGCGTTCGCGGGCAGCCACCGCCGCGCTCGCCACGAACCCGACGACCGCGAACAGGGCCGCCGCGGCGACGCCGATGCCGAGGACGCCGATGACCCCGAGGGCGACCGGGTCGGCCGCCAGCGCCCGGGTCCGGTCGGCCACGCTCAGGACGCTGGCGCTGCCGATCGCCGGATCGCGCAGCCGCGCCACGGTCGCTTCGACGGCGCCAAGGTCGATCGCGATCCACCATTCATCGGCCGGGTCGACGGCCGCGCTCGCGTCGTACCGCAACAGCGCGAGCGTCGGCAGGTCCATGACGACCGTGGGCGCCGCCGAGTCGACGGTCGGGAGCGCCCGGATGGCGCCGACGATCCGGATCGTCCGGCTCGTGCCCCCGATCGACACCGTGGCGTCGTCACCCACGGTTCGAGCGGTCGCATCGAGGAACGAGGAGCTGGCGATGGCCGGCGCCGGGCGGTCGGCCGCGTCGACCACGCCGGCCGCCACGAACGACAACCGGGTGCCACGTCCGAACGCGTCGACGCCCTGGATCGAGTCGAGTCCTCCGACGCCCGTGGTCAGCGACAACCGATCGCCCGACGCGGTGGCGTCGATCGCCTGCGGGGGCAGCCCGAACACCGCCGCCCGCGTCCGCCAGCCACCATCGACGCCCATGGCCACCTCGACGAACGGTCCATCCGCCCCGGCGACAGCGAGGCCGGCGACGGACAGGCTGGCATCGGTCGCCTCGAGATCGCCCGGCAACCGGACCGTGACCTCCACGGCCGCCAGCGCGAGCGGATAGGCGAACGAGGCAGCCGTCCGGCCCGTCGTCGCGCCGAGTGGCACCTCGACGGTCTGGCGACCACCGATCGGCGTGACGTTGCCGGCGAACCGGTACAAGCCACCCAGCGCGTCGCGGACCACGACCGATGTGTCGATGCCGGGACGGCCGGCGACGCTGCCCGGATCGATCGGCACGATCGCCGGGTCCCCGGTCGCCGGATCGACCCCGGGCCCGACGAGCGCGGCGATCGCCAGCGACACGTCGAGCCGCAGGCGGCGCGGCTCTCCGGGCAGCGGCAGCAGCACGGGCGTCGGTCGGGATGCGGCCAGCGGCGCCAGCAGGTCGGCCAGCGGCGTTGACGCGAGGTCGGGTCGGATGCGCACGATGTCGGCGGCGCGGGCGGCATCAAGGCCGACGATCTGGCCGTTGCGGTCGGCACCGGCGACCGAGACGGATTCCCGATCGACCGGCATGTGCGCGGCGACCCCCGCCATCGACGCGTACGTCTGCTCGAGCGTCCAGCGCGGCGCGCTCGTGACCTGGCGGCCCGGGACCACCCGCGCGTCGGCACCGACCTGGTACGCCGCCTGATCGCGCTGGGAGGCGGTCCACGTCCCGGTGTAGGTGATGGCGAAGACGCCCATCGACATCGCCAGCATCAGCAGCAGCGCGGCTCGCGTGTAGCGGAGCGGTCGGCGTGACAGCTGTCGCGCACCGAGGGCCGACACGAGGCCCCGACCACGGGCGGTCACCCGCTCGATGATGCCGGCCAGCAGCGGCACGAGGCGCAACGCCACGATCGCTCCGGCCAGGAAGCCGATGGCCGGGGTGGCCACGAGCAGCGGGTCGATCCCGAGCGAGCCGTGGACCGAGCGCGTGAGCGGCGCCCCATACAGGCGGAGCTGCCACAGCCCGAGGCCGGCGACCGCGAGCAGCGCGACGTCGAGCCCGAGCCGGTTGCCCAACGACATCGTGTCGGCGCGGGCCACGCTGCCGTGGACCGCCGTGAACGAGCGCACCCGGGGCAGGGCCGGCAGCAGCAACGCCACCAGGCAGGCGGCTGCCGCGATGCCCGCCGCGCCATAGGCCTCGGCCGACACGACCGGCACGATCGGCAGCTCGATGTCGGCCAGCGGACCGACCACGTTGAAGGCACGCAGCGCCACGGCCGCGATCCACGGCCCTGCCAGTGCCGCCGGGACCGTCAGCAGCAGGCCCTCGATGAGCGCCAGCACGCCGATCCGCGCCGGCCCTGCACCGCGGGAGCGGAGCATGGCCGTATCGACCCGGCGGTGCTCGACCAGCAGGGCGGCGCTCAGCAGCACCGCGTAGGCGGCCAGGACCACGAACTGCAGGGTGAGGATGAGCACGCCCGTCCGGCTCACGAGCAGGGCGCGATCGGCCCGGGCGAGGATGTCCGGCAGGCCGGTCTCGACGGTCACGCCCGTCACGCCGGCCGCCGCCTCGATCCGTGGCTTGATGGCCTGCACCCGCCGTGCCAGTTCGCCGGTCCCGTCGAGCGGGAGCGCCCCGACATCCGGCACCGCGTGCCAGGTCAGGAGCGTGCGGTTGATCGTCGCTCGAGTGAGGACGTTGGCGCGGGTCGTGACCAACGGACCGTGGGTCGCGAACCGCTCGCTGGTCACGACGCCCTCGACCAGCTGCTGGTCGTCCCACCAGTACGGGTCGGCGACGTCGCGCATCCGGAACACGCCGACGATCCGGATCGGGAGCACGAACGTCGGCTCGATCCGGCTCCCGAGGGTGAGCTCGTCGCCGACCGACAGCCCGAGCGGCGCGGCGGCCTGCTCGGCGATCGCCACGGGCACCGACCCGTCCCCGCCACCAGCCCCGGCCGTGACGTCGAGCGGCCAGGCCCCATCGACCAGCGTCGCATGGTCCTCGATGCCCTCGGCGAAGGCGATGTCGACCAGATCGGTCAGCGGGCCTGGCGGCTGGCCGGGCAGGTCGAAGCTGTCGGACCGCCCGAACCGGGTGATGGTTCCGCCGATCCCGCCGAGGGCGCGCCCGAGCTCGGCCTCGACCGTGGCGTCGAAGGCATCCGCCGCGGATGGATCGATCCGGTAGGCGACCGACACGTTCGCGTCGGCGACGGGCGCGTCGGTCACGACCCGGTGGAGGCCGGCGATCGCCACGGCATTCGCGTACATCGGCGCGGCGGCCAGCAGGGTCGTGGCAAGCAGGCAGATGAGGCCCGCCGCGGCCACGATCGGCCAGGCGGCCCGGGAACGGCGGAGGCTCACCGTGACCATGGCGACGAGCGACGACATCGGGCGGTCGGTGACTCCTTGGCGGCCGACGACGGAGGTCCGGACGGGGTTGCGAGTATAGGTGCCCGTCCCGCTCGGTCAGCGCAACGTGCGCTCCGCGTAGGCCTCCAGCCGCGTCAGCGCCTCGGGCAGGTCGGTCCGGCCGAAGCCCAGCCGGAAATGGTTGCCGCCGAAGCCGAACTGAGAGCCGGGCAGCAACAGCACGCCCTCGGCCTCGACCAGCCCCGCCGCCCAGTCGTCGATCGCCACGCCCGGCACCGTCAGCCGCGGGAAGCCGACCGAGCCCGCCCGCGGACGGACCCACGCGAAGCGATCGCCCCACGCCTCGAAGAACGCATCGAGCCGCTCGAGGTTGGTGGCGACGATCGCGTTCGAGCGCGCCAGCACGGTGTCGCGCGCCCGCAACCCGATGAGGGCGAGGATCTCCGACGGCGCCGCCGAACAGATCGTGGTGTAGTCCTTGAACCGCGCGCACCGGTCGAGCAGCTCGCGGTCGCGCGTCGCCAGCCAGCCGATGCGCAGGCCGGCCATCGCGAACGACTTCGACATGACCCCGAGCGAGACGCCGTGGGCCGTGGCGTCGGCCCCGGTCGGGAGCCGATCGCGGGGGTCGAACTCGAGGTAGCGATAGACCTCGTCCATCAGGAGCACCGCGCCCGCCTCGTCGGCGATGGCCACCACGGAATCGAACGTCGCGCGATCGGGCAGCATCCCGGTCGGGTTGTGCGGCGCGTTGACGACGATGAGCCTGGTGGTCGGCCGGACCTGCGCGCGCAGCCGATCGACATCGATGGCCCAGCCGGCGTCCTCGCGCAGCTCGTGGAGCGTCACGACCGCGCCGGCCGCCCGACCGACCTCATACAGGCTCTGGTAGCCCGGCCACGTCACGATTGCGTGGTCGCCCGGCCCGAGCTGGACGTTGACCAGGCAGAAGATGGCTTCCTCGGCGCCGGCGAAGACGAGCACCTCGTCGGGATCGAGCCCGTCGTACAGACCGGCGATCTCCGCGCGCAATGCGGGGTGCCCGGTCGACTCGGTGTAGCCGAGGGTCATCGCCTCCCAATACGCCCGGGTCTCGTCGTCCGCCAGCTCGAGGAGGTCGTGCATCGGGAACCCCTGCACGTCAGACGCACACAGCAGGTGGTCGACCGCGAACTCCCAGCGGGCGAAGTAGCGCTCCAAGGCGAAATCGGCGATGCGCATCGGGCCCCATGATGGCGGTCCGGCGCTATCCTCGG
>DAIUES010000071.1:0-10475 GCA_036844985.1 Candidatus Limnocylindrales bacterium
CTTCGGTGGCCAGCGCGTCAAGGACGAGCTGCAGCGTCCAGCGGGCATCCTCGGCGATGGCCGGCTTGCCGTCGGACCAGGTCATCCCGTCATGGATCTTGAACGTCCAGGTCAGGCCGTCGCTCGACTGCGACCACGATTCGGCGAAGCCCGGGACGGGCTCGAGATCGGGACCGAAGTTCACGAGCAGGTCGTAGTTGAGGGTGAACACCTCGAACCCGACGACGAGCGCGGTCTGGAACGGGTTCATCGAATCGAGGTCCTGGGTCGTGCCCACCCGCAGCACGGTGTCCGCCTGGGCTGCCGCCGGCGCGGCGGCGGGCAACAGCAACGCCCCGGTCAGGGCTGCCGCAGCAAGCGTCCGCAGCGTGCGGACGCGGGTCGACGAACGCATCGGATCCTCCTCCACGCGACCCTCCCTCGCCGGGCCGCCAACCAACCGTCTGCCAGCCTCACCATCGCCGGTCGCGGTGGCGGTACGGTGGCACAGGGTTCCGTTGCGTGCAAATCGCGGACCGCGGTACGCGTCAGCGTTCGTCGCTTCGGTCAGACCATCCACGACGTCGGCGGATCGATCTCCCGGAGGACGGGCCGATCGATGCCGAAGGCGCCGATGTCGCCGGCCGATGGCGTGGAGCCGTCGAGCGCCAGCTCGACGAGGATGCGGCCGAGGACGCTGGCGAACTTGAAGCCGTGGGCCGCACCCAGGCCGACCAGGACCCCCGGGGCCTCGGGCAGCCGGTCGACCACGAAGTCACGATCCGGGGTCAGCGTGTAGAGACAGGTCCGGGTCAGGATGTCCGGGCCGATGGCGCCCGGCAGACGGCGTTCGAGGAAGTCGTGGACGCGGCCGTACGCCGCCTCGTCGCGATCGAACGTGCGGGTGGCGGGGGTCGTGACCTCGCCGCCACAGTCCTGGGCGGCCTTGGGGCCCGCCTCGCCGTAGGTCGGAAAGCCGTAGAACGACGGTTCGTCCATCCAGATCCAGACCGGGAATCGGTCGGGCGCGAATGCATCGGGGTCGGGCGCCGCGAAATAGGTGACCTGCTCCTTGGTCACCGTCAGCGGCAGCCGCCGATCGAACGAGGCGAGGAGCTCGTTGGTCCACGCGTCGGCGGTGAGGATGACCCGCCCCGCCGTATGGGTCCGCCCGCCGGCGTCCACCTCGCAGGCACCGCCGATCGATCGGATCGCGGTCACCGGCGTGCGCCCCAGGAGCGTCGCTCCGTGCGCGGTGGCAAGGGCGCGGTGGGCGGCGTTGCCCCGATACGGATCGGCCAGACCACCTTGTGCCTGCCACATCGCGTTCACGTCGTCGGCCAGCCGCCATTGCGGCCAGCGACGCATCACCTCGGCCGCATCGAGCAGCTCGAACGGCACACCCTCGGCCGTCAGGCTGTCGGTGTAGTCGGTCTGGGCGATGGCCGGATCGGCGGGCCACAGGTCGAGCCCGCCGGTGACGGTGACGATGCGCTCGCCGCCCTCCGCCTCGACGGCCGCCCATGTCTCGTAGGCACGCTTCGCCAACCGGACGTAGTCGGGGCGGTGGTACGACAGTCGGATGATCCGGCTGTGGTCGGCCGAGGCGCCGTTGGCGTGGCCGAGCTCGAACTGCTCGAGGCCGAGGACCCGGACCCCGGGCCGCAGCGAGGCCCAGTAGGCGGCCGCGCTGCCGAGCGCGCCCAGCCCGACGACGACGACGTCCCACTCGTCCCGGGCGGTGTCCCGACCACGGTCGCGTGCCTCGTCGCCCGATCGACTCATCGGCCGGCGCCCGTCCTGGCCCGCTCGAGCGCCAGGCGCTGGATGGCGACCACGCTGAGGACGTCGCGGATGCGCCCGTCGAGGGTCATCTCGACCGCCTCGCCGAACGGCACCCACAGCCGCTCGAGGGATTCGCTCGGCTCGGGGGCTGCCTCGCCGTGGCGCAGCCCGGTCGCGACGAACAGGATCGCCCGCTCGTCGGTCACCGAGTTCGACAGGTCGAGCCGGCACAGCTCCCGCCAGTCCGTCGCGGTCAGGCCGGTTTCTTCGCGCAGCTCGCGCTGGATGCCGACGAGCGGGGTCTCGGCGGGCGACACGCCGCCTTCGGGGATCTCCCAGGACTCCTCGCCCAGCGTGTAGCGATGCTGTCCGACCAGCACGATGCGGTCCTCGCCATCGATGGCCAGCACGCCAGCCGCCAGGTTGTCGAAATGGACGACCCCGTAGATGCCATCGCTGCCATCGGGGTGGGTCACCTCGTCGTGCCAGACGGTGATCCACGGGTTCTCGTAGGCGACCCGGCGCGAGCGGCGGATGATGCGCTCCATGGCCGCATCGTCGCACGACGTGGGCGGGGCCGTGATCGCGGGCCGCGTGGCCATAGACTCCCCGTCGTGACCGCTACCGATCCGCGACTGGGCGGCGACGCGCGACCGGCCGCCGCCGTGCGCCACGAGGTCGTCGTCGACTGGGACGTGCGCATCGCCGCCCGAGACGGGGTCGAGCTGTCGGCCAACATCTGGCGTCCCGTCCCGCGCGGCGGCGACGACCCCGATCGTTTCCCGGCCATCCTCGAGATGATCCCGTACGGCAAGGACAACTGGCGGCGAGCGGCCGACGGGACCCGCGGCGAGTGGTTCGCGGCCCGGGGCTACGTCCTGTGCCGGCTCGACGTGCGGGGCACGGGCTCCTCGGCCGGCGTCGCGCTCGACGAGTACACCGCGGACGAGACGCGCGACGGCTACGACGTCGTGGAGTGGCTGGCGGCCCAGCCGTGGTCGAGTGGGGCGATCGGGATGTGGGGCATCTCGTACGGTGGCTTCAGCGCGATCCAGGTGGCAGCCCTGCGCCCGCCGCACCTGCGGGCCATCGTCCCGGTGATGGCCACCGACGACCGCTACCTCGATGACGTCCACTACCGCGGCGGCTGCCTGACGGTCAGCGAGCTGTCCCAGTACGCGGTCAGCCAGGTCGCGATGAACGCGATGCCGCCCGACGCCTCGTTCCGTGGCGCGGGCTGGCGGTCCGAATGGCTGGCCCGCCTCGACGCGACGCCACCGTGGCTGTTCGCCTGGCTCCGCCACCAGACCGACGGCGCCTACTGGCGGCAGGGCTCCCTCGCGCCGGACTACGACGCGATCGAGGCGGCCATCCTCAACATCGGCGGCTGGCACGACTCCTACGTCGATCCGGCGTTCCGGATGCAGGCCCACTGCCCTGCCCCATCGCACACGCTCGTCGGCAACTGGGTCCATTCGTGGCCACACGCCGCCGCGCCCGGCCCGAACCTCGACGAGCTGCATGAGATCACGCGCTTCTTCGACCACCACCTGCGGGGCATCGACAACGGCTGGGCGGCCGAGCCACCGATCGTGTGGTTCGAGCACGAGTACGCACCGCCGGAGCCGTTCCCGGCTGCACTGCCCGGTCGGTGGCGCGCGGCGACGGCCTATCCGCACCCCGCGACGACCGTCCAGACGTGGTCGTTCGGTGACGGCACGTTATCCGCGTTGGATCGGGCGGACGCCGCAGGAGGCGCGGCCGCGACCGGCGCCGGAGCCGGGATCGACCACTTCCGGCATCGACCCACGACCGGCACCCGCGGCCCGCTGTCGTGGGGCGCGGGCGGTCCCCCGAACGGTCTCGCCCGCGACCTGCGTCCCGACGAGATCGCCGGCCCGACCTACACCACGGATCCGCTCGACGGCGCCATCGAGGTGCTCGGCGTGCCCGAGGCGGTCGTCCACATCGAGGTCGACGCGCCGGTCGCGACCCTGGCCGTGCGCCTGTCCGACGTCGCCCCGGACGGCACGTCGGCACTGGTCAGCAGCGGCGTCCTGAACCTGACCCACCGGGAGTCACACATCACGCCGCGGCCGATCGTGCCGGGTCGCGTCGAGGAGGTCCGGGTACCGCTCCGAACGGCCGGCTATCGATGGCTGCCGGGCCACCGCATCCGGGTGGCGCTCGCGTCGTCGATGTGGCCGGTGCTGTGGCCATCGCCGCTGCCGGCCAGGTTCGGCATCCACCGTGGTCCGGACCGCCCGTCGCGTCTCGAGCTGCCGGTCGTGCCCCCGGCCGGTGGCGCGGGGGACGCGCCGGTGCCCGCCTTTCGGACCGACCCGCCGGATCTGCACTGGCCCGCGGCGGACGCGGCCGACGGGCATGGCCCGGCCGTGGCCGACGCGCCGGTGTGGCGGATCGAGGAGGACGTCATCGGCCGGTCGGTGACGGTCCACGTCCACGATGGCGGTGAGGACATCGTGCCCGACGGGCGTCGGCTGTATGCGGCAGAGACCCTGCGGATGACCGCCCGGGACGACGATCCCGCGCGGGCCGAACTGGACGCCGACGTGGTCTATCGCTGGCAGGAGCGAGAGGCGGAGCGCGCCGGGGCGCTGACCCCCATCGAGATCCGGGCGCGTGCCCGCCAGTCGAGCAGCGCGACCGACTTCGACCTGCAGGTGGAGCTCGAGGTCGACGTCGATGGTGCGCGATTCTTCGAGCGACGCTGGTCCGAACGGATCCCGCGCGACCTCGTGTAGCGACTCGGGCGGGTACGCCTCAGGACGCCCGTGCGCGGCGGATGCTCGGCACGACCTCGGCGGCGATGGTCGCGATGGTCGCGCGTGTCTCCGGAAGGTCGAATCGGAGCAACGGGTCGGTCTCGAGGGTGCGCTCCCGGATCTGGCCCCCGATGCGGGTGTACAGCACCGGGTAGATCGCGCCGGTGCCGTCCGATTCGAGCGTGACCGCGAGGGCATCGTCGCCTCCGGCATCGAGCACGTGGGTCAGCGGCTGCACCCCGTCATCGACCAGGCCGGCGGTCGCGTCCACGGTGAACACGCGGGCGAGGTAGCCACGCTGGTGCCACAGCTCGGGGGCTTCGGCAAGCTCGGTCGTCACCGCGTCGACCAGCGCGTCCGGCGCGACCGGCGGACGTGGCGCCGCCATCGCGAACGTGGTTGCGGCGAGGTGGCGGGCGAGGACCCGGGCGTTGTAGCGAGCGCCGTGGACGCCGCCGGAGTTGGACGGTACGCCGTGCTTGACCAGACCCTTGGCGCTCTGGCCGATCGTGCCCGCGAACGACACGCCCGGCAACGTCGTGCTCTCCCACCACGGCGTGAGCAACGGCAGCCGGCTCCGTCCGCTGACGCTGCAACCGATCGCCGGCAAGTCCTCGAGCGGTGCCGTGAAGCCGGTCGCGGCGATGACGTCATCGACCTCGACGGTCAGGTCGCCGGCGCCGTCGGTCCGTCGGAGATAGACGGCCAGTGCCCCATCCCCACCCTCGACCCGTTCGATGCGGTCCAGCGCGGCATCGAGGATCGACACCCCGCCGCCCAGGATGTGGTCCTCGTACGGCTGGACGTAGCGAGCCCGGACCCCTGCCAGGGACCGCGTCTCGACCGACAGGTGGGCGGTCGATGGCGACGCAAGGACGATCTGGCGTGCCCACGGCAGCAGGCCGGTGGCAAGCTCGAACCCGGAGTTCTGCTTGCCAAGCAGCATCACCCGTCGATCGGCATACGACTCGACCGGCCGGACGTCGGCGTAGTGGTGGGTCAGGTCCATCCCGGTGCCCGGCGGCGTGTACGGCTCGGCGACCCCGACCGCGATGACCAGCGCCCTCGCGCGATATTCCCCATCGGTGGTGGTCACGACGAAGCCCGGCCCGCGCTCGTCCTCGACCTGGCGGGTGGCGGTCCAGCGGCAGTCGTAGCGGATGGCCAGCCCGGTCCGCTCGACGAACCGGGCGAGGTTGGCCTCCATCTCCGGACGGGACGGGAAATAGGACGAGCCGTCCATCAGGTCGGGCTGCAACGCCCGCGCCTCCGGCTCGTCGGCGAGCAGGCTGTTCCAGTCGTAGCGCTCGTACGCCCGGGACCCGCGTGGTGCCGGCGCGTGGGGCTTGGTCCACGACAGCAGGCGCTGGAAGAACGGCCAGCGCCGGAACATGCCGCCGGGCGACGGGTCGGCCGACAGGACCGCGTGATCGAGGCCGATCCGCCGCAGCGCGTATGACACCTGGAGCCCGCCCGGCCCGGAACCGATGACGACGACTGGGTACTCGCCCGGTGGGAACGGCCGGTTCGGGCCCGTCAGCTGCTCCATCGGTTCGCCGCACGCAAGCGTCGAGCCTGTGCCTGGAGGATGCGGAACATGACCCGCGGATTGGCGACGAGGAAGTCCTCCACCCTGTTGCCCGCCAGCACGAGGCAGCGCAGCTGGTGGGCGGCGATGACGTCGGCGATGGTCGGGACGCCGAGCAGGATCGAGACCTCTCCGAAGAACTCGCCCCGAGCGAGTCTGGCCCGCTCGTGGCCGTCGATGGCGACGATGGCTTCGCCGTCGACGATGACGAAGAAGCCCATCCCCGACAGGCCCTGATGGAGGACCCGTTCGCCGGCCGCGAACAGCCGTTCGTCGAAGATGTGGATGACGGCCTCGAGCTGGGGCGACGTCAGGTCGGCGAACAACGTGAAGCCCGCGATCGCGTCGATGAGTTCGTCCCGGTCAGCCATCGTGCGCATCGTGCCACGCCGACGTCGTCACGGGAAGGTGGCATCGCCGGGCGATGTGCCCGGCGATGTGCCGGGCGCCGACCTTGACGCTCCCGGCCGCGCGGCGCAGCATCAGCCGCGATGACGCTGACGCACGATCACCGGACCGAGTTGCTGGCGGGTGCGCTGCTGCTCGCCGGCGTCGACGCCGAGGGCCTCGCCCACATCGCCGAACGCACGATCGAGGTCGCCTTCGGGCCGGGCGACGTGATCGCCCGCCAGGGCGAGGTGGGCACCGGCTTCTTCCTGGTCGCCAGCGGCCAGGTTCGGGTCGTCCGTGACGGGCGCACGCTTGCGACGCTCGGACCGGGCGACTTCTTCGGGGAGCTGTCGGTGCTCGATCAGCGCCCGCGCGTGGCGCAGGTCGTGGCCGATGCGCCGACGATCTGCCTGGCGCTCGCAAGCTGGGATTTCGACGCGGTGGTGATGGACCAGCCGAGGGTCGCCCTGGCGATCCTGCGCGGCCTCGCCGAGCGGCTGCGTGACCTGACCGAAGCCGACCGGCACTGAGCGGGCCCACCGCATGCCGCCGTCCCCCGGCCCGCCGACCGGCACCGTCACCTGCCTGTTCAGCGACATCGAGGGCTCGACCCGCATCGAGCTCGCACTCGGCACCGGCCCCTACCGTGACGTCCGCGAGCGCCATCGTGCCCTGCTCCGGGCCGCGTTCGCCGCGCACGGCGGCTACGAGCACGGGACGGAGGGCGATTCTTTCTTCGTGATCTTCCGTGGCGCCCCGGAGGCCGTGGCGGCCGCCGTCGACGCCCAGCGCGCCATCGCCGCCGAGCCGTGGCCCGACGACGGTCTGGTCCGGGTGCGGATGGGCCTGCATACCGGCGCCATCGAGTCGAGCGGGACGGACGTCGTCGGCTATGCGATCAATCGGACCGCCCGGGTCGCCGGGGTGGCCCACGGCGGCCAGGTCCTGCTGAGTGATGCGACGCGCGGGCTGGTGGCCGACGCCCTGCCCGACGGCGTCCGTCTGCGCGACCTCGGCGAGCACCGGCTCAAGGACCTCCGCGAACCGGAGCGCCTCAGCCAGCTGGTCATCGATGGGCTGCCATCCGACTTCCCGGCCCTGCGCTCGCTCGATGCGCACCCGAACAACCTGCCGACCCAGCTGACGACCTTCGTCGGTCGCGACCACGAGCTCGTCGAGGCCCTCGCGCTGCTCCGCAAGACCCGCCTGCTGACGCTCACCGGGCCCGGCGGGACGGGCAAGACCCGGTTCTCGCTGCAGATCGCGGCGGCGGCCGCGGATGACTATCCCGACGGCGTGTGGTTCGTCGCGCTCGAACCCGTGCGCGACCCGGATCTCGTCGCGCCGACCATCGCCCGAACGCTCGGGCTGGCCGACAATCGCCGCCAGCTCGAGACCCTCGCCGAACACATCGGGACGGGGCGGATGCTGTTCGTGCTCGACAACTTCGAGCAGGTCGTGGCTGCCGGACCGGTGGTGGCCGACCTGCTCCGTCGCTGTCCGTACGTGACGGTCCTCGTGACCACCCGCATCGCCCTGCGGGTGAGCGGCGAACAGGAGCTCCCGGTCCCGGGCCTGCCGGCGCCGCCGGACACGAGCCGCCTATCGGAGATCGAGCGGCTCAACCTGCCGCGGGGGCTCCGTGAGTTCGACCTCGCGGCGCTCAACCAGTTCGAGGCGGTCCGCCTGTTCATCGCCCGCGCCGGCGCGGTCCGGCCGGGCTTCGCGGTCACGAACGCGAATGCGCCCGCGGTCGCCGGCATCGCCGCCCGACTGCACGGCATGCCGCTGGCGATCGAGCTGGCCGCAGCCCGTGTCAAGCTGCTGACGCCGGACCAGATCCTCGCCCGGCTCGAGCATCACCTCGCCCTGCTGACCGCGGGTGCGCGTGATCTGCCCGAACGGCAGCAGACGCTGCACGACGCGATCGACTAGAACGTCGATCTGCTCGATCCGCCGGCCAAGCGGCTCATGGCGCGCTTGTCGGTGTTCCGTGGCGGCGTCGAGCTGGAGATGGCGGAACGGGTGTGCGGCCCGGCCGACGACCTCGGGGAGGACGTCGTCGACGTGCTCGGCGCGCTGGTCGACCAGAGCCTCGTCCGGGTCGATGACGGCGCCGCGGATCCGCGCTTCACGATGCTCGAGACGATCCGCGAGTACGCCGCGGAACAGTTGGCTGCCGCGGGCGAGACCGATGCGATCGCCGAGCGGCATGGACTGGCCTACCTCGAGCTGGCCGAGCGCGCGGCACCCGAGCTGGGCGGCGCGGACCAGCGCGCCTGGCTCGACCGATTGGAGCGCGAGCACGACAACATGCGCGCCGCGCTCGACTGGGCGGTCGCCACGCCGGCCCCGGAGGTCGGAGCCCGGCTGGCCTTCGCCCTGTGGCGGTTCTGGCAGAAGCGCGGCTATCTCAGCGAGGCGCGGACCAGACTCGATGCCATGGCCGAGCAGCACTGGACGCTCGAGCCGGTCCTGCGGGCCCGCTTTGCCGAGGCCATCGGCGGCGTCGCCTACTGGCAAGCCGATCATCCCGCTGCGGCGCGCTGGTACGCGGAAGCGCTCGCCATCTGGCGCGAGCTCGGCGACAAGGGCGAGATCGCCAACGCGCTGTATAACGATGCATACGCCAAGATCCTGCCGCTCATGGGCCTCGCGCCGGAGAAGCTGAGCGAGGCGCAGAAGGCGCCGTCGTTCGATGAAGGCCGGGCGAGGCTCGAGGAGGCCCTCGCGCTGTATCGGGAGATCGGCGACCGAGCCGGCGAGGGAAACATCCTGTGGGCCCTCGGCAGCTACCACTACTTCACCGCGAGCAGGGCGCCGGCCAGGCGCTGGTACCTCGAGTCACTCGCCCTCCACCGGGCGTCGGGCGACCGGACCATGGAAGCCTGGTCGCTCCACATGCTGGCCCTCACCGAGATTTCCGACGGCGCCTTGGCCGACGCCACCGACCATGCGGCCGGATCGCTCCGCCAGTTCCGCGATGCAGGCGACGTCGCCGGCATCACCCTCGTCCTCGACGACCTGGCGTCCCTGGCGGCGGCGTCGAGCGATGCGCCTCGCGCCGGACGCCTGTACGGAGCGGCGCGCAACCTCCAGCGGACCAGCGGCACGACACTGGCCACCTATGTCGAGGAGACGTACGACCAGTTCAACGCGCCGTCGCCGCGGAGCGTCCTGTCGCCCGAGGAGCTGGACCGGTTCGGGGCCGAAGGCGCGGCGATGACGCTCGATGAGGTCGTCGCCTATGCGCTCGAAGTGACCGCGCCGGCGGGCGATGGCTCCGCGCCGGCCCACGACGTCCCGCTGGGCTAGACTGACGCCGCGATGACCGACGTGCTCGCCCCGACCCGCGACAAGACCGGAATCCCGAAGAACCCGGGGCGCCGCGACCTCGGGATGAAGGCGACGCTGCTGTTCCCCGACCGCGACATCGTCGAGCGGTTCTACGTGCCGGTCATCTACACCGCCTGCCGGACCTGCTACTCGGAGCAGGCGCCGGAGGAGATCTTCGAGCGGGCGGTGACCGGGGACTTCGACCCGCTCAAGATGCAGAAGCTCATCTCGTCCGTCATCGAGTCGGGCCATGGCTCGACGATCGAACACGTCGTGTTCACGTTCGGCATCAGCGGGGTGTCGCGCACCCTGTCCCACCAGCTCGTGCGCCATCGGGCCGGCGTCGCGTTCGACCAGCAGAGCCAGCGCTACGTCAAGTTCAAGGGCGCAGCGACGATGCTGCCGCATTCGATCGCCGAGGGCGACCCCACCCTCCGGGAGCGCTACGAGGAGCAGATCGACGGCGCCCTCGGGCTGTACGGCGAGATGCTCGAGGCCGGCCTGCCCGGCGAGGACGCCCGGTTCGTGTTCCCCAACGCGGCCCGCACCAACCTGGTCATGACGACGAACCTGCGGGCGCTCATCCACATGTCCGGCCTGCGCCTGTGCAC
>DAIUES010000072.1:0-10442 GCA_036844985.1 Candidatus Limnocylindrales bacterium
TACCGGCTGGCACCAGACGTCGCGGAGCGCGTCGGTGCGATCGCCCGTGGGTTCGCGCCCGGTGGGCTCATCCCGGTCAGCGACCTGACCCGCCGAACCCCGACGCCGCGCCCCGCGAAAGCCCGGACCGTTACCGCGCAGGCCTGACCGCGTCAGGCGGTAGCAGCCAGCGCAGCGTCCCGCCACCGGGTTCCAATGGCCGGTCGACCTCGATCCGAGCCATCGCTCCCTTGCGCATCGGGACGGTATCGGTGCCGATGAGGTCGGCCAGGATGTCGCTGAACTCGGGATCGTGACCGACCAGGATCGCCCGATCCGGGTTGCCCGCGTCGCTGAGGATGGCCTCGATCGTGTCCACGTCAGCCTCGCCACCCACGAGGCGGTCCTCGATCTCGACCGTCCATCCGAACCGGTCGGCGACGATGTCCGCCGTCTCCCGCGCGCGCACCTTCGGCGACGTGAGGATGACGTCGGTCATGAACCCGATCGAGCCCAGGTGCGCCGCGAGCGCCTCCGCCTGCTCGCGGCCCCTGGGGCTCAGCGGCCGCGCGGCGTCGGGTCCGCCCCACGCGTCGGGGTCGCCGGCATGGGCATGGCGCAGCAGGTGGAGTTCCATGTCAGGCCGTCACCCCGTCGCTGAGGTTCGCGAACCGGCTGATCCGCTGACCCATCGCCGTGAGCACCTGCCGAAACGCCACGAGCTGCTCCTCCTCGGTCCCGGTCACTGCCGCCGGATCATCGTAGCCCCAGTGCAGGGTCTCGGCAGCGCCTGGGAACACGGGGCAGGCCTCGCGTGCCTGGTCGCACACCGTGATGACGTAGTCGAATGACTGGCCGAGGAGCCCATCGACCGACTTGGAGCGCGCCCACGACGCGTCGATGCCGGCCTCGCCGAGGACCCGCAGGGTCAGCGGGTTGACGACACTCGGGTGGGTGCCCGCGCTGTGGACCTCGAAGCGGTCGCCACCGTAGCGCCGCAACAGCGCCTCGGCCATGATGCTGCGGGCCGAGTTGCCGGTGCACACGAACAGCACCCGGATCGGACGCCGGTCGGTCACGGGTTGAGGTCCTCGACGTCGCCGGTGACGAGATAGACGATGTCCTCGGCGATGTTGGTCGAGCGATCGCCGATCCGTTCCAGGTAATGCGACGCGATGATGATCCGCGTCCCGCGCTCGACGTTGGCCGGATCCTGGCGCATCAGCTCGACGACCTCGTCGAAGGTGGCGTGATACAGCCGGTCGATCTCGTCGTCGAGTGCTGCCACCTCGCGGGCGGCGATCGGATCGACATCGACGAGCGCCCGCAGCACGCCGTGGACGAGCACGGCGGCCTGCTCGGCCATCGCCGGCAGCTGGACGTAATCAGCGAGCGGTGGCTCCGGAGCGAGCCTGCGCACCTGCTTTGCGACCGACGACGCGTGATCGCCGATCCGCTCGAGCTCGTAGGTCACGTGGTCGAGCGTCATCAGATAGCGCAGGTCGCGAGCCACCGGGTTCTGGGTCGCGATGGCGACGCTGATGAGCCGCGACACCGCGCGCTGGGCGTCGTTGATGCGAGTGTCGGCCTTGATGACGTCGAGCGCGAGCTCGGCGTCGTGGTCGACCAGCGAGCGCGCCGCCCGACGGATCGCTTCCTCGACGAGGGCGCCCATCCGCAGCACCGCGTCCTTGATCTCGCCTTCCTGGAGGTCGAGTGCGTCGCGCCGGGCGAGAGGTGCGCCACCGTCGCGCCGGGGCTCGTCCTGGAGGGTGTCGTCCGGTCCGGTCACGTCCGCCACGTCAGCCGAACCTGCCCGAGACGTAGTCCTCGGTCATCTGGTTGGCCGGATCGGTGAAGATCGTCACGGTCGCATCCTGCTCGACCACGTAGCCGGCTCGGTCGTCGGCCATGTTCATGAACACGGTCCGATCGGACGCCCGGGCCGCCTGTTGCATGTTGTGGGTCACGATGACGATCGTGTAGTTCTCCTTGAGCTGCGCCATCAGCTCCTCGATCTGGAGGGTCGCCCGCGGATCGAGCGCCGAGCACGGCTCGTCCATGAGGATGACCTCGGGCTCGGTGGCGATCGCCCGGGCGATGCACAGCCGCTGCTGCTGGCCGCCCGACAGCGCCAGGGCGGACTGCCTGAGCTTGTCCTTGACGTCGTTCCACACGGCGGCTCGGCGGAGGCTCGACTCGACGAGCCCGTCGAGATCGCCCTTGAACCCGTTGAGCCGCGGGCCGAATGCGACGTTGTCGTAGATCGACTTGGGGAACGGGTTCGCCTTCTGGAACACCATGCCGATGCGTCGACGGACCTCGACCGGATCGACGTAGCGCGCGTACAGGTCCTCATCGTGGAAGCGCACGCTGCCCTCGACCCGGGTGTTCGGGATGAGGTCGTTCATCCGATTGATCGTGCGCAGCAGCGTCGACTTGCCACAGCCGGACGGTCCGATCAGGGCCGTGATGCGATTGGTCTCGACGTCGATCGAGATGTCCTTCACGGCGCGGAAGGCGCCGTAGTAGAAGCTCAGGCCATCGAGCCGGAGGACAGGCGCGACGTGGCTGGCCGGGATCGGGTCGCCGTCGATCGACGGGCGGACCGAGGTCGTCACGGTGAGGGCCTCCGGTGGACGGACGCTGGGCTCGGGTGGGGCAGCGGTCGAGAGCATCGTATCTCCGGGTTCGGCTGTGGGGTCGGGGGTGCGCGGCTCGCGCAGCGTCACCATGTGCGGTCGTAGCGGTTGCGCAGGAAGATCGCGATGGCGTTGGCCAGGATCGTCACCGCGAGCAGGACGAGGATCGCGGCGGAGGTGAGCGCGCGGAACTCCTCCTGCGGCTTGCGTGCCCAGTCGAACACGATCATCGGCAGGGCTGTGTACGGACCGGTGAACAGGTCGTCGATGCCGCCGGCCGTCGAGAATGACCCGAGGACTGCCCCGGCCAGGATGAGCGGCGCCGTCTCGCCGAGCGCGCGGGACAGGGCGAGCACTGTCCCGGTCAGGATCCCGGGCGCGGCCGATGGCAGCACGAGCTGGCGGACGACCTGCCAGCGCGACGCCCCGATGCCGTAGCCGGCCTCACGGATGGTGTCCGGCACCGCCCGGATCGCCTCGGCCGAGGTGATGATCACCAGTGGCAGGATGAGGACCGCCAGGGTCAGCCCACCCGACAGGATGTTGCGGCCGTTGCCCATCCCGAGCGCCGAGAAGAAGGCCACGAAGGCGGCCAGCCCGAGCAGGCCGTACACGACCGACGGCACGCCGGCGAGGTTGCGGATGTTGACGTCGATCAAGCGGGTCACCCGGTTGGCCGGGGCGTACTCCTCGAGGTAGACCGCGGTCAGGATGCCGACCGGGAATGCCAGCAACGCGACCATCACCCCGAGCATCGCCGTGCCGACGATGCCCTGGATCACGCCAGCGCGGTCCGGTCGGCTCGACAGCGGCGAGGCGAGGAAATCACCGCCCCGTTCGAGGAAGACCGGCATGCCCCGCTGGAGCTGATCGCCGACGAGCACCGCGACGATGGCCAGCGTGAACAGCAGGCTCAGCAGGAGCAGGCCGGTGAAGACGTAGCCGACGACGTCGATCCGCTTGCCCCGCAGCGATCCGGCCACGGTCGCGTTCGTGACGGCCTGAGTGGTGGACACCGTTGGGCTCCTAGTACCGCTGCCGCGTGCGTCGCACGAATGCGTCACCGAGCAGGTTGAGCCCGAGGGTGATGACGAACAGCAGGAAGCCCAGGAAGAACAGGCTCAGGAAGGCCGAGCTGTCGCCGGTGACGTTGTCGCTGCCGGCTGCCAGCGAGGCCATCGCCCCGGTCAGCGTCTGGCCGGGGCCGAGCGGGTCGAGGGTGAACAGCGATCCGGCCGTCGCACCGGCCGCCAGCGCGACGACCATGGTCTCGCCCACGGCCCGCGATGCGGCCAGGATGAGGGCCGCGACGATGCCCGACACGGCGGCCGGCACCACGACCTTCAGCGACGTGGTGATGCGTCGCGCGCCGAGGCCGTAGGAGGCCTCACGGAGCGACTGCGGGACGGCCCGCATGGCGTCTTCCGACACCGACGCGACCAGGGGGATGATGAGGATCCCGACGCCCAGGCCGGCGGCCAGCAGGGTCGACGCCTTGGCGTCCGGGAACAGGCCGCGCACGATGACCGGGTTGATGATGGTCAGGGCGAAAAAGCCGAGGACGACGCTCGGGATCCCGGCGAGGACCTCGAGGATCGGCTTGACGATCTTGCGGGTCCGCGGCTGGGCGTATTCCGCGAGGTAGATGGCGCTGGCCAGGCCGATCGGCGCGGCCAGGGCCATCGCGATGAGGGTGACGATCACCGACCCGCCGACCACGGTCGGGATGGAGAACATCCCGCGGCGCGGGAACCAGCCGTCGGCGAATAGCTGTGGGAGCTCGATGCTGCCGAGGAACTGGATCGCCTCGAAGATGAGCGACAGCACGATGCCGGCGCTGACGAGCACCGACACGCCGGACACGGCGATGAGGACGCCCTTGACGGCGCCCTCGTTGCGTCGGCGTGTCGGCGTGCCCCGCAACCGGCTGCCACTCGGGGCGGCGGCGGTCACGCTGCCCTCGTGTGTTCGTCCATGGCTGTCACCCTACCGGAACGACCGTCACCTGCTGGCCTCCCAGGCCGACCGGGTGGCCGTCAAAGCGTCGGCCGGCAGGTTCACGTAGGGGACGGTCTCGAGGACCGTGGAGATCGTGCCGTCCGCCAGGTAGTAGTCCACGTACGCCCCCACGGCCGGGTTGGCCGCGGCCTTGGCCTTGTTGACGTAGATGTACAGCGAGCGGGAGATGGGGTACGTGCCATCGGAGATCGTCTCGGTTGTCGGCGTGATGCAGTCACCGCCCGGTTCCTTGGAGATCGAGATCTCGCTGACCTTGTCCTTGTTCTCCTCGGCGAAGGCGAAGCCCACCCAGCCCAGGGAGCTGGGCGATCCGCTGATGCCTTCGATGATGGTGTTGTCGTTGGAGCTCGCGACGTAGTCCGGCCGCGTGGTGTCGTCCTGCTCGCGGGCGTCGGCGGCCGGCTTGATGACCAGCTCGACGAAGGAGTCGAACGTGCCGGACTCCTCACCCGGGCCGGTGATGTCGAGGCTTGCGCTCGGGAAGGTGACCTTCGAGCCGAGCTCGGTGGCCAGTGCCTGGGCCGCGTTCCAGGTCGTGAAGCCGGTCGACTCCGGGCCGATCAGCGCGTACAGGTCGACGAACGACAGGCACTCGACGGCGCTGTTCTCGGGCGACGTCATGACGGTGATGCCGTCGTAGGCGATCTGCAGCTCGACGTACTCGACCCCGTTGGCGGCACACACGTCGGCCTCGCCTTCGGCCTTGATCTGGCGCGATGCGTCCGAGATGTCGGTCTCGCCCGCGCAGAAGCGCTTGAAGCCGTCACCGGTGCCGGGTCCCTCGATGGTGTAGTTGAAGCCCGGGTTGGTCTCCTTGAGCAGCTCTGCAACACCGGTCGAGATCGGCTCGACGGTCGACGAACCGGAAACCGTGATGGTGCCGCTGATGGCTACCGGGACCCCGGACCCTGCCGGCGCCGATGCTGCGGAGCTCGCCGCGGACGGTGGCGCCACGGTCGGCGTCGTCCCGGATGTGGTGCACGCACCGACGGCGACCGCGGCCATCAGGGCGGCGGCGACAAGGCGCTTCGATCGGGTGATCACGCGATGGGTTCCTCCTGGTGTCCGGCCGCGTCATGCAGCGGCCACGGACGTGCTCGGACGTGTCGTCTCGGTTTCCAGGAGGAGCGTCGGGCCGGCACGTGAACCGGGTGGCCCCAGGTGGGTTAATCCGTGTTAACGATCGGGTCGATCCGCCGTGGGACGTCCCCGGTAGGTGAGGACCTCGACGCGCTCGAGCGTCACCAAGCCATCGGCGATCATCGAGTCGAGCTCGCTCAGGACCGCCCGGAGGCGATCCTCGCGGTCGACGATCTCGATGAGGATCGGCAGGTCCTCCGACAGGCGCAGCAGCCTCGTGGTGTGCAGGTGGGCGTTGGCGCCGTAGCCTTCGATACCGCGAAAGACAGTAGCGCCGGCGATGCCGCGCTCGCGCAGGAGCGCCACGATGGCCTGGTACAGGGGGCGTCCATCGTGGTGGTCGGCCTCGCCGATGTAGATCCGGGCGAGCAGCGCCGGGCCGTCGATCGCCCTCATATCGTGCGACCGGCGAGCAGCCCCAGGAACACGGCCACCAGGCCCAGCGCGACCGACCCGAGGATGTTGAACAGGGCCAGGCCGATGGCGCCCGATTCGACGAGCCGCCACGACTCGAGCATGTACGTGGAGAACGTCGTGTACGCGCCGATGAACCCGATGAGCAGCGGTCCCCGGATCTCGGCGGGCAGGACCGCCCGGTCGGCGCTGAGCGCGAACAGCAGGCCGAGGACGAACGAGCCGGAGACGTTGACGACGAGGGTGCCCCACGGGAAGGCGCCCGATGCCCGCTCGGCCACGGCCCCATCCACCAGGTAGCGGGCGATCGCCCCCGCAAAACCGCCCAGACCGATCATGACCAGTGGCATGCGACTCCTTCGGGGTTGACCACGGGATGGTACCGTTCCGTGCCGCGGCAAAGCGCCGGTCGGTCTGTCCAAGGAGGCGCGTGATGGCGAAGTCACCGAAATCGACGACATCGCACAGCGGGGCGGGATCCTCGGTATCGGACGACGTGCTCCGAGCCGCCCAGGACCTTATCGCGGCCGCTCGCGCGGCGCCAGAGCCACTGACCGATCGAGCGACCCGCGACCTCACCAAACTCGGCCGCAAACTCGAGAGGGCACGCGCGACCGAGGCGAAGCGGCTGCGCCAACTGGCCAAGGCCGAGACCAGCAAGGGCAGCAAGGCCGTCGCGAAACGCCGACGCCAGGCGGCCAAGGCCGGAGCCGAGATCGCCGACGTGATCGGCCGGATCGGCGATCGAGCCCGGACCGCGGTGGCCGATGCCGGCGCGGCCGCCGTCGATGCGGCTCGTGACGTGGGCGCGGCCGCCATCACCGCGGCGACCGCGGTCTCGCCGGTCCGTGCGCCGGCGCCGTCGCGCCGCGCTCGATCATCGGGCGCGTCCTCGGCGGGGACGGCCGCGTCGCAGACCAAGCCGCGTCGGGGCCGCCCGCCGGCGACGAAGTCGCCCGACTCGGCTTCGACCGGTTCGACGACGCCACGTCGTGGACGCCCACGGAAGGTGACCGCGCCGGCGGCGGCCGGAGTCGAGGCTTCCGCACGTGTGGCCAGCTCGATCACGCGCAAGCCGGCGACCACGCGCAATCCCGCGACCACGCGCAATCCCGCGACCACGCGCACGCCCGCGAGTGCCACGCGATCCGCCACCCGCAAGCCCGCTGCCACGACGGCGGCCGCTGCCGGCGGGACCGCGACCGGCGCCGCCGCCAAGCCACCGGCCGCTGCCCCGGCGACGAAGCGGCGCGGCATGGCTCGAGCGGCCGGCTCGACGACCAAGCCGCGTACGTCGAGGGCGCCGTCGACCCGTCGGCGCCGACCCGCCCCGTCGTCGACCAGCCCGACCGACGGCGACCGACCCGGAGCGTGACCGTCGCCTCACCCGCGAACCTGGGCGTGACCGGTCGGCACGGCCGCGTCGGGGCATCGGTCGACCTCGGGTCGAACTCTGTCCATCTCCTCGTGGCCGCCATCGACGGCCACGTGCTGAAGCCGCTCGTCGACGAATCGGCCTTCCTCGGGCTGGGCGCGGCGGTCGATGAGCGGGCCCACCTTGGCGAAGTGGCCCGGACCGAGTTGGCCGAAACGCTCGAACGGTACGCGACGGTTGCGCGTGCGCTCGGAGCGGGCGAGATCACGTTCATGGGCACCGAGCCCATCCGCCGCGCGGCGGACGCGGCGCGCATCGTGGCCGAGGTCGAGGAGAGGAGCGGCGTGCCCCTGTACGTGGTGAGCCACGAAGAGGAGGCCTATCTGACGGTCATCGGCGTGACATCGGGTTGGCCCGTCGCCGATGAGACCCTCGTCGTGGACATCGGTGGCGGCAGTTCGGAGTTCTGTGCCGTGGCCGCGGACGGCGTGGCGCGCGCGGCGGGACTGCGCCTCGGCTCCAATCGATTGACCGCCCGATTCGCGACGACCGACCCGGTGTCGAGGGTGACGTATGACGTGATGCGGGCATCGGCGACAGCGGCCCTCGACGACGCCCTGTCATCGGTGCCGAGCGAGCTGGTGGTCGTCGGTGGCACGGCTTCGAACCTGTTGCGGGTGACGAGCGACGGTCCGCTCGACCTCGAGCTGACGAGAGCGCGCCTCGGGGAGGCGGTCGATGCGATCCTGGCGCGGCCCGCGGCAGAGCTCACCGCGACCTTCGGGGTCAATCCCAAACGCGGACCGTTGCTGGCCGCCGGCGCCGCGATCATCGATGCGTTGATGGATCACTACGGTGTCGACATCGCGCGCGTGTCCGACGCCGGCATGCGGGAGGGGGCGATCCTCGTCGCCAGCCACGACGGTCGGTCCTGGCGGGATCGCCTGCCGATCCGTGCCCGAGGCTGGCGCGACTGACCGTCCGGGCCGCTTCGAACCGGCGATCGGGCCCTCCGCCGGCGCACACCCTGCCGAATGCCGATCAGGACGACCGTATGTCTGCCGACACGGGGGTTCCAGTGCTTCGATCGACGTAGTGACGCACAGGCCCGTCATTCCGCCGGTCGAGCGGGTCACGACGGCTCGAACGGCCCGTTTCGGCGCCGGGACTCGCCATACGGTCGCCTCGGTTGTCGTTGTTCCGGTTCGACGGGACCGGCCCGGTCCGACGGGGCCACCCGGGTCGACGAGACCGCCTGGTCCCTCGGGGCAACCCGGTTCGACGGGGCCACCCGGGTCGACGAAACCGCCCGCGGCCTCGCGAGTTCCCCTCGCCCCCTCGCCGCCTCGCCGGTGCGGCCGGGGGAGCGCGGCCTCCGGATCGGGCCGCGGCCCGGGACCTACAGCCCCGCGACCACCCGTCCGAGGGCTCGGCGATAGGCCGGTCCCGCCAGCGCCCGCCACGGGACCCCGATCGTGCGACGCAGTCGGCCGACCTCCCGCTCGCGATCGACCAGGTACCGCCCGATCGCGGCGCTCTCGACGTCGCTGAGCGATCCGGCCTGCTCGACGAGGAAGGTCCGGGTCATCGATGCGGTCACATCCGCGTCGTTCATCAGCCCGAGATGGTCCTGGAGCGCGGTGACCCGCGCAATGAGCGGGTCCGACTCCGGGCCCAGCGCCTCGCGCACGAACTCGAGCGAATAGCGCAGCCACTTGCCGGCGATCCGGAGCTCGTGGAGGGTCTCGACGTCGGCCCAGCGCAGGACCGGTTCGTACCCGCGGACATGCTCGTAGGCCGACCAGATCCGGGACGGGGCGGTGTCGCGGACGTGGTGCGGCTCGACCGGACCGACCGGTGCGACCAGAGCCCCCTCGGTGCGCACGAAGTCGACGTAGTCGTCGATGAACCGGCGATAGCCGCTCGAATCGAGTTCGCGGATCAGCAGCACGCGGGCCTCCTCGCGATGGACCCGCCAGGCAGCGAGGAGCGGCTCGAGCGCCCGTTGCTCGGCGATCGGCAGGTCGGCCCGGTAGGCATCGGCGGCCTCGAGCTGGACGTCGAGGTCGCGCACCGCGCCAAGGCGTCGGGCGATCTCGCGCAGCCCCTCGCGATACTGACGCGTCCGTCGCGTACGGAAGGCCGAGCCGAACACGCGCCACGCCGCGCGCTGCCGACGGGTGGCGACGCGCATCTTGTGGACATCCTCGGCCTCGATGCCGCTGCGGGTGCCGGCCTCACGATCGAGCATGCGTGCCAGGTGGAAGCGCATCACCTTGCGACCGGCCTCCGCGATGTGATCGGCCGCGGTCACGCCAGGGGTCGTCCCGACGACGAGCCGCGGCCCGCTCGATGCAGTCGTAGGCTCGCTCGCCGCTGCACCGCCCGACCCGTCGAGCCCGCCGGATCCACCCGGTTCGTTCAGCTCATCCGCCTCGTCCGTTTCCCCGAACGCCCCACCCGCGCCCGCGCCCGTGGGGCCGTCGATCGATGCGAGCGCCGACTCCAGCTTGCTCGAGCGAGCCGGTTCGAGCGTGGTTTCGGCATCCAGGGCTGCCCCGAGCGCGACGAGCTCCTGTTCGTCGCCCTTCGTCAGCTCGGCCTCGAGCTCGATGAACCGATCGACGACGCGTCCCCGCGCGACGACATCGACCTCGTCGAGGCTCAGGTCGACGCGGGCCGCAGCCGACCGGAGCTTGCGGACCCGACGGAGCTGGCGGATCGTGACACGCTCGACGAGGGGGGCGTCGCCGGCGTGTTCGAGCACGAGCGCCCGGGCGTCGGACGGCGGCCAATCGGCGGCCGGTGCGACGCGGTCGGCCGGACCTTCGAGCTCCTCGCGCCGCATCGCCCCACCGGGCCCGTCGCCGTGG
>DAIUES010000073.1:0-10427 GCA_036844985.1 Candidatus Limnocylindrales bacterium
GCGACGAGCTGGATCGGGACGACGACGTACTCGCGCAGCGTCACCGTCGAGCGTCACTGAGCCCTCGCCGACCACTACACTCGCCGCCATGATGCCCGACCTCGCTCGTGGTCATGGCACGTGGGTCGTCCTGCCGACCTACGACGAGGCCGACAACATCCGACCCATCGCGGCGGCCATCCTCGAGGCCCTGCCCGAGGCGACGCTGCTCGTCGTCGACGACGGATCGCCCGATGGCACCGGTGACATCGCCGACGGGCTGGCTGCGGCCGATCCGCGCATCCGGGTCCGACACCGACCGGCCAAGGCGGGCCTGGGTCGAGCGTATCTCGACGGGTTCCGCATCGCGCTCGAGGGCGGCGCCGACGTCGTCGTCCAGATGGACGCCGACTTCAGCCACGATCCGGCGGTCCTGCCCGCGCTCATCGCGCCCCTCGAGCGGTCGGCCGATCTCGTCATCGGCTCCCGCTATGCGCCTGGCGGCGGCGTGGTCGACTGGGGCCTCGGGCGGCGCGCGTTGTCACGCGGCGGATCGCTCTTCGCGCGGACGATGCTTCGGCTCCGGCCCCAAGACCTCACCGGCGGGTTCAAGGCGTGGCGCGCGACGACCCTCGCGGCCGTGCCGTTCGACGGGGTCCACGCCGGTGGCTACGTGTTCCAGATCGAGATGACCTTCCGGGCCAGTCGAGCCGGCGCGCGCATCGAGGAGGTGCCGATCACCTTCCACGACCGCCGAGTGGGCCAGAGCAAGATGTCGCGGCGCATCGTCCTCGAGGCGTTCGTCGTCGTCATCACCTTGCGGCTGGAGGAGCTGGCGGGACGGGTCCGCGCCGCCGCCCGCCGCCGCCCCGCGTGAGGCGGCTCGGCGAGCGATCCGAGGACGACCGATCGCGTCCGTACGCGCCACCGGGGGTGCGCGTCGTGCTCGACGTTCGCGCGCTCCAGGAGCCGTCCCGGGCGCCCCTGACGGCCGCGTATCTCGACGGCCTGCTCGGGGCATTCAACGCCGATCCGCGACCCGGCGAGTCGTTCGCCTTCCTGCTGGCGTCCGATGAGGACGACCCGACGACCGCCTTCCGCAACCTCGACGTCGTCGGTCGCCGACTGCTGCCACCGACCCGGCTGTTGCGCTCGACAGCCCTGACGGTCGACCCGTTCATGCTCCGCGGCGCGTCGGTCGGTGCGGCGTGGCGGGCCGAGCGGAGCGGTGCCGATGGAGCGGTCTACCACGCGGCCGGCGGCGCCCTGCCGATCGCCTCGGGCGTGCCGGTCGTGGCGACGCTCCTGGACCTCGCCCCATGGGAACTGCCCGACACGTTCCAGCGTACGCGCGCGACCCGGTTCGGCCAGCGGCTCCGTGGCCGCTTGCTGCGCCGCGCCGCCGCGGTCATGGTCGGCAGCGATGCGGTCGCGCTGGCCGCTCGCCGGCTGGTCCGGATCCGCCGCGACCGGCTCCAGGTGGTGCCCCTCGCCGCCCGGCCGTGGTTCGCCGACCTGCGGTCGGACGCGGACGGGGCGGCGACGCCCGACCGCGACGCCACCCACTACGGGCTCGGCGAGCGGTACTTCGTGTACACCGGGCGGTACGACGCCCGGCACGACCTCGACACGCTTGCCCGGGCCCTCGCCAGCCTCGCCCAGACGGGCCGGCCGTCCACCCTGGCGGCCGACGCCGACTGGCCGCCGCGGGTCCTGCTCATCGATGCCCGACCCGACGATCGGGCCGCGGTCGCGCGGGTCCTCGCCCGGCACGAGGCCGCCGACCTCGTCGCGTACGCGCCGACCCTGTCGGGCGGGGCCACGGCGGCGCTCGTGCGCGGCGCCCGGGCTGTCCTCGTCCCGGCCCGGTCGGACGCCGCGGGCCTTGCCGCGATCGAAGCCATCGCCGCCGGGGTGCCGGTCATCGCGTCGGCGGTCGGGGCGCTGCCGGAGGTGGTCGGGACGGCCGGCATCCTCGTGGAGCCGCGCGACCCGGCCCGACTCGCGGCGGCGATGACCGCGGGCTGGGTCGATGGTGCCGCGTACGACCGGATCGCCGAAGCGGTCCACGGATCGGCCGCGGCCGGCGGCGGGACGGTCCGGACCTGGTCGGACGTGGCCCGTGACGTTCGAGCGGTCTACGCCGAGGTGAGCGCCCCCGGCCGCTGGTGAGCGACGCGCCGGGGCGCGGGTCAGGGAGCGGTGCTCGGCGATGCCGTCGGGCTGCCGGGTGTCGCGGTCGGGCTGGTCGGAACCTTGCCGTCGGCGATGGTGATCGGCGATCCCTTCTGGAGCACCTGGATGAAGGTCTGACCGACGGTCAGCGTCACCTGCTTGCCGTTCTTGTCGAAGAACCGTGTCGGCCCGGTGACGCTCTTCTTCGACCACGTGCCCTTGATGGTCCTGCCGTTCGTGGAGATCCAGGCCGTGCCGGTTCCGAGGAAGTCGGCCTCGAGCCGATGCTTCTTGCTGCCGTCGTTGAGCGGTCCGAACGTCATCGTCATGATCACGACATTGGACGGCGCGACGCGCACGCCGCTGGCCGCATCGAACTGCTTGCCCTCGACGCTGACCGACCGCGGGTACGTATTGGTCTTGCGGTCGTAGCGGTAGGTGATGGTGTTCCACGGGTAGCTGACGGTGATCTTGCCGCCGTTGGGCCGTTTCTCGAGCGGGGCGTCGGGGGCGAACTTCCAGGCCGCCTTGAGCGGACCGTCCTTGGCGCCGACGGCCTTGGCCAGGCTGCGCAGGGACTTCCCGTCGGTGTACAGGTTGTGTGGGGCGTGTCGCGTGGAGATGCGTCGGAAGGATCGGCCCCAGCGGAACTCGTCGGCGTTGTAGACCCACTGCCCGTGGCCCTTGTTGCGCAGCGTCTCGAGCGCCTGTGGCGACCCGCCGGCGTGGACGTACATCGCCCGCCATTCGGCGGCCCACGCGATGTAGTACTGGCGGGACGAGCGGACGGGCCCGACATCGGTCGGGACGCGCTCCTGGAAGATGAGCATGTAGCGCGGGATGCCACCCTCGGCCGGCGCCTGCCACACGACCGACGCGGCGTCGAAGCCCGACTGCGGCCGGGCCGGGGTCAGGTCGTCGATCATGACCGCGATCGGGTGACGGCCGGCGGCGGCCTCGGTGACCATTCGGCCGGTCAGGGCTGCAGGGACCTTGACTGGCGTCGGGACCGGTGTCGGGGTCGGGCTGGGCGTGGGGGTCGGTGTCGGCGTGGGGGTCGGGGTCGGGCTGCCGGTCGACGTCGCGCTCGGCGTCGCGACGACCGCGGTCGATGGGGACGGGGATGCGACGCCGGCTCCGGTGTCGGACCTGCCCAGGACAAGGACGAGGCCGACCGTCAGCACGGCCACACCAGCCAGTCCGATGGCGCCCAAGGTCGTCGGACGCCTCACAGCCTACGAACCGTCATCATGCCCCTCACCGATGGCGCCGTTGCCGGTCTCGTCCCCCCACGGTCGGCAGATGGCGGCGCGCCGGTGGCAGGATAGCGGACGGATGTGCGACGTGCGTTCGGTGACAGGAGCTGGATCGATGACCGAGCAGGGATCGGAGCCGGCGGCTCCCAGGATCAGGCGGGCGCGGGTCCGCTCCTCCGAGCGCGTGGCCGATACGACGGTCGCCTCGGACGCGGTCGCCGTCGCGAGCGACCCGGCGGCCGGGTCAGGGCAGGTGGTCAGCGCGCCCTCCGTGTCGATCGTGCAGGGTGGAGCAGACACCGTCCATGCCGGATCGGTCGACGTCCGCGAGGGCGGCATCTCGCGGGCGATCGCCGACGACATCGCACTCAGCAAGGGAGGGATCGGGGTGGCCCGCGGCGGTCGGGTGTCGACCGAGTTCGGGGCGAACGGGCTGACGGTCGCCGACGAGGCGCGGTTGAGCCAGAGCATCGGCGGGATCGTCCTCGCCAACGACACCACCCTCGATCAGAGTCTCGTCCGTACGCTCGTTACCGCCCGGGCGACGTTCCGCCAGCCGAGTGGCGTGGTCGTGCTCATCGCGGGCCGGACCGACGGCCAGGTCCGCCCGGTGCTGGACTGGCGCGGCGCGCTGGCGGCGGGCGCCGCGTTCGCCGTGGTTGCGTCGATCCTCCGACGGCGGGCCTGAGCCGGGCATGGCCGGTCATCTCGTCCACGTCATCGGCGCGCGCCCCAACTTCATCAAGGCGGCACCGGTCATCGCGGCCCTGGCCGACCGGTCGGTGGCGCAGCGGGTGATCCACACGGGGCAGCATTACGACGCCCGCATGTCCGACGTGTTCTTCGCGGACCTGGCGCTGCCGGTTCCGGACGTCAACCTCAACGTCGGGTCGGGCACACACGCCGAGCAGACCGCTGCGGCGATGATCGGTCTCGAGCGCGAGTTCAGCGTCGACCGGCCGGCGCTGGTGGTTGCGTACGGCGACGTCAACAGCACCTTGGCCGCGAGCCTCGCGGCCGCCAAGCTGGGAATCCCGACAGCGCATGTCGAGGCCGGGCTGCGCTCGTTCGACCGGTCGATGCCCGAGGAGATCAACCGCCTGATCAGCGACCTGCTCGCCGACCTGCTGTTCACGACCAGCCCCGAGGCGACCGATCACCTCCTCGCGATGGGGGTCGCTCCGGACCGGATCCAGTTCGTCGGCAACCCCATGATCGACACGCTGCTCGCGCACCGTCCGCGCTTCGACAGCGCGGCCCAGCGGGCGCGTCTCGATCTGCCCGAGACGTACGGCGTCGTGACCATCCATCGTCCCGCCAACGTCGATGGCGACACGAGCGCCAAGGCGATCGTCGAGGCCCTCGACGGCGTCGCGGCGCTGCTCCCGCTGGTCGTGCCGCTGCACCCACGCGGACGGGCGAACCTCGAGGCCGCCGGCCTGCGTGACGGGCCGCTGCTCCGCATCATCGAGCCGCTCGGCTACATCGACTTCCTGTCCCTCGTCGCGGGTGCCCGGCTCGTCCTCACCGATTCGGGCGGGATCCAGGAGGAGACGACCATCCTCGACGTGCCGTGCCTGACGATCCGGCCCAACACGGAGCGGCCGATCACGATCAGCCACGGCACGAACCGCCTCGTCGAACCGGCCGCGGTCGTGGCCGCCGCCCGGGAGGTGCTCGCCGGGCCCGCCCGTCCGAGCGGGCCTCGACCACCGCTGTGGGACGGCCATGCAGGGGAGCGGATCGCGGACGTTGTCGTCGCCTGGCTCGAGACGCGCGACGACCGCAGAGCCGGGTCGGCCCCGATCCCATCACGAGCCGGCGCCAAGTTCGCTTCGTGACCGAACGGAAGCGCCGTCGGCCGCGCGCCGTCGTTCTGGTCGGCGGTCCGGCAGATCCGTATTCGCGCGCAACGAGGCTCAGCAGGACGTTGGTCCATCTCGGCTACGACGTCGAGATCGCGGCGACCGCGGTGGCGGGTGCGCCGCCCGAGGCGTCCGACGGCGCGGTCCGGATCCGGCGGTACCCTTCGACGGGCCTGTTCGGGCGGCTGCGATCGACATACCGAGGAGGGGAGGCAGCCGTCGCGGTAGACGCTGGGGCTGGCGGCGCGTCCGGCGCGACGTCAATGCCGAGACGTCTGGTGCGCGCGGTCCGTCGGAGCGCGCTGGCCTGGGTCTTCTGGCCGCATACCGTCCGGGGCTGGTGGCATGCGCTCAGGCATGAGCTGGCTCCGGCGGACCTGTACCACGCGTGCGGCGTGCTCGCCCTTCCGGCGGCCCTGGCCGCTCGGGACCGCGACCGACGGGCCGGTCGATCGTCGATCGTCATCAACGATGTCATCGACATCGTCCTCGAGTCGAACAACGTCCTCGACCTGCCGCCCGCGTTCAACCGTTTGCTGGCGCGGCGAGAGCGGCGCTGGGCGCGCTCTGCGGACGCGTCCGTCGCGGTCAACGATCCATTCGCCGACCGCGCCATGCGTCGCTGGGACCTGCCCCATCGCCCGACCGTCGTGCCGAACTATCCCGAACGATGGTCGCCTCCGCCGCAGGCGCCGGACCTCATCCGTATGGAGCTGGGGTTGCCAGCATCCACCCGGATCTGCCTGTTCGTCGGGCGCCTCGGACCGAACCTCGGGCTGGATGAGGCCGCCGAAGCCGTGCTGCTCGTTCCCCGCACCGTGCTCGTGCTCATCGGCTTCGGCCGTGGCTGGGAAGCGAGTCTCGCTCGTGACCGGGATCCGAGGTACCGGGGCCGTCATTTCACGCTGCCCGCCCGGCACCCCGATGCGCTGATCTCCTGGGTGGCATCGGCCGATATCGCGATGGTGACCATCCCACCCATCTCCTACAACCAGCGCTACACCACGCCCAACAAGTTCCTCGAGGCGATCGCCGCCGGCACCCCGATCGTGCTCGGCCCGGATCTGCCGACGATGGCGGCGATCCTCGAGCGAGAGCGACTCGGCGAGATCGCGCGGTCGAACGCACCCGCGGACATCGCCGCGGCGATCCAGTCGGTCCTCGACGTGTCGGTCGAGGATCGTTCAGCGGCACGCCGACGGGTGCAGGATCTCGCTCGCGACCGCTACAGCTGGCCGACGGCCGCCCGAGCCTATGGCGAGCTGGTCCGGTCGGTGTCAGGAGGCCGTGACGGATCGGGTCAGTCCGATCAGGTCGCGGGCTCGCCCTCGACATCGTCGGCTGCGACCCGAAGCAGCGCCAGCACCGCCGGATCCGATGGCGCCCACTCGACCAGAACCGCGGGATGAACGATCGCCGCGATCAGGGCCGGCTCCAAGTCGGGACCGTGATCGGGTAGGCCCGCGAGGACGAGTCGCCGCGGCCTGGGATCGGCGGCAATGGCCGCGTCGAACGTCACGAGACGCTGGCCGAGACCATGCACCGCGGCCCGACCGAGCACGACATCGACGGTCTCATCGGCCCACAGCCCGAGTTCGAACCTGGCAGCGAGTCGATCGCCATCCGGGCGCAGCGGCGCGCCGGGAGCCGAGGGACGCTCGGTGAAGGCGACGATCCCGATGGCGTCCGCGGTCGCACGCGCCGCATCCCGGGCGGTGGCGTCGGAAACACGGACCACCGCGCTCCCGGCGGCCCACGCGTCCGCCGCTGGCGGTGCGATCGCCGTCAGCTCGTGCTCGCCTTCGACGATCCAGACCTGTCCTCCGACGATCTCGGCACCTGCGAGGAATCGCCCGGCGGCCATGACGTCCAGGGCAGCCTCCGCCGCGTCCTTGGCGATGCCGCGGATGCGCAGATTCATCCCGCCTTCCTCCGCCGATCGAGGACATAGCCGTACGCCTCGTTCCAGCGCGGGCCATTGGCCGACCAGGTGCGTTCCGCGATCACCCAGTCGTGGCCTGCGGCCGCGAGACGCTCGGCGAGTCCCGGGTCGTCCATCAGCCGTCCCACTGCTTGGGCCAGTCCTTCGGCGCTCTCGGTCCGGTAGGAGAGTCCGCGGACGCCGTCGGGTGCGATCTCGACCAGGGCCGGCAAGTCCGCGACGATGAGTGGACGTGCCATCGCCATCGCCTCGAACGGCTTGAGCGGCGTCACCAGGCGGGCGGCGCGTTCGTCGCGCCGCGGGACGACGAATGCGTCCATCAGCGCGTAGAGCGCGCGGACCTCGTCGTGCGGGACCTGGCCGGTGAACACGATGCGGTCCGCGGCCCCGGACCGCCGGGCGAGCGTCTCGAGCTCGTCGCGGCGCGTGCCGTCGCCCACGATCAGGCAGCCCACATCGCGTCCGTCGGCAGCCAGCCTCGACGTTGCCGCGATGAGCGTTTCGAAATCTTCCCTCGGCTGATCAAGGTTGCTGATGTAGCCGATGACGAAGCGTCCCGCCAAGCCATATCGGGCCTTCTTCGCAGGGTCGGACGCCATCGGTGCGAACGTCTCGGGATCGACGCCGTTGGGGATCACGAATACCTTTTCGGCCGGGATGCCACGCTCGACGAACTCCTGGCGCATGGTTTCGGCGAGCGTCACCACCGCATCGGCCTCGGCCATCACGCGCACCTCGGTGTCCGCGCGACGCCGACGCTGACGCTCCCGACCCTCGCTGATGACCGGGCCATCGAAGACCCCGCGAACCTCGTAGACCACGGGCTGACCGAAATGACGACCCAGGGCCAGTCCGACGAGGGCGGCGTCGTACCCTCGCCACCCGGACGACGCGTGGATGATGGCGGGTCGTTCCTTGCGGACGACATCGGCGGCGCGCCAGGTGTAGTCCTCGATCCAATCGGCCGCCGGTGCATCCTGCGGATACGCAGGCCCGGGGTCGAGACGGTGGTAGCGAACCCCCTCGATCTCCTCCATCGCCGGGCCTGGCGTCCCTGTCCGCCACCGCGGGAAGCCGAGCGCCGTGAGGACGGCCGGTTCCCAGCCCCCATGTCGTTGGCTCATGACGTTGTAGTGGCTGCGCACGGTGTAGCCCGATTGGCGATGCGGGCGGGACTCCTTGAGGAGGTGGAGCACGCGCCGGTCGTTGACGGGTTCGAGGTGCTCGAGCGGGCCGGGTACCCGCGATCGCCAGCGCGCGTCCGTTTCGGCCAGGGACCCATGCAGGCGCCGCTCGATGTCGGCGATGGCCGCAGCCCGATCGGCGCGCCGGAGTGAGGCCAACGTGGCCGCCATGCCGATCTGGTCCCCTTGCGCAGCGAAGGCGCGCTGGCGGATCCGAAGGACGGCCACGTCACCCGGCCGCGCCTTGATCAGGCCATTCGTCAGGGCGAGCGCCCGGGCGGGATCGCGCTCAGCCAATGCGACCTCCGCTTCGCGAAGGTCCGCGGAGATGTGGGACAGGCGCCGCACCAGCGCCACGACTCGGCCTCGAAGCCCAGCCGTCCTGGCACGGCGTGGCATCAGATGGCGGCCGTCCCCAGCTGGGCGGCCCGTTCCGCCTTGCGCTGCGCCGAGCGCTGGACGTGCGCCTGGACGACGTCGGCCGGATCGCCCTCCATGACGACCCTGCCCTTCTCGAGCAGGATGGCCCGGTTGCAGTACTCGGTCACCCAGCCCATGTCGTGGGTCACGAGGACGATCCCCTTGGCCGCCTTGACCAGCTCGATGACCCGCGCCTTGGACTTGTCGCGGAACTCCGCGTCGCCGGTGGCCAGGACCTCATCGAGGAGCAGGATGTCCGGGTCGACCGAGGTCGCGATGGCGAACCCGAGTCGGGCGCGCATGCCCGACGAATACGTCTTGATGGGGGCATCGATGAACTGCCCGAGATCGGCGTACTCGATGATCGACGACAGCAGACCGCGAACGACACCGTCCGGCAGCCCGAGGAACGCGCCGGCCAGCAGGATGTTGTCGCGACCGCTCAGCTCCTGGTCGAAGCCGGCGCCGAGCGTCAGCAGGCTCGATACGTGGCCGTACACCTCGACCGCGCCCTCGGACGGCAGGATGATCCCGGCCAGCACCTGGAGCAGCGTGCTCTTGCCCGCGCCATTCGGCCCGATGACCGCGAGTGACTCACCACGCTGCAGGTCAAAGGACACGTCGCGCAGGGCCCAGAACGGCTCCAGCGGTTCGCGCGACAGCATCTGGGCGAACGACTGGCGGATCGTCGTCTTCTTCGTGAATCGCAGGCTGTACTGCACCCCGAGACCCTTGGCCTCGATGGCGTTGGCCCCGCCGACGCGGACGGGCGGCGGCTCGGTGGCCTCCACGGCCTCGATGACGTTGCTCACAGGACCTTCGCGAACATCGGCTCGAGTCGCTTGAAGACGATCATCCCGATCGCGACAAGGACGAGGCTGGCCACGGTCAGGACCCCGAGCGACCCCCAATCGGGCAGCTGCGGGCCGCCCTCCGGCGTGCCGTAGATGAGCGCCCGGTAGGCCTCGAACAGGATCGCGAACGGGTTCAGCTCGAGGATCCGCAACAGGGTCGGGTGTTCGGAGAACGTGGCGCTCGAGCGCAGCAGGTCGAGGCTGTACAGGCCGGGCGACAGGTAGAACCACAGCCGCAGGAAGTGGCGCATGACGTTGCCAAGGTCGCGAAAGAACACGTTGACCGCGGAGACGATCAGCGACAGCCCGAGCGTGAACAGGTACTGGACGAAGGCCACGACCGGGACGAGCAGCAGCAGGGCGCTGATGCGGTGCGGGTACAGCAGCATGATGGCCAGCAGCGGGATCAGGCCGAACGCGAAGCCGGCCACGGCCGCCGTCGTCGACGCCATCGGCAGCACGATCTTGGGGAACTGGATCTGGCGGATCAGGGCGCCCTGGCCGACCACCGCGCTCGATGCGTCGTTGAGGCTGCTGGTGAACCACTTCCAGGGCAGGATGGCCGACAGCACGAACAGCGGGTAATCCGGCGTCTTGCGAGCGAAGATGATCGACACGAAGACCACGTAGACGAGCATCTGGAGCAGCGGATCGATGATCCACCACAGGTTGCCGAGGAACGTGTCGGCGCCGCGCTTCTTGATGTCGGCCCGAACGAGGTAGCCGACCAGCCGGCGTCGGGAGCCGATGTC
>DAIUES010000074.1:0-10043 GCA_036844985.1 Candidatus Limnocylindrales bacterium
GCCGAGGGCAACGCGGTCGCCGACTACGGCTTCCACATGATCATGAGCGACGTCAACGACGACACGCTGGCCGAGATGGATCAGCTGGTCGCGGAGGGCATCCCCGACTTCAAGCTGTTCACCGCCTATCCCGGCGTGTTCTACAGCGACGACGGTGCGATCTTCCGGGCGATGCAGCAGACGGCGCGCAACGGCGGCCTGATCATGATGCACGCCGAGAACGGCATGGCCATCGACGTCGTGGCCGAGCAGACGGTGGCCGCCGGGATGACCGATCCGATCGGTCACGGCGTCGCCCGCAAGGCCGTGTTCGAGGGCGAGGCGACGCACCGGGTGATCCGCCTCGCCGAGGCCGCCGGGGTCCCGGTCTACATCGTCCACCTGTCGGCCAAGGAGGCACTCGCCGAAGTGCGCGCCGCGCGCGACCGCGGGACGAAGACCTTCGCCGAGACGTGCCCGCAATACCTGTTCCTGTCGCTCGACGACCTCGGCCATGGCTTCGAGGGGGCGAAGTTCGTGTGCTCGCCGCCGCTCCGACCGCGCGACCACTGGGAGGACCTCTGGTCGGGCATCGTGACCGACGATCTGCAGCTCGTCGCGACCGACCACTGTCCGTTCGACTTCCACGGCCAGAAGGAGCTCGGTCAGGGCGATTTCCGCAAGATCCCCAATGGCCTGCCCGGCGTCGAGGACCGCGTCGACCTGCTCCATGACGGTGGCGTCGTGGCCGGCCGGATCACGAAGGAACGCTGGGTCGAGATCATCTCCACGGCCCCGGCCCGCGTGTTCGGGATGTACCCGCGCAAGGGTTCGATCAGCATCGGCGCCGATGCCGACATCGTCGTGTACGACCCGTCGCGAACGCGGACCATCTCGGCCGCGACCCACCACATGGACGTCGACTACTCGTGCTACGAGGGGCGGACCGTGCAGGGCGCGAGCGACATCGTTCTGTCGCGCGGGTCGGTCATCGTGCGCGACGGCCGGTTCACCGGCACCAAGGGCCACGGTCGATTCATCAAGCGCGACCCGGCCGAGTTCGTCCGGCGAGACTGACTGCCGATGGGCCCGCACCGCCTGCGCATCCCGGCCGCGCTCGACCGGCTCGCCGAGGTTCGGGCGCTCGCCCGGTCGGTGACCGACGAAGTCGGCGCGCCCCAGGTGTGCGTCGACGACGTCGTCCAGGCCGTCGACGAGGCGGCCACGAACATCGTCCTGCACGGCTACCGGGGGCGTGACGGCTGGCTCGATGTCGCGGTCGAGCGCGAGAACGACCGCGTCGTCATCACCATCGAGGACGACGCCCCGCCGTTCGACCCGACGGCGCATCCCGAGCCCGACCTGACCATCCCGCCCGACCAGCGTCGACCGGGCGGCATGGGCATCCACCTCATCCGCCTGGCGATGGATACGCTGACCCATCGACCGCGACCGGGCGGCGGCAACATACTGACCATGTCGCGGACCCTGGATCCCCGCCCGATGGAGGAGCGATAGATGGCCCTGGAAACCACCGTCGAACGCGCCGAGGGACGCGTCCCGATCACGATCGTGGCCCTCGACGGTGAGCTGGACGCGTCCAACTTCGAAGATCTCACGGCCGCCGTGCGCGACCTGTACGAGCAGGGCACCCGTCAGCTCCTACTCGACCTCACCGACCTGCGGTTCATGGCCAGCTCGGGCCTGGTGGCCCTCCACGCCATCGTCCGGATCATGCACGGCGAGGCCGCACCCGATGCCGACGCCGGCTGGAACGCCCTGCACACGGTCGGGCTCGATGCCGCGAGCGGCTCCGCCCAGACCGACGTCCAGCTGTGCGGCGTGCAGCCGGCCGTGCAGCGGGTCCTCGACCGGACCGGGCTGTCGCGGCTGTTCGTGATCCATCCCGACCGCGCGACCGCGATCGCCGCGTTCTGACCGGTCCGAGGTCGGCCGTGCCCGAAGCCAGGACGCGCCTCGACCCCCGGCGCATCGAGCGGGTGCTCCGCCCGTTGTCGGCGGGCCCGCCGGGCCTGCACGTGTGGTTCGCCGATCCGGACGGCCACGCCGTGGCGGGCAGCGCCGATCCGAGCGGCAGAGCAGACGCCCGCGACGTGCTCGTCGGTGGCGTCCTCGTCGGTCGCCTCCTCGCCAGCGGTGCGGACAGCGCGACGCCCGCGGTGAACGTGGCGCTCGATGCGCTCGCCGTGGCACTGGCCGAGATCGCCGGCCCGGGCGACGCCGGCGCCCCGACCGCGACCGAAGCCGACGGAGGGCGCTTCCTTGACGCCGCGTCGAGCCGCCAGCTCGATGCACTCGAGGCGGATGTCGCACTCGGTCGCCAGCAGCAGCGTCGGATCGTGTCGATCGCGCTGCCCGAGGTGCCCGGCTACGAGCTCGCGAGCCACTACGAGCCGGCACGCGAGATCGGCGGCGACTTCTACGAGCTGTTCCGGCTGCGCGGCCACGGCCGCTCGATCGGCATCGTCATCGCCGACGTCACCGGCAAGGGGATCGCCGCCGGCCTGCTGATGGCCTTTTCGCGCCCGGTCCTCCATGGCGCCCTCGACCTCGCCACCGGGCCGGCCGATGCCCTCGAGCGGACGAACCGGATCCTCGTGGAGGAACGGCGCTCGACGCTGTTCATCACCGCCCTGGCCGCGACCCTCGAGTTGCGGACCGGCGCGATGATGCTGGCCAACGCCGGCCACGAGTGCCCGCTGCTCGTCCCCGCCGACGGGACCGCCATTCGGCCGCTGGGCGAGGCCGGGGTGATGCTCGGCGCCTTCCGGACCCTCGATCTCGACGACGCGGCGGTGACCCTACAGCCGGGCGACCTGCTGTTCCTCTACACCGACGGCGTCACCGACGCCCGCAACGCGGACGGCGAACGGTTCGGCGACGATCGCCTCCTGGCGACCCTCGAGATGGCCCGGGCGGGGTCTGCCGACGATGTCGTCGGGGCGGTCCGTGATGCGGTCGACGACTTCCAGGCGACGGTCGAACCGGCGGACGACGTGACCATCGTGGCCGTGCGCCGAACGATCGACGCGTGATGCCCGCCGCCGGAACCGACCCTGCACGAGGGATCGACACGGAGGTCGTCATCCTCGACGGCGGGCTCGCCACGGAGCTCGAGGCACGCGGCCACGACCTGTCCGATCGACTCTGGTCGGCGCGACTCCTTGTCACCGACCCCGACGCGATCGTCGATGTCCACCGCGCCTATTTCGAGGCCGGCGCCCGCGTCGCGACCACCTCCAGTTACCAGGCGACCATCCCCGGGTTCGCAGCGGCCGGGCTCGATCGGACCGCCGCCCTCGACGCCATCCGCCGCTCCGTGGAGTTGGCACGTCGCGCGCGGGACGCCACCGATGCGGCGCACGACACGGCGGCTCCGCGGCGTCTGATCGCGGGCTCGGTCGGGCCGTACGGCGCGATGCTCGCCGATGGATCGGAATATCGCGGCGACTACGACCCCGGCCCGGAGGCCCTGCGCGAGGTCCACGCCCCACGGATCGATGCCCTGCTGGAGGCCGGCGCCGACCTGCTGGCGCTCGAGACGATCCCCACCGTCCGCGAGGCCGAGGTCCTCGTCCGACTGGTCGAATCGAGTGGCGCCCCGGCGTGGCTCTCGTACCAGTGCCGGGACGCCGCGACCACGGCCGCCGGCGAACCGATCGCCGATGCCGTCGCGATCGCGGCAGGAACCCCGGGGATCGTTGCGGTCGGCGTCAACTGCACCGCGCCTCGCCTTCTGCCCGAGCTCCTCGCGGCGCTCGGCGCGGCCACGGATCGCCCGCTCATCGCCTACCCCAACGGTGGTGACCAGTGGGACGCGGCGACCCGACGCTGGGTCTCGACCGACCCGACTGGCGGCTTCGAGGCGTCGGCGACGGCCTCGTGGACCGCCCTGGGAGCGCGTTGGCTCGGTGGCTGCTGTGGGACCGGCCCGGACGACATCCGGGCCTTGCGGCTCGCGCTCGACGGCTGAACGCCGTCGGTCCGATCAGACGACGTCCACCGTGCGCCGGTCGAACACGCGCAGCAGGGCGAGGATGAGCGCCTCGACCAGGGTCCAGCCGATCAGCGCGACCACGGCTGCGACGTCGAAGACCGACTTGTCGGCGGTGACGCGATCGAGCGCGAACATGCCGCGGAAGGGCTCGACGAACGGGTTGGTGACATCGAGGATGAGGCGCACGACGTCGTTGCCCGCGTTGGCGACGAGCAGCAGCAGGATGATGCGCAGGATCAGCGCCACCTGCAGGACGCCGAAGATGAATGTCACGAGGCGAGCGACCGTCGTCAGCCCGCTCGGTCCGGCGGGCGCGTATGCGCGCTCGGTCGTGCGGATGCGCGACTCGGCCACCGGCTCCGCGGGCACGCCCGTATACGTCGGGGCGACCGGGTCGGTCGTGCTCGTCTCACGCGTGGTGGTGCGCTCGTAATCGGTCATGGTCAAGCCTCCTGGGCGGCGGTGCCAGGGAAGCGTGCGCGTCGAACCGTCGAGGACGGCCCTCCCCGCGGTGTCCGGCTGGTTGCAGCGGTGTGACAGACGCGAGCGGTCAGCGCGTCCGCGGGAAGCCGAGGTCGATCGACGAGGTGCCGGGGTCGGGCCAGCGCGACGTCACGATCTTGGCCCGGGTATAGAACTGGATCCCCTCGGGGCCGTACATGTGGAGATCACCGAACAGCGACGCCTTCCAGCCGCCGAAGCTGTAGTAGGCGACGGGTACCGGGATGGGCACGTTGATGCCGACCATGCCGGTGTCGACCTCGAACTGGAACTGGCGGGCGGCGCCGCCGTCGCGGGTGAAGATCGAGGTGCCGTTGCCGTACGGGTTGTCGTTGATCAGGGCGACCGCCTCGGTGTAGGTCTTGACCCGGATGATCTCGAGCACCGGGCCGAAGATCTCGTTGCGGTAGCACTCCATCTCGGGGCTGACGTTGTCGAGCAGCGACACCCCGAGGAAGAACCCGACGCCCTGCTGATAAAGCACGTGTTCGCGGCCGTCGACGACGAGGTCGGCGCCCTGGGCCGGGCCCGAGTCGAGATACGAGGCGACCTTGTCGCGATGCTCGCGAGTGACGAGCGGGCCCATCTGGGACTCGGGGTCCGTACCGGGACCGACCTTGATGCCGGGCAGGCGGGCCTTGAGCGCGTCGACCAGCGGGTCCGCCGCTGCGCCGACAGCGACGACCACGCTGATGGCCATGCACCGTTCGCCGGCCGAACCGTAGGCCGCCGACACGGCCGCATCGGCGGCCGCCTCGATGTCCGCGTCGGGCAGCACGATCATGTGGTTCTTGGCGCCACCGAGCGCCTGGACCCGCTTGCCCGCCTTGGTGCCCGTCTCGTAGATGTAGCGGGCGATCGGGGTGCTCCCGACGAAGCTGATGGCAGCGACGTCCGGATGGGCGAGCAGCGCATCGACCGCGACCTTGTCGCCATGGACGACGTTGAACACGCCGTCTGGCACGCCGGCGTCGGCGAGGATCTGCGCCATGAAGTTGGCGGCAGACGGATCCTTCTCCGACGGCTTGAGGATGAACGTGTTGCCACTGGCGATGGCCGTGGCGAACATCCACATCGGGACCATGGCGGGAAAGTTGAACGGCGTGATGCCGGCGACGACCCCGAGCGGCTGGCGGATCTGGTAGACGTCGACACCGGTGCTGGCCTGCTCGGTGAAGCCGCCCTTGAGCAGGTGCGGGATGCCGGTCGCGAACTCGATGTTCTCGAGGCCGCGAGCGATCTCGCCAAGTGCGTCGGACGTGACCTTGCCGTGTTCCGCGGTCAGGAGGGCGGCAAGCTCGTGGCGCCGCTCATCGACCAGGTTGCGGATGCGGAACATGATCTCAGTGCGCTTGCTGAGCGAGGTCGCGCGCCAGCCCGGGAACGCGGCCCGCGCGGCAGCGACGGCGGCGCCGACCTCATCGCTCGAGGCGAAGTCGACGTGACGGGCGAGCGTGCCGGTCGCCGGGTCGTACACGTCGCCCTGGCGTCCGGACGTGCCGTCGACGAGGCGTCCACCGATCCAGTGGCTGACGTGACCCGCTGCGGGCGGGGTGGAGATGTCTGGTTCGGCGACCTGGGTCATGGGGTTCGTCCTCGTGGCTGGCGATCGGGGCCCGCGGGCACCGTCTCGCAGGGCTGTCCTCGCCACGATACCCCGTTCTGCCCCGACCGAGGGGTGACCGGTCCGACGCTCAGAACGGCGGCCGTACATCGGGGTCGGGCCAGGCCGGGATGTCGGCGTCCGCCCGGGCTCGTCGACGGCTCGGCAGCCAGACCGTGATCAGGACGAGCGCGAAGAGCGACCCGGCCGCGATGACAAGCGCAAGGACGCCCCCGACGGGCAGTGGACCGACCACGGCGCCGTCCCGCCAGGTCACGCTGACCGCGGCGCGAACGAGGGCCCAGCCGGCGATCGCGACGAGCAACCGGCTGCCATCGCGCGCGCGGAACGCGCCCGCGGCGCTCACGACGAGCAGGACCATCGCGACCACCAGCGTGCCGGCGGCCTCGTACAGCTGGGACGGATGGGACGGCACGTCAGGCGCGAGCGAGCCCCACGGCCCGGGGCCGACGTAGGCGGTCGCCCAGGCCCCGTCCGTCGGCAGGCCCTGGCCGGCGCCGCCGACGACCATGGTGACCTTGCCGGCCGCGATCAGGGCCAGCAGCAGCACCGCCAGGTGGTGCGCCCAACGCCCGACCGGCGCGCCGAGCACGTCGACCACGACCGCGGCACTGATGAAGCCGCCGACCACTCCCAGACCGAGCTCGAGCCCGCCGACCGTTGGATCGAGGAGCGACAGCGGGCCTTCCGCGAATGCGTCGGGCACGAGCAGCGCGTAGCCCAGCCGGCCGCCCACGACGGCGCCCGGGACCGCTCCGATGGCGAGATACAGGAGGTCGTCGGCCCGTAACCGGGCCCGATTGGCCACCACGGCCGCGGCCGACAGGCACACCAGCACGGCGACGGCAAGGGCGACCGTCTGCCAGCGCACCGTCACGGCCTCGCCGAGGTGCAGCAGGGGGTCGAAATCCAGCACGACGGCGGCGATCGGCACGGTCGTCGCAGTGTACCGGGCAAAGGTGTCGGCTGGCCGACACCTGACCTGTCGCGTGGGCGGTGCCCGGACTGTGCGGTACACGACACGATGAACGAGTCCGATGGCCTGCGCCTGGGGGGCGCGGCGGTCGAGATCCTGGGGGGAGACCATCGGTGGGTCTGGGGGTCCACCGACGAGGCCACGGCGTCCGGCCTTCGGGGGGACGGGCCGGACGTCCAGGCCGGAACCGATGGGGGTCGGTCCGATGGCAACGGCGATCGCATCCCTGCTTGACGTCACGCTCCTGGGCCGCTTCGCGGCGCGGACCGTCGACGGGCGGGCGCTCCGCATCACGGGCCGCCATGCCCAGGCCCTGTTCACGCTGCTGGCGCTGACGCGCCGTCCGCGGACGCGCGAGGCCATCGCCACCGACCTGTGGCCCGAGACGCTCCTCGCCGCGACCGGTCCCCTCCGCCAGGCGCTCTACCAGTTGCGCACGGCGCTTGTCGCGGCCGGGCTGGAGGTCGAGGCCGTCCTCGAAGGCGACGCCGAGACGCTGGGCCTGCGGCGGGAGGCCATCCGCTCGATCGACATCGACCGGTTCGAGGCGTGCACCGCCGATCCCACCTGCGATCCCGGCCTGGCCTTCGAGCTGTACGGCGGCGACCTTGCCGAGGGCCTCGGGCACGACTGTTTCGCGTCCGAACGGGAACGCCTGTCCGACCGGTTCGAGGACGCCCTGGCGGCGCACGCCCGCCAGAGCCTCGAGCGCGGCGACATCGAGACGGCGCGCTCGGCCGCGGAGCGACTGATCGGCCGCGATCCGATGCGCGAGGAGGCCCACGAGGTCCTCATCGCCGTCCACGGCCGGGCCGGCAGCCGCTCGCAGGTGATCCGGCAGTACCGCCGGCTGTGCGAGGTCCTCGAGCGCGAGCTCGATGAACTGCCGTTGCCCGAGACCGACGCCACGTACCGCGTGGCGATCGCCCAGGCGGTCGCCCGCTCGCGCGAACGAGCCGCTCGCCTCGAACAGCCGAACGGCACCCTGGCCGTCGTCGTCTAGCCAACGGTCGCGCACGGGCCGCGACACCCGCGCGGCCACGCCGGGTCGTCAGATCGGCGGCGGGACCTCGATCGTCGGCGACGGCACGCCAGGTGGCTGCGTCACCGGCGGCGGGAGGGTCGGGGCCGTCGAGCCCGGCAGAGGCCCATCCGGTCGACACGACAGCAGGCCCCACGCGAGCACGAGCAGGATCGACAGGCGAACCATAGGCCGACGATAGCGGACATGACGAAGGCCCGCCGGGGACCGGCGGGCCTTCGATCGTGATCAGGGCGTCAGCACGCCCCGGTGACTACTTGTTGACGTCGATCTGCATGAAGCCCGTGCTGCTCACGCTCTTCACGCGGACCGTGGTTCCCGTGTTCGGGATGTCAACGCTGTACCAACCCGGCTGGTAGCGGCCGACGTGCGCGCCGGTGCACGCATGCTGGTCGCAGTTCGTCCACGGATTGTTCGCGTCGCTGAAGACCGGGACGGCCTTCTGGGCCGGGATGGTCGCTGCCACGCCGTTGCTGTGGAGCGTGATCGCCGGCACCGGGTCCAGGCCGAACGTGGCGTCGCCAGCCAGGTTGCGCGGACGCATCAGCGTCCCGTCAGCCCAGTGGGTGAATGCCGGATGCGCGTCGACCGGCAGGACCAGGCCTCCGCCCGGATGGTCACCGACGTTGTTGTCGGTGTATTGCGTGTTCCAGTACTCGACGAGGAGGCCGTCCTGGTAGGGGAAGTGCTCCACCCAGTTCGGCTCCGTGTTGAGGTACCCGAAGTTGTACGGACCCGTCTGCAGGCTCTTGTCGAAGCCGATGTACTGACGGTTGGCGAGGATGTAGGCGTTGAAGAAGAACTGGGTCTCGGCACCGGTGGTGATGCGGAAGCCGTCGAAGGTCCAGCCTTCGTCGGTCTCGGCCGTCCCGACCATGGTGCCGTCGATGGCGATGTTGTCGACCTGGAAGCCCGGCAGCGCGAGGCCGCCGTCAGTCCGGTAGGCGAAACGGATCGCGTTCGTGCCTGTCGGGAGCGTCGCGGTGAGGTCGATCCAGGCATCGCCGCTGTCGCCGGACCAACCGGTGCCGGAGGCGTTGATACCACTCTGGTCGTCACCGGCCGGCTGGGACAGGTTCGTGGCGACGGATAGCCAGGTCTGGCCGCCGTCGGTCGACGCCTCGAGGAAGGCGTAGTCGAAGTCGGGCTCGATGTCGTAGCGGACCTTCGCCGTCAGGGCGCCGCCGCCGGGCACCGACCTCGTCATCGCGTTGTCGAGGTCGTCACCCGAGCCACTGTAGAAGTAGCTCGTGCCGCACGTGGCGCACGGCGCGCCGAGATCCAGCGGGACCGGGCGGTCCGGCAGGACGACGAACACGCCCTGGGCCTGCTTGGTGTTGGCTTCAGCTGGGCCCATCCGATGGGACGACTTGGCGCCCGCAAAGGCGACCTCGTAGTTCAGCCAGCCGAGCTGGAACTTCTCGTAATTGCCCATGTGGACCGGCTCGGTGCCGATGCCGTCCTCCGGTCGCCCGCTGCTGCCGTACGAGCCGGAGCTGTATAGCGTCCAGAAGCCGGTCGAGTTCTCCGCGCCACCGGTGTTGCCGCTGGTGTCGTACAGGTCCGGCAGACCGAGGTCATGACCGAACTCGTGGGCGAACACGCCGACGCCACCGTTCTCCGGCTCGACCGTGTAGTCACGGATCCAGTAGTCGGAGTCGCCGATGCGCAGTCCGCCGATCGGGAAGATGACATCGGAGCCGGGGCCGTCGGGGCTGGTCCCGCCCTGGTAGGCGGCCCAGCGGTGGCTCCAGATCGCGTCGGTGCCCTGGGCGCCGCCGCCGGTCTCTTCGCCTTCGCCCGCGTGGACGGCCTGGAAGTGGTCGATGTAGCCGTCGGGCTCATCGAAGTTGCCGTCGCCGTCGAGATCGAACCGATCCCACACGTCGTACTTGGCGAGGTA
>DAIUES010000075.1:0-3367 GCA_036844985.1 Candidatus Limnocylindrales bacterium
CGGGTCGATGGCCTCGATCGCCCAGCCATCACGGGCGACGTAGTAGTGGGCGGAGGGACCATTCGAGCCCGCGCGGTTGGCGTAGTTGCGCTCGTCACGCGCCGCCTGATGCCGATCGGGGTTCGCGGCGGTGCGGCGGTTGCCGGTGATGTGGATACAGGCGAGGACCGGCGCCGTGACCCGACGCCGTGCACCTCGCGTCGGGTAGCCGTAGGCCTTGTTCGTCAGGAGCGCGGTCACCGTCGTCATCTCACGCCCCGCCAGAGGGCCGAGGCCTCGAGGCCCAGGAGCGCGAGGATCGCCCCGAGCAGGGGCAGGAGGATCCCCGGGCTGAACTCGTAGTCAGAGACGAGGACGTCGAGTACGAGGAGCACGACGAGAACGATCGTGAGCGCCGCAGCCGCTCCGATCCGGGCCGAGGAGTAGACGTCGGCCCGGCGCTGGTCCGCATCGTGACGACGCTCATCGCCCATGCCGGCGCATGCGGTCGATCCAGGCATCGACGAGCGTCGGCAACAGCCAGCGGTCCAGCAGGATGCCCATGGCGACGCCCGACAGGAAGGCGAGGATGAGATCGAGCCCACTCATCGGGCTGCCGAGCGGCTGACGGCGCGGACGTACCCGGTGGGGGGAGCCGGGAGTCGGTGTGGATTGGACCAGCGCGCCGTCATGGCCTAAGGGTGCGGGGTGCAGGCCGCGGTTCCTAGTTGGCCGATTGGGCCATGGCCTTCTCCGTGGAGCCTGCGTGAACCGGGGTGGCCGCCTTGACGCGACACCCCTGTAGGTGACGGCCACTTCGGTCAGCGTGCGAATGTCACCCGACGCGACGCCCACGCCGGTTGTCTCCGCCCGCCAAGATGCACCCAACGTCCCCTCTTGACGTGACGAAACGGAGGACAGCTCGTGCAGCAGCTCATAGCGACAGACGAAGCTCCGCGTCCGGTCGGTCCGTACAGCGTGGCGATTGCCACCGAAGCGCTCGTCTTCTGCTCGGCTCAGGCCGGGCTTGATCCACGGACAGGCACGCTCGTCTCCGGCGGCGTGGGTCCCGAAACGGAGCAGGCGCTGCGGAACCTGGAGGCGGTCCTTGCCGCCGCTGGCCTCACGCTCCGAAACGTCGTGCGGTCGACGATCTACCTCGCCGACATCGACGACTTCAACGTCGTGAACGAGATCTATGGTCATCGCATGACCGAGCCGCTACCGGCGCGGACGACTGTCGCGGTTGCCGCACTGCCGATTGGCGCGCGGATCGAGATCGAGATGACCGCTGTCCGGGCCTAGTCCCTTCGCGGTGCGCGCGGGAAGATGACCTCGGCCTCGACGAGGGTGCCGTCACTCCGTGGGCTCAGGCAGCCGAGGCGTCAGGATCCACACCAGCTGCGCCGTCGTCTCCGCGCCGACCTTGGACCGCGCGTTCGCCAGGTGGTGCTTCACGGTCGAGTGCGGCAGGCCGAGTCGGAGGGCAGCAGCCTTCTCCGGCCAGGCAGCAAGGACGGCTGCCACCACGCCGACCTCGCGGTCGGTGGCACGCGATCGCCCGCTTGACATGGATCAAGTCGGACAAGCTCGTTCTGGTAGCATCCAACTGGTGAGTGCCATGGCATTCGATCGGCCCGGCGCCCGGCGCGACGAAGAGCCCGCGATCGCGCTGCGCAGGGCGACGCCGGATGACGCCCCCTCGATCGCCTCGCTGACCGATGCGGCGTATGAGAAGTACATCCCCCGGATCGGACGTAAGCCGCAGCCGATGACGGCCGACTACCGGGCGATGGCGGCGGAGCACCCCATCTGGCTGCTGTACCTGGGCGACGAGCTGGCGGGGTTGCTAGCACTCGAATTCGAGCCCGAGACGGTCATGGTCTACAGCGTGGCGGTGCGCCCCGAACTGCAGGGGCGGGGTCTTGGCCGCCGGCTGCTCGGGCTGGCTGAGGAGCAGGCGCTGGACGCGGGACGGTCCAAGGTTCGGCTGTATACCAACGAGCTGTTCGCCGAGAACATCGGCCTCTACCTGCGGGCGGGGTACGCGGAGACGCGGCGGGAGGCCTACCTGGGGACGCGGCTGGTGCACATGGAGAAGCAAGTCCACAGGCCCTGAGGCCTGTCCGCCGGGCTCAGCGCTAGCGGCCGTCTGCCACGTCCGGTGTCCGTTCTGACGGATCAACTCAAGGGTCGCTCGTCAGCCTCCGGGTTGCGCCTTGGGTCGACAACGCATCCGATTGCGCCATGCGCTCGGGCTCCGGCAGCCGCGGGGCGAGGATCCACACGAGCTGAGCTGTGGTCGCCGCCCCCACCTTGGACCGGGCGTTGGCCAAGTGGTGCTTCACGGTCGAGTGCGACAGGCCGAGGTGGTGGGCGGCCGCCTTCTCCGACCCCGCGACCAGGACGGCCGCGACCACGCCGACCTCTCGGTCGGTGGCAGGCTCGGCGGAGGATCGGGGCCGGCGCGTCATGCGCTCTCGAGCCAGTCAAACGGCTCCGGCGGCTCGGCGAGCCGCATCGTGATCGGAAGGTCGGTGGTCGCGGGGCTATCCCTCTCGCCCCGACCAGACTGACTCCTCGTGCTCAGAATCGCCCGCTTCGGGCCACGTCGTAGCCTGCCCCGGTCCCGAGGTCTGCCCCGACCACCTTGCGCGGGCAGTTCAGGACGCTCGACCCGAACGCCGCGTTCCAGCCCCGCGCCTTCGCCGCGGCGGTGCCAGGACGGTGGCATCCTTGGCCCGTGACCCTCGAACGAAGCAAGTCGCCGTCTCTCGACTCGCCGTCGTTGCCGCCCCCGATCGCCACCGTGACTGCGGGGGGCCTCGCGATCGGGATCCTGACCTCATTCGGGCAGGGCGCGCTGCCGTCCGGGATCACCTCCCTCGCGAACTCCGCCGGAGCGTGGAGCCTCGCGGCGTTCCTGCTCTGCCTGGGCAATCCCGTGCCGCGGCGTGGCCTCCTGCTTGGCCTCCTCGCCCTCCTCTCGATGCTGGCCGGCTACATGGCCGCCACCGAGCTCCGTGGTTTCGCGACCGGGACATCACTCTGGCTCTTCTGGGGTGTGGCGGCGATCGTCGTGGGGCCGGTCCTCGGCGTCGGCGCGGCTTGGGTGCGGGCGTCGGACCCGCGCCGGATCGCAGCCGGTGCCGGCGCGATCGCCGGCATCCTGGTCGGCGAGGGCGCGTACGGGCTGACGGTGATCGCGGACACCACCTCGCCGGTGTATTGGACGCTCCAGATCATCGTGGGGCTCGGGATCGTGCTCGCGGCGGTCATCCGCCTGCGGCGAACTGCCTCGATCGGCCTGTGCGCCGGCGTCACGGCTGCGGTCGCGGTTGCGTTCTACGTCACCTACTCGTCCCTCTGACATCCGTGCTCGCCACGC
>DAIUES010000075.1:3467-5495 GCA_036844985.1 Candidatus Limnocylindrales bacterium
CACGAGGGCTTGGCATGTGTCGTTGCTACGACGATCTGCGGGGGCTCAGCTGAGTGGCTGGGCCAGTCCCACGATGATGCCCTCGGGGCCGCGGACGTAGCACAAGAGGTACGCGTCCTCGTACCGCACCACCTCCCCAACGAGCCTGGCGCCGTGGCCCTCCAGGCGGGCAAGGACGCCATGGATGTCGTCGACGGCGAACATCACTCGAAGGTAGCCCAGCGTATTCACCGGCGCGTTTGCTGGCTCAACGCTGGCCACCGGTGGCGCCCGGAACTTGGACAGCTCAAGCCGCCCGTGACCGTCCGGGGTCCGCAGCATGGCGATGTCGCACTTGGCGCCATCCAGCCCGACCGTGCGGTCCACCCACTGTCCCTCGACCGTTCCTTGGCCTTCGAGCTCCAGGCCAAGTTCGAGGAAGAAGGCGATCGCAGCCTCGAGGTCGTCGACGACGATGCCGACGTTGTCCATCCGCAGCACAGTCACGCCCCCGAGTGTATGCGACGGGATGGGCGTGGTCTCGACAGGGTTGGCCGACCCGAACTCGCCGCCTCCGACCCTGTCATGGCGAGATGCCGACAAGGAGGACGCTGAGCGTTGCCGCCAGGTCGACCTCGAAACTAGGCCGCTCCTCCTCGCGGGAGGAGATGCAGGGCGGTACGACGTTCCACTTCCTTGACGCCTCGCCTGCCGAGGCACTCGAGACGGACCAGCGCGCCGTCATGAGGGAAGCGTGCAGCCCTCGCGGCTCGGTTTCCGGTCGGCCGCTTGGGCCATGCCGTCCCAAGGGGCCCTCGCTAGGCTATCCGCATGACCGAACGTGCGGACGAAGCGCGACACGAGTTCCAGCCTTGGCGGCATCACGGCGGCGACCGACTGGAGGCGCGACGCCGAGAGTTCGCGTTGGCCTCGCCAGTCTTTCGCCAGCATGGATACCGATGGGCGACGATCAAGGCCCTCGCTCACGCCTGCGGCTTGAGCCCCGCGAGTCTGTACCACTACTTCGGTTCGAAGGAGGAGATGGCGACCTACATCCTCCGTCGGCCGCAGATGGACTGGGACAGCACGTGGGTCGACCCGAATGCCGACCCCCTCGTGCAGCTCGCGCAGTTGGTCGACCTCTCGCTGGCCGAGCTCCCGAACTACCTGCTCGCGATGCGCCTGGCGGACGAGATCGCCGGGATCGCACCGGACCGCGCCGGGCACGTCCGGATCTACCGCGAGGGCGAGGCCGTGTTCGCCCGGCTGATCGCGGCTTCGGCCCCGGGGATGTCGCGGCCGGCGGCAACCCGAGTCGCTCGAGTCGTGCTGACGACCATGGTCGGCTCGGCCGTCGTGGGGCTCGATCCGGACCCCGACGAGGCGTTCCGTGAGCGCGTGGTCGCGGTCCTGCGGACGGCGCTCGTGCCGATGCACGTCGAGCCCGGCCGATTCGGCACGACGATGGATCGAGCCGAACAGATCGCCTGACCGATTCGGGACGCGGCGCAGTAGGGTCGACCGGACGCCATAGCGCCTGCCAGAGTGGAGTCGATCATGCGTCCCGTATCCCGTATCGCGATGGCCGCGGCGCTCGCCCTGTCCGCGGGGTCGATGCTGGCCCACAACCTCTACGAGCTGCCGCTGAGCCCGATCGACCTCGAGAACTCGGGGCCGATCCTCGTCGCGGCGCTCCTCGGCGTCGCCTACGCGTTCAACCCCGGCTCCAAGGCCGTCCCCGCGGCTGCGCTCGGCTGGGGGATGCTCAACCTCGTCATCGGCGGGATCGTCAGCGTGCTGCCGCTCTCGATCCTGCCATTCGTACCCGAGCAGTCGGTCACGCACTACGGTGCGCACGTGGTCTACACGCTCGGACAGGTCCCCCTGGTCGCGCTCTCCTATCGAGCATTGCGCGCCCCGGCCCCGGGGGGCGATCGGCTAGTCGAGCCGACAGCAGAGACGCGCGGCGGATGACGAGCGGGCCGGCCCTCGGGCGCGGCGCGGGCGACCGACTTCGGATCCCGACGCGGGTTGGCTCGTTGGCCGTGC
>DAIUES010000075.1:5505-10032 GCA_036844985.1 Candidatus Limnocylindrales bacterium
GTCGTCGGTGACGGGCCGCCTGCTGTGCTGTGGCATAGCCTGTTCGTCGACGAGCGGTCCTGGCGGCGAGTCGAGGAGGCACTTGCCGCGGACCGGCGCCTGGTGATCATTACCGGGCCTGGCCATGGTGAGAGTTCCGACCCTGGTCATCGATACTCGCTCGACGACTGCGCAGTGGCGGCAGGCGACCTGCTCGTCGCCCTCGGCCTCGACGAACCCGTGGACTGGGTCGGCAACGCGTGGGGCGGGCACGTTGGGATCGTGTTCGCGGCGACCCGGCCGGATCGGTGCCGGACCCTGGTCACCCTCGGGACGCCCGTGCAGGCCTACAGCCTGTCCGAGCAGCTCCTATTCCGGGTGCTGCTCGCCGTGTACCGCGTGACCGGCATGATCGCCTACCTCTCGAGCGGGATCGTCGATGCGCTGCTCTCGCCGAGGACCCGCTCGAGCGATCCCGACGCGGTCGCGCTGGTGCTCGACTGCCTGCGGGCGATGGAGCGGCGGGCGCTCGCCAATGCGATGCGCTCGATCTCGCTGGGCCGCCCCGACCTGACTCCGCGACTCGACGCCATCCGGTGTCCGACCGTGTTCGTCACGGGGCCGGACCATTCGGGCTGGAGCCCCGAGCAGGCGGAGGCGAAGAGCCGGTTGCTCGCCGATGGCTCCGTCGCCGTCATTCCGGACACCGCGTACCTGACCCCGCTTGAGGCGCCTGAGGAGACGGTCCGGCTCGTCCGTGACCACTGGGCGGCGCCACGGGCGTGACGGTCGACGGGGCGCGGTCAGCGCACGGCACCCGCGGAGGTCGAGGGCTGGCTGCCCACAGATATGGTGCGAGAAGCCGAGCCGCCGCTGACCGAGCCGCACGGCCCGCTGCCCTACCAAGTCCCGCGTTCCTCGTCAGTTTCAGCCACGCCCTCGGGTTCCGGAAGCCGGGACGCCCAGCGGGCCGGCGCGCGCATTACCATCATGGTCCATGAACGAACGGGCCGACGTCATCGTGGTGGGCGCCGGTGTGCAGGGAGCCAGCCTCGCCTTCCACCTGGCGCGGCGCGGGACGCGGGTGCTGGTGCTGGAGCGCCAGAGCATCGCCGCCGGGGCCACGGGGCGATCGTCGGGCTTCGTGCGGATGCACTACGATCTCGAGAGCGATGCGCGCCTCGCGTGGGCCTCGTTCCCGTACTTCCGCGAGTGGCAGGACGTCGTCGGGGCGGGCGATTGCGGCTTCATCCGCACGGGGTTCCTGCAGATCATGCCCGAGGCACTGGCTGACAACGTCCGCGCCAATGTCGAGATGCAGCAGGCGATCGGTATCCAGACAGGGATCGTCGACCGGGCCGGGATCGAGCGAATCGTTCCCGGCGTCGTGACCGAGGACATCGGTGTCGGCGCCTACGAACCGGAATCGGGCTACGCCGACCCGGCGGGCACGACCGCCGGCTTTCTGGCCGCCGCCCGCGACCTGGGCGCCCGGCTCGTCCAGGGTTGCCAGGTGCGCGCTGTCGCGGTCGACGCTGACGCCGTCGTGGGCGTCGAGACCGATCGCGGACGCTTCGACGCGCCGATCGTCGTCGATGTCGGCGGCGCGTGGGCGGCAAGGCTGGCGTCCACGGTGGGGGTAGCCGTGCCCGTCGAGGCCTGGCGTCACGACACCGCCTTCTTCGGTCTTCCGCCGGGCCGAACCGCCGACTTCCCGATCGTCATCGACGAGCTGAACCAGGTCTACTTTCGGCCGGAAGGCCGCGACCTGATGCTCGTGGGCCTCGAGGCCGGCAACGAGATCGGAGGGTCGCCCGACCGGCCGCTATCGTCCGCGACCCATGCCACCATCGAGGACATGGTGCGGCGCGTCTGCGCACGCGTTCCGTGGATGGCCGAGGGCCACCTTCGGACGGCCCACGGCGGCCAGGACGGGATCACCACCGCCGACCAGCGCCCGATCCTGGGTCGCGCCGGTCCCGATGGCTTCTATCTCGCCTGTGGTTTCTCGGGTACCGGGTTCAAGACCGCCCCGGCGGTCGGTGCCTGCCTCGCTGAACTCATCCTCGATGGCGAAGCGACGACCGTCGACATCTCCGGATACTCGCTCGACCGCTTCGCCGACGGCCGACTCCTGGTGGGCGACCACCCGTACGGCAACCTTTGGCGCTGAACCCGCCCCCGACCCCGGAGCCGCTCCAGCGGCGCACCTACGAGGCGGCAGCGTTGGTGCGACAGCACCCCGCAGTGCTCCGCAACGAGAACAAGCAGCTGCTGTACGCGATCGCCTGTCCCCCCGCGACCGTCCACACCGGGCGGCTCGAGTACAGCCGTTGGCCGGACATCCCGCTGCCGGATCCCCTCGCGCTCGACGCAGGTGGTCTGGACCGCCAGATCGTGGTTCGCGACGGCTACTACGACTACCGCCCCGCCCTCGACTCCGGGGTCGGCGTCGAGTGGCACGTCAACTTCGCCGATCCCAATCTCTTTTATGCGTATGGCTCGGTGTTCTTCGCCCAGGACGAGATCCAGGTCGCCGAGCATCCCATCCTCGGGTCGCTCCGCGAGGCCCTCATCGCGGAAGGCAGACCCACGACGACGATGGCCAATGGTCGCCCGACGCCGGTGCTCGTCATGGGGGCTGAGCGGCGCGTCCGCATCCGGACCATCACCGGCGTGGACGGCGGCGGTCCGAGCTGGTTGTACGGCATGACGTTCGCCAGAGCCACGGCCGACGCCGTCCGCGGGGCGACGACGCGGATCGATCCGCCGACGGTCTCGAACATCCTCGCGATGGCCGCCCCGTATGGCGGTCGCGGCCGCTACCAACGCGAGCAGATCGAGCACGCGATCACCACCGCCTACTCGGGTTTCCGGGCGGCGGCCCTCGAGTCGAGGCGGACGGCCGGCGCCGATGCCGTGGTGATCATCCACTCCGGCTTCTGGGGATGCGGGGCGTTCGGTGGCAACCGGGTCATGATGACGCTGGTCCAGTTCCTCGCGGCCGAGATGGCGGGCGTGGATCGACTCGTGCTCCACATCGGCGGCGCAGCCGGGCGGACCAGCGTGGACGCTGCGCTGGGGCTCGCAGCGGACCTCGCCACCTCGGCGAGCGCGGCCGAGCTCATCACGCGGATCGAGGCACTGGAAATGGCCTGGGGCGTCAGCAACGGCACCTGAGCGAGGCGGCCCTCAGCCGGTCGTCGGCCCGAGCTCGGCGTCCCCGGCGGTCGAGCTCGCAGCGGGCTCCTTCAGCTCCACGAAGATCACGTGCGTGTCCGTATCGCCGATGTTCTCGCCCGCGTGGCTCTGTGCGCCGAGCCATCGGACAAGGCCCGGCTCGAGGTCGACGTCCGCGCTTCGATCGCCATCGATGAGCCGGCGCCGGAATCCGCTCAGGGTCACCATCACGCTGTCCGGATGGTCGTGCGGCGTCGTGCGGTCGCCGGGTCGGTCGCGATATTCGAGCACGCGGACGCGCTCGTTCTCCATCACCACGCGATAGAGGTCAGGGTTCGTCAGGGTCGGATCGGTACGCATCGGCGAACAGTACGACCTCGAGGTCAATCGCCGCACGCGACGTGAGCCGATCGGGGAGCTATTCCGGCGTCGGCACCACCTCGCGGCCGCCCGTACGTTCGGCGCCGATGCCGGCGATCACGACGCAGGCGATGCCGACGATGGCGAGCGCGTTCGGTTCCTGCCGCAGCACCACGAAGCCGATGAGCAGCGCGAACGCCGGCTCGAGGCTCATCAGCGTGCCGAAGGCGGCCGTGGTCAGCCGCCGCAGCGCGAGGAACTCCAGCGTGAACGGTACGACCGGCAGGAGGATCGCCAGCCCGAGACCGATCAGCAGCAGCTCGGGTGTCAGCCGTTCGATGGTGCTCGAGCCCGCGACGACGGTGGCGACCAGTGCGGCGACCGACATCGATACCGCCAACGACTTGAGGCCGGCCACCTCGTCGCCGACGTGCTGGGTGAGGACGATGTAGGTTCCCCAGCAGACGCCGGCCGCAAGCGCGAAGGCGACGCCGAGTGGGTCTGCCTCCCCGGTCCATGGCTGGGTCAGGCAAGCGACGCCCACGGCGGCGACGATCGGCCAGATCTTGACGCTGCCGCGCCCACGCCAGACCGCGACGCCCAGCGGACCGAGGAACTCAAGGGCGCTCGCGGTCCCCAGTGGCAGCCGATCGATCGCCGCCATGAAGAACAGCGCCGTGCCCGACGTCACGACCCCGAGCACCACGGTCGCTCGGAACGCGGACGACGAGAAGTCCGAAGGCCGGGGTCGCACCAGGACCAGCAGGATCAGCGCCGCCCACGCCAGGCGGAGCCAGGTGGTGCCCTCGACACCGAGGTCGTCGATGAGGTCGTAGGCGACCGCCAGGCCGAGCTGCACGCACAGCATCGACACGATCGCCATCGATGCGCCCACGCGCGCCGCCGACACGGACGGCAGGCGAGCGCCGAGCGCAGTCATGCGCGCATTCGAGGATCAGGATGGATCCGACGATGGGTCGTCACGCGACTGTAACGCTCGATCGACGC
>DAIUES010000076.1:0-9971 GCA_036844985.1 Candidatus Limnocylindrales bacterium
ATCGAGCCGATCAGCAGGTCGCTCGACGTAGAACTCGGTGAACGAGCGGCAGCGCCCATCCGGCCCGAACTCGAGCAGGTAGGCGTTGTCCCACACGTTCTCGATGATGGACCGCGACGTATCGGCGTAATACCGGCTCCAGCCCACGGCCACCGCCCGATCACCGTCCACGCTGAACGGCACGTAGTGGGCCTGCCACGTGCCCGGCGTGTCGCGCGTGCTCGCTTCGCCGCTCGGCTGCAGCCATGCGGCGAGGATCGCGTCCCGCCCGACGAACCCCTCGTCCGACGGGTGATAGCGGTACACGGCGTCCTCGGTGAACAGGTCGGCGATGGCCGCCGGCTCGTAGCTCGACCACGCCACGACGTAGCGATCGAGCCACGCCTGGACGTCGCCGGGCGTCACGCCGTCAGGACCGCGAGCGCCTGATCGAGACGGGCGATGACCCGGTCGCGGCCGAGCGCGACGAGGGTATCGAACAGCGGCGGTGTCGCGCTCCGGCCGGTGACCGCGACCCGGATGGCCATGAACAGGTCGCCGGCCTTCCAGCCGTGGGCCTCGGCGAGCGCCCGCAGCGGCGGCTCGAGCTCATCGGCCTCGAACACCACGTCGCCGACCGCCTCGATGGTGTCGCGCGCGGCGGTCAGTCCGTCGATCGTCGTCGCAACGTCCCAGCGTTTCGGGACCAGCATCGTCGCGTCGACGTCGACTTCCTTGACCCACAGGAACCCGACGAGGTCACCGATCGCTCCGAGCGTCGGCAACCGCTCCTGGACGACCGGCAGCAGCGAACGGAGCTCGTCATCGGTCGGCATCCATTCGATCCGCCCGGCGGCGAGGTCGGCCTCTACGAACGGGCGGAGTCGATCGATCAGGTCGTCCGCCGACAGGCGGCGGATCCACTGCCCGTTGAGCCACTCGAGCCGTTCGCGGTCGAACACCGCGCCCGCCCTGTGGACAGCGCCGATGTCGAACCGCTCGATGATGTCATCGATGGCGAGGACCTCCTCTTCGCTGCCGGTCGACCAACCGAGGAGGGCGAGGTAGTTCACGAGCGCCTCGCGGATGAAGCCCTGGGCGATGTAGTCGTCGATGGCGGTCTGGCTCTTGCGCTTGCTCATCTTCGTCCGATCCGGGTTGAGGATGAGTGGCAGGTGGGCGAAGCGCGGTACGTCGTGGCCGAGGGCGCGGAACAGCAGGATGTGCTTGGGCGTGTTCGACAGGTGGTCCTCGCCGCGGATGACCTCCGTGATGCCCATGGCGGCATCGTCGACGACGACCGTGAAGTGGTACAGCGGCGTCCCATCGCCCCGGACGATGACGAAGTCACCGCCGAGGTTGCGGACGTCGATCTCGACATGCCCGCGGACGATGTCGTCGAACGCTACGATCCCCTCCCCGACCCGAAAGCGCAACGCGCCGCGAAGCCCGTCGGCCTCGCGCGCCCGGCGCTCATCGGGCGTCAGGTGGGCACATCGCCCGACGTAGCGGGGAGCCTCCCTCGCCGCCTCCTGGGCCGTGCGGTCGGCCTCGAGCAGCTCCGGGGTGCAGTAGCACGGATAGGCCATGTCGTCGGCGAGGAGCCGCGTTGCCGCCGCGGCGTACAGCGGCAGGCGCTCCATCTGGCGATACGGCGCGTGCGGACCGTGGGCCGGCTCGCCGGCGACCTCCGGCCCCTCGTCCCAGTCGAGCCCGAGCCAGTGGAGGCCGTCGAGGATGTCCTTCTCGAACTCGACCGTGCTGCGGACGACGTCCGTATCCTCGAGGCGCAGGATGAACGTCCCGCCGACGTGGCGGGCGTGGAGGAAGTTGAACAACGCGGTCCGGGCGGTCCCGATGTGGAGCGGCCCGGTCGGGCTCGGCGCGATGCGGACGCGCGAAGTCACGACCCCGGCACCCGATGGAAGAGGGCCGGATCGGCGTCGCCCGGCAGGACCCGGATGAGCGAGGCTGGCCGAAGCCCGAGCGTCGCCCGCCCGAGCGGACCCTCCAGGGTGAGCGAGTCGAGCGACCCCGAACGGGCGAGGATCGAGATCGGCGCTCCCGGTTTGAGGGCGCGGGCCTCGAGATACGACAGCAATCCGGCGTCCTCCTCGGCGTCCTCGGTGATGCGGTAGATGGTGGCCCGCGTGCCGGCCTCCATCTCCGAGAGGGGCACGCCGACCGGCCGCCGTCGGGCAGTCGCAGCATCGATCGGGTTGCCGTGCGGGCACGTCTCGGGGTGACCGAGCATCTCGTCGAGCCGCGCTTCGACCCGCGGCGAGATCGCGCCCTGGAGACGCATCGCCTCCTGGTCCGACTCCGCCCAGCCGAGCCCGACGACGCTCGTGAGCAGCCACTCGATGAGCGCATGGCGACGGAAGATCGCATCTGCGGCAGCGCGCCCCGCGACCGTCAGGCGCAGCTCGCGGCCACCGTCGTGCTCGACGAGCCCGTCCGATGCCAGCCGCCGGAACATCTCGCTCGCGGCCTGGGTAGTGACCCCGAGGTGGCGGGCGATCTGGGCGGCGGTCGCTCGCGTGCCATCGCCGGCACCGGCCGACACGCGCAGGGCAAGCAGGTACTCCTGGGCGGCGGCGGACAGGTCGCGCGGGTGGCGCTTGCGGGGCATGTCCTCAGGATACGGGACGGGGCCGCCGCACCGACCGCAGCGACCGCCCGATGCCGACGGCCAACCCCGCCACCCAGGCGATGATCATCAGCCCGCCCAATGCCGAGCGACCGGCCGCCACCGCGCTCGGGTCGCTCGTGGCCAGCAGCAGCACGGAGCCAGGGATGACCGCCGCGAGCGTGGCGAGCGTCGCGGTCGTGGCGATCCGGGCTATACGAGGCACGAGCAGGAGGAGCAGCAGCAGGCCGATCTCGACCAGCCACGAGGCGGGACCGACCGCGGGGTCGCACTCGGCCGAGAATCGACCACAACCGCTGACCTCGCCAGCGCCCCAGCTGATACCGAGCGCGATCGGCGCCCAGCCGGCCACCGCGCGTCCGACGCGGGCCGCGGGACCCGGTCGCTCGTCGTCGAGCCAGCCCCGCACCGAAGCGACGAGGGAGTCGTCGGATCCGCCGTCGTTCCGCGACTCGGCCGTGGCGCGGGCAGCGCCGTCCGGGGCCGCCGACGGTTCGGTGCGGCTGTTGCCGGCGGTCCACGTCCGATGCCTGCCATCCGTCGTGCCTCGTGCCGGCCCGGGCGGCGTACCGGCGGGCTCGGCAGTCGCCGGCTCCCACCACGATGCCGTGGTGTGGGTGGTCGGCGGCATTTCGGGCTCGGGGTCGGGAGCGGGACCGGGTGCACGGGGCGGCTCGCGGTCGGACCGAGGTCCCGGTTCGGGGGTCGGATCGGTCGGCGGCTCGAGCGGATCGACATCGAGCGCACCGGCGCTCCCGGCACGCCCCCCGACCCGGTTCCGACGCGCCCGAGCCTGGTACTCCGGCCCGTGCTTGCGTGGGTCGGCGTACTCCTTGGGGTTCAGCGTCCAGTACGTACCCGAGGTCGTGCCGTACCACGAGGCACCGGCCCAATCCGGCTCGAACGGGTCCGCGCCGACCCCGTCGTACGACGTCGACCCGAGGGTCGCCTTGTTCGGCGGCCGCTCGGGTCGGGCCGAGCCGGACCCGCCGCCGCCCGCGGCTCGCCCTGTCCCTGTCGCGCTCCCGGCCCCGCCGGCGCCGCTCGTCCCGGTCCGCGGGCGCGGCCCCGCATTCGGGCGTGCTCGACGCGTCCGCCCGCCGTAGGCACGATGGGTCGCCCCGGCCCGATCCGGATCGGCGTCCCATGGCCGCCGCGGCGCGGTCGGCGACGTCGCTGCCCCAGGGCCGGTCCGCCGTCCGCCGCCATCGGGCCCGGCGATCTCGTCATAGGCGGCCTGGATCGCGAGGAACCGGGGCAGGGCTCCCTCCCCCGCGCGGTCGGGATGGTTCGCCTTGGCGAGGCGGCGGTACGCCTGCTTGACCTCGGCCAGGGTCGCGCCCCGGTCGAGGCCGAGCGTTCGATACGGATCTGGTTGGCGGGCCATCGATCGCCCGGGATCAGCCGATCAGTTCGCCGACCGGGGCCAGCTCGAAATCGGCGACGGCCTCCGCCCCGACACGGCCGTGGGGATCGAGGAGCGTCGGCTGGTGGTAGCGGGCCAGCACGCGCAGGGCCTGGGCGTCGAGCACCCCGACCTGGCGCAAGGCCTCGACTGACGCTGCCCAGGTGCCGCGATCATGGCCGTCGCCATCCTCGATCTTGACCGCCAGTCCGGTCGCGCGGTCGAGCTGCGTATCGATCCGGGGGCCGGGCAGGATGGCGATCGCGCGCAGCGCCTCCATCCCGGCCTTGCTGATGAGCCGGCCCGGGGCGGCCTTCATGATCGAGGTGTCGAGGCGGTCGTGGCGGCCGCCGATCATCTCCGGGTTGGCCAGCATCGCATCGCGGATCCGGGTCAGCGCCGGGACCAGCGACCGGCGCGGATCCTTGGCCGTGACCGCATCGGGGTCGGCCAGCATCGCGTAGGCCTGGGCGACCGCGCGCAACGGGAACGCATACGTCTCGACGCCGCAGCCGTCGATGGCCCGGACCAATCGCTCGGGCGTCGTGCCGAAGGCACGGGCGACGGCGCTGCGATAGGCGATCTGCGATGGGTGGTCCGGCTGCCAGTATGTGGCGAGATCCCAGTCGTTCAGGCGCGACAGCAGGAGTGACACCGCGTGCTGGCCGGAGCACATGTGGCGGATGGGGCTGGCCTTTTCTCCGTCGCGCGCCAATCGCGCTGCGGTCAACGGATCGAGCGGCATCCCCTCGTTGCCGCATGCCAGGAACGACTGGCTGACGCCCGCCCGCCGGAAGACCGATTGGATGGTCCGGACGTGGAAGTCCTCCCCGGAGTGCGAGCTGGCCATGATCGCGATCTCGGCCGGCTCGAGGTCGAACGCCTCGGCACCGCCCGCCTCGAGCAGGGCCACCGCCCCGAACGGCTTGACGGTCGAGCGAAGGGTCACGACGCGGTCGGGGTCGCCGAGCTGGCGGATCAGCGCGCCGGACGCGTCGGCCTCGACGATGTCCCCGCGATGGACACTCTCCTCGATGCCGTTGCGCAGCTGGCGGACGAGGACCGGCGTGTCGGCTCGCACCCGGGACTTCGGGCGTGTCCGACCGGTCCGGGGAGTCGCGCGCTCGACGGTCACGGTCACCCGCCGAGCATACCGCGCGAGGCGCGTGCCAGCGTGCCGCCGATGGTCCGCCCGTCTGACTGGGTGGTCCGTCCCGGTGCGGATGGCCGAACGAGCGTGCTACGGTCGCCGGGCGGGTGGCTCGCGTTCCTGCCGCTCGTCGTGCCGCTCGCCGTCGCATCGGAGGTGTTCGCCCATGGACCGCCCCGGACCGCGTCGACCGTCGCGCTCCATCCGGGCATTGGCCAGCCTCGCGCTCGGACTGGTCGTCGTGGGCTGCGGCGTCACCGCGACGACGACCTCCACACGGACTCCGCCGACCAGCCCGCCGGCACCCACCGCTTCGCCCAAGCCCCGGCCCGAGAGCGTCGCGATGGCGGCCTTCGTCAAGCGCGTCACGAGCGGCACGTTCAGCTATCGAGTGTCGTTCAAGGGCGACGTCGTGGCATCGGTCGACCTGCTGCCGATCGTCGGGTCGATGGACGTCTCGGGCGCCGACTTCGCGTCGTCGTTCACGTATGACTTCAGCCGCGATTACCGCAACATCGGCAAGGTCCGCGTCCAGGTGCGCGGGGTCAAGGGCAAGGGCTTCATCAAGAGCGGATCGACGGCATGGAAGTCGATCAAGGGCTTCGACGCCGCCGATTCGTATGTCCCGTTCAAGACGGTCCGGACCATCAAGGACGTCCACTACCTCGGCCCGACCGACATCGGCGGCCGGACCTACCACCGCATCGGCATCGCCGGGGCGCTGCTGATCCACCCGAACACCATCCCCGGTCGGCTGCAGAAGGAGAAGCTCGACGAGCTCACCCTCGAGGTCGACATCGACGACGCGGGCCGGCCCAAGCGGGGCACCTGGCGGATGCGGGCCCAGGGGCGGGTGGGAGTGGCCGGCGGCCAGCTGCAGCGCATCGTGTACGAGCTGGACCTGACCTTCTCGAAGGTCGGCTCGAAGCTGCCGATCAGCCGTCCCTGAACCCGGTCACAGATTGCGTCGGCCGTTGTGGCCGGGAGTGACGGTTCCCGTGGTGGACGGCAGGGCTCGCGCGAGGTCGTCGCGCTTGCCGCAGCCCCGGTAGCAGTGCTCGGCCTGCGGCGTGTTGACGCTGCGGCAGACGGCACACACCCAGCTGTCGATGGGCAGCTCGCCGCGCGCGTCCAGGATGGCCTTGCCAGCTGCCTGACCGGCACCGGGAAGCATCGAGCCGACCTCCGAGGTCGTCGCGAGCAGGAACCGCAGCAGCACGAGGCCGACCGCGACCGCGACCGCCGCGACCACGATCGCGGCCGTCCAGTCGATCGAGGCCAGGTACTCCCCGACTGCGTCGCTCACGCGGCCGATGATGCCACGCTGTCGTCGGGCGACGGAAGGTGGTCACGCGGCCGCGTCGTCGGTTGCGCCGCGACCGCTGTGGCGCGACGATCGGGCGGTGATCCTGCCCGAGGTCCGCGATCCGCGGCTCATCACCGTGCGCCGCGGTGGAACGCTGTCCGATACCGACCACCACCTCCTCGCCCTGTGGGCGGCCGATTGTGTCGAGCACGTCCTGCACTTCTTCGAGCAGGAGCGACCCCACGACGAGCGACCACGGCGGGCGATCGACCTGGCACGCGCCTGGGCGCGCGGCGAGGTCACGATGATCCAGGCTCGAACGGCCGCCGGCCACGCCAACGCGGCGGCGCGAGACCTCCGAGGAGCGGCACGGCATGCCGCGTTGGCTGCCGGCCAGGCGGGAGCCGTGGCGCACGTCGCCGCGCATGACCTCGGCGCGGCGGCATACGCGGTCCGGGCAGTACGCGCGGCACACGAGAATGACGGCGCTGCAGCGGGCCGACTCGAGTTCCGCTGGCAGCGCGATCGACTCCCCACCGCGATCAGGGAACTCGTCGTCGACGATCAGCGGCTGCGCAACCACCTGTGCTGGTTCGCCTTCGACTGTTGACCCACCGCGGTCCGCCTCGACGCATGGGTCGTCGCCATCTCGCATCCATCTCAACGCGCGCGAACGACTGCTGGCAACTGCGTTCGCACGTCGTGACGAGGTGGCTCGAGGATCCCTCACCTGGTCAACCGCCGTACCTCGATCGGCCCGAGGTGCCGACGGACACCCGCCATCGGACCGAATGGCCCATGCGCTCCCTCACGCGCTGCCGTGTATTCACCACATGCGAGCTTGTCTCTGTCCTCGGCGGACGTCGGCTTTCGTCGCGTCATTCGGCCTGCTTGGGGGCGAGCCCAGATGAGGGCGCCGGTCGCGCTGGCGACACCGGCCGGCGCCGCTGAGCCCTCCCTCGTGCGGCTGTCCACGCTGAACCGGTTCCTGCCGGTCTGGATCGTCGCGGCGATGATCCTCGGCCTCGGTCTCGGCCGACTGATCCCAGACCTCAATGACTGGCTCGACGCCGTCAAGCTGGGCACGATCTCGCTGCCGATCGCCCTGGGCCTGCTGATCATGATGTACCCCGTCCTGGCCAAGGTGCGCTACTCCGAGGTCGGCCTCGTCACCGGCGACCGCACCCTGCTGGCCACGTCCCTGTTCCTCAACTGGGTCGTCGGCCCGGCCCTGATGTTCGCCCTGGCCTGGATCTTCCTGCCGGAGCAGCCGGAGTTCCGGACCGGCCTGATCATCATCGGGCTTGCTCGCTGCATCGCCATGGTCCTCATCTGGAACGACCTGGCTTGCGGCGACCGGGACGCTGCGGCCGTCCTGGTGGCGATCAACTCCGTCTTCCAGATCGTGGCCTATTCGGTTCTGGGCTATTTCTACCTGGAGTTGCTGCCGGGTTGGCTGGGCCTGCAGACCGCGGCCCTCGACGTGTCGATGTGGGACATCGCCAAGATCGTGCTGATATTTCTGGGGATCCCGCTGGTGGCCGGCTACCTGACCCGCCGGTGGGGCGAGCGGACCCATGGACGGGAGTGGTACGAGACCCGGTTCATCCCGCGGATCGCGCCGTGGGCGCTGTACGGCCTGCTGTTCACCGTGGTCGTCCTGTTCGCACTCCAAGGCGAGGTCATCACCTCCCAGCCGTTGGACGTGGCGATCATCGCCGTGCCGTTGTTGGCCTACTTCCTGATCATGTGGTTCGGATCGTTCGTGCTCGGCCTGCGCCTGCAGATGCCCTACGAGAAGAACGCGAGCGTTGCGTTCACGGCCGCCAGCAACAACTTCGAATTGGCCATCGCGGTCTCCATCGGCGTGTTCGGGGTCACCTCCGGTGAGGCGCTCGCCGGCGTCGTCGGGCCGCTCATCGAGGTGCCGGTGCTTGTCGGCCTCGTGTACGTCTCGCTGTGGGCCAGACGGCGCTTCTACGCGATCCGGGCAATCGCGAAATCAGCGAAGCCCCACGATTCATAGCCAACCGGAGCCCGGATCAGTCCGACAGGCCGGTCCCGAACTGGCGGTCACCGGCGTCACCGAGGCCGGGCAGGATGTAGCCTTTCTCGTTGAGCTGGCGATCGAGCGCGGCCGCGTGGATCTCGACATCGGGATGGGCCGCCTGGACCGCAGCCACGCCCTCCGGGGCGGCGATCAGGTTGACGAGCTTGATGCGGACGGCACCCCAACGCTTCAGGACATCGATCGCCGCCGTCGCGCTGCCGCCGGTCGCCAGCATCGGATCGAGGATGAGGCACAGGTCGACGGTCGCCGAGTCGGGCAGCTTGTTGTAGTACTCGACCGGACGGAGCGTGCGCTCATCGCGGAACAGCCCGAGATGCCAGACCTGGGCGGTCGGCATCAGCTCGAGCATGGCGTCGACCATACCGAGCCCGGCACGCAGGATCGGGATCAGGCCGATCCGTTCGCTGAGCTCGCGCGCCTCCATCGACTCCATCGGGGTCTCGATGTCGAGCGGTCGGGTCTTGGCGTCCTGGAGCGCCTCGTAGCCGAGCAGCCAGCTGAGCTCCCGAACCACCTCGCGGAACTTCTTCGGCTCGGTCGTCTCGTCGCGCAGCACGCCGAGCTTGTGCTGGACGGCGGGATGTTGCGAGACGTGGAAGGTCGCGGGGTTCGGGCTGGCGGTGGCCGGGCGGGCTGGGTCGGTCACGGGTGCCTCCGGTGGTCGAGCTCGACGGCATCGTAGCGCGCGGACACCGGCCGGGCTGGGCCCTGGGCGCTTCCTGCTGAGCCCCTGGCACGGCAATGACGACGAACGGCCGGCTCCCGTCGGGGAGCCGGCCGCACGGATCTGCGACGATCGTTCGGGTGGACCGGCGGGTCAGTTCCCTCCGGCGGTCACCTCGACCGTGCCCTTCACGAAGGAGGCGCCCTTCGTGTCGGCATCGGCCAGCTCGGCAAGAGCCGCCTCGGCGAGGTCGGTCCGGTACGCTTCCTTCGGCGGGGCCGCCTTGATGACGCCGGCGCCGAGCGACACATCCACCGTCTGCTGCCACAGGGCGGGATCCATCATCCCGATCCCGTTGGGCGACGGCCAGATCAGCGGGTTGATCTCGTTCATCATCCAGGCCTGATGTCCGGCGGGCAGCTGGGAACCGGCATCGACGGTCGACTTGATGCAGTCGGCCGGGTTCTCCCGACAGTAGATCCAGCCCTGGAACGAGGCCTTCAGGAACGCCGTCGCGACGTCCTCGTTGCCGGCCTCGGCAAGCCACGCAGCACGCGCGAACAGCGCGTCCTGGAGCATCGCCACGCCCTCGTCATTCCAGTTGATGACGTTGAGGTCGGTCGGCTGATAGAGCTGCCCGCTCTCGGGGTTGGTCGCCTCGAGCACCTGGGCGTACTCGTTGTAGATCATCGCCTCGGCCACATCGATCTGCTTGCTCAGCAGCAGGGTCATGTCGAACGGCTGGA
>DAIUES010000077.1:0-9931 GCA_036844985.1 Candidatus Limnocylindrales bacterium
TGGGGCTATGTACCAAGTCGCCCCTCCGACACCGAGCGGCGGCTCATCGCTGCGGGCGTCCTCGCATCGGTCCCCGCGGCGACGACCGGTCTCAACGACTGGGCGGACACGACCCCCGCCAGCGACGGCGTGCGCCGCATCGGTGCGGTGCACGCGGCGGCGAACGTCACCGAGATCGCCTTGCCGCCCTTGAAGATGCCGTTCTGTCCGAACACCTCGACGGTCCACGACTGCGTCGAGCCGTCACAGTCGAAGCCTTCGATCGTGCCGAAACCGTCGATGAAGATCCGACCGACCTGCTGGCGCACCTGGACGTCGATGAACGAGAAGTCCAGCGGGCCGCCGCTGCAGGTGATGGTGCCGCCGATGATCGCCGCCCCGGTCTTCGAGTCGAACCGGCCGCTCTTGTTGACGGTGAGCGAGATCTCGGGCGGAGGCGGCGCCTCGGCGATCGAGATCTCGAGGGTGCCGCCATTGCCGGCGCCGTCCTGCTGGTCGTCGAAGGCGAGGATGGCGTAGGTCTCGCCGGTGACCGCCTCGAAGATGGCCGCGCCCGGCCCGCAGGTCTGGAGCGCGAAGCTGCCGGGGCTGCCGGTCGACACGATGAGCCCGGCACTGTAGTCCGAACCCGACACGTCGATGGCCACGAAGCCGTCGGCCGCGGCCGTGTACTCGTACCACACGCTGGCATCGGTCGCCGGGGCACCGCAGTCGGCCGAATTCATCTCGGCGTCGTCGGCATCGGTGGTCGCCTCGGTGGTGTCGACCGTCGCGGTGAACCCGAGGCTGACGACCTGTCGACCGGTGTACGTGTCGTTTGATGGTGCGGCGGCCAGGGCCGGACCAGCCGTCGCCAGGCTGGCCATCAGCACGAGGCTGGCGAGGATCGCGAAGCGCTTCATATCGATCGTCCCTCCGATGCTGTCGTTCGACGCTGACCCGTGGTCGTCACTTCCATCGGCTCACCCCCGTATCGGTTCGTGAACAGTCATTGGTTCGTGAACAGGAGCAGGTTCGGCGTGCCGGGGTACAGCCGCCGGTCGAGGCCGCCGATACGCTTGCTCGTCGCCGCGGACTGGATCGATCGGGCGATGCTGGCAGGCGACGCCGATGGGTTGCCCTGGAGCAGTTGGGCGGCCACGCCCGCCGTGTGCGGGGAGGCCATGCTCGTCCCGCTGATGGTGTTGGTGGCGGTGTCGCTCGTGGCCCATGACGAGGTGATCGCCTGGCCCGGAGCGAACCAGTCGACGCAGCTCCCCCAGTTCGAGAACGAGGCCTTGGCGTCGGTCGAGGTGCTGGCCGCCACGGTCATCGCCTCGGGCACGCGCGCCGGGCTGAACTGACACGCCGAGAAGTTCGAGTTGCCGGCCGCGACCGCGTAGGCCACCCCGTCCGCGATCGAGTTGCGGACCGCGGCGTCGATCGCGATGTTGGCCCCGCCACCGAGGCTCATGTTGGCGACCGCGGGGTCGCCTGGCTGGTGCTGAGCAGTGACGTAGTCGATGCCGGCGATGATGTCCGACCACAGGCCGAATCCCTGGCAGTCGAGGACGCGCACGGCCACCAGGGCGACTCCCTTGGCGACGCCGTAGGTCGTGCCGCCGATCGTGCCGGCCACGTGCGTACCGTGGCCGTTGCAGTCGGAAGCGTCCGCGTCGCCATCGACGAAGTCCCAGCCCGATCGAGCGCGACCACCGAACTCGGTGTGGGTGGTGCGGATGCCGGTGTCGATCACGTAGGCCGTCACCCCCGCGCCCGTGCGGGTGTAGGTGAACGTGCCCGACAACGGCAGCTTGCGCTGGTCGATCCGATCGAGCCCCCACGGCGCCCCGGTCTGCGTGTCGTCGATCGAGGCGATGCCGTCGGGCACGACGGCCGCGACCGAGCGATCGGCACGCAACGCGCGGACCTGGGCGCTGTCGAGGCGAGCGGCATAGCCGCTCAGGGCGTGGCCGTACACCCGGGTCGCGGCGACGCCGTAGCTCGTGCGATGCTGCTGCGCCACGGAAGACGACCGAGCCGCCGGCACCTTGAGCATCACGATGTAGGAGTCGCTTGCGGTCGAAGTCGCCGCCGCCGCGGTCACCGCTGTCGCCACGGCGACCGGCCCCGCGAACACCAGCAGCCCGCTGATCAGGCCGACCATGAATACGATCCGTCGTCGCTCGACACGGCCTTGTCGCCCGACAGGATCCCATCGCGCGGCAGGACCCCGTCGCGCGGCAGGACCCCATCGCGGTCCTGGAACGTTGTCTGTCATGCCAGGCCCCCTTCCCGCTGTCGGCCCCCACCGACCCCCGGCTCCCCCAACCCCAGCGAGGGACGCTCAGGCTGTCCGTCATGGACGGGCGCACGCTATACCCCGCGCGTTTTTGCGCGTCACGCCAACGCCGTCACGGCACCCCCGTCACGGTAGCCCTGTCACGGTGGCCCCGTCACGGCAGCTAGCGATGCGGGCAGCGCCATCAGCCTGCACGCCGCTGAGAACCAGTCGATGGGTGATGTCACTCGGCGCCATCAGGCCGCAACGCGATGCGATCGCCGCGATGGCGGCCCACGATGGCCGGGGCCGCGCGGCCAGCGCCACGAGGCCAGCGCCGCGCGGCCAGCGCCAGGCGGCCAGCGCCACGAGGCCGGCGCCGCGCGGCGTGGCGCCGTCGATCAGTGATGCGACTCGGCGTCATCAGGCGGCGTTCCAGGCGGCGGCGCGGCGGCGCTGCGGCGGCGGCGCGGCCGCGGTCGGGTTCGGTGATGGCGCCGAGTGACATCACCCACGTAGGGGCTTGTCGGGCGGGCGCAGATGATGGCGCGGGCGGCATCGTGCAGGGGACGGCTTGCGGGGCGCATCCGAGCGGCGGCTGCGGCGGCTACGGCGGCTGCCACGGCTGCAGCGGCTGCGCTGGCTGCGACGGCTGCGACGGCTGCGCAGGACTACACGATGGGCGGCTCGTGCGACACGGGTGGCAGGTCGAGCGTTTCGACCCAGGCGGCGATCTCGTCGGCGGCGGCGACCCAGACGCCGTCCATCGACTGGGCGCGCTCGATCAGGCCCTCGAGGGCGGCTGCACGGGCGGGTCGGCCGCTGACGAACGGATGCATCGTCAGGTCGAACAGGCCCCCGACGTCGACGATGGCATCGAGCTCTTCGGCCCAGGCGCCGACGGCCGCCGACGGCGCCAGGATCGGCGAGGTTGCATAGCCGGGGACGTAGTTGTATCGATTCCAGTCGTCCAGGCTCCAATGCATCGGGAGTTCCACGATCCCCGACGCGTGCCGGTACGGATGGTCCGAATCCATCATCCCGGAGCTGTAGCGGAAACCGTGGCGCGCAAGCAGCCCCGGTGTCCGGAAGTTCATGTCACACGACGGGGCGCGATAGCCGATGGGCCGGACGCCGAGCACGGCGTCGAGCGCTGCGAACCCGCGCAGCAGGTAGCCCTCCTCGGTCGCCTCGTCGGCGCCGCGCACGCTCTCGTGCAGATAGCCGTGATGCCCGATCTCGTGGCCGGCATCGCGGATCGAACGGGCGACGTCCGGCCACGCCTCGGCGACCCAGCCGGGGATGAAGAACGTGGTGCGCAGTCGAAGACGATCGAGCATCCGCAACAGGCGCGGCACGGCCACCTTCGGGCCATAGCGCTGATGACCGATGACATCGAGGTAGTCGACCACCTCGGGGTGATCGGTCAGCATCACCGCCTCGGCATCGACGTCGAACGTGAACATCGCTGCGGCCCGGATCCCATCGGGCCAGCGGAAACCTTGCGGCAGTGGTTCCATGCGCTGAACGATACTTGGCCCGTGCGCCCCCTGCCCTCCCCCTACGACGCGATGGTGGCCGGCCGTCCGGCACGGATCGCGGTGGCAGGCCCGGCCCTCCTCGGGACGCGGATGCTGACCAAGGATCTCGCCTTCAGCGGGGAGGAGCGCGACGCCTTCGGGCTGCGCGGCCTGCTGCCCGATCGGGTACTGACGATCGACGACCAGGTCACGCTCGAGCTCGAGCACCTCCGGGTCAAGCACGACGCGCTCGAGCAGTACATCGGGCTCGCCGCGCTCCAGGACCGCAACGCGACCCTGTTCTACCGATTGCTGGCCGACCACCTGGCCGAGTTCATGCCGATCGTCTACACCCCGACCGTCGGGCGCGCCTGCCAGGAGTTCAGCCACATCATCCGCCGGACCCGCGGCCTGTGGATCACGCCGGCCGACGTCGACCGGATCCCCGACCTGCTGCGGCACAGCCCGTACGACGACGTCCGGCTGATCGTCGTGACCGACAACGAGCGGATCCTCGGTCTGGGTGACCAGGGCGCCGGCGGCATGGCCATCCCGATCGGCAAGCTGGCGCTGTACACGGCCGCCTGCGGCATCCATCCATCGCTGACGCTGCCCGTGTCGCTCGACGTCGGGACCGACAACCCGTGGCTGCTCGACGACCCGCTCTATCTCGGCTACCGCGCCCCACGGCTGCGCGGGGACGCCTACGACGCGCTCGTCGAGGCGTTCGTGGCCGGCGTCCGAGAGGTCTGGCCCGACTGCATCATCCAGTGGGAGGACTTCAAGCACCTCAACGCGCTGCGCATCCAGGAGCGCTATCGCGACCGCGTCCCCTCGTTCAACGACGACATCCAGGGCACGGCCGCGGTGGTCGTGGCGGGTGTGATGGCCGGGCTGCGTGCCACGGAACGGTCGCTCGGGGCAGCCCGGTTCGTGCTGGTGGGGGCCGGCGCTGCCGGAGTCGGGATCGGGCGGCTGCTGCGTCTGGCGATGCTCGAGGCCGGCCTGTCCGAGGAGCATGCCCGGGGCGCGATCACCCTCGTTGATTCGCGGGGTCAGGTCCATGACGGGCGCACCGACCTCGATCCGTGGAAGGCGATGCTGGCGGCACCGGCGCCCGGGTTGGGCGAGGGCAGCGGACCCCCGGACGAGGCGGCCGGACACGCGGGCGACGTCGTGGACCTACTCGACACGATCCGGTCGCGGCGACCGACGGTCCTCGTCGGCGCGACCGGGATCGCCGGCACGTTCAGCGAAGCGGTCATCCGCGCCATGGTCGAGGGGCTTGGGCCGGACGAGCGGCCCATCATCTTGCCGCTATCGAACCCGACGTCGGCGGCCGAGGCCGTTCCGGCCGACATCCTTGCCTGGACCGACGGCCGGGCGCTCGTCGCCACCGGCTCCCCGTTCGAGGCGGTCACCACGGTCGGTGGCCGACGCCACGAGATCGGCCAGGCCAACAACGTGTTCGTGTTCCCGGGCATCGGCCTCGGCTCGATCGTGGCCGAGACGCGGGCCGTCACCGACCGGATGTTCCTGCTGGCGGCCCGCGAGCTCGCGGCCGCGGTCACCGATGCGCGGCTGGCCGACGGCGCGCTCTACCCGCCGGTCGATGCCCTCCGCGACGTGTCGCGCCGCATCGCGGTCGCGGTGGCACGCGAATCGGTCGCGGCCGGTCTGTCGGCCGCCGCGGATCGAGGCGGGTTCGAGCCGGAGACCGCGGTCGATGCGGCGATGTGGTGGCCCGCCTACGTCCCGTACATCCCGGCGCGCGACATCGAACGCCGACGCGGCCTCGAGACCTGAGCCATGGCGTCCACTTCGGTCCGTGCCGCCGTCCTCCCGACGCTCGGTGCACCCGCGGTCATCACCGAGCTCGAGCTGGTCGAACCGCGTGCCGGCGAGGTCCGCGTTCGGATGCTCGCCTCGGGCGTGTGCCACTCGGACCTGCACGTCCGGGACGGGGAGTGGGACCGCCCGACCCCCATCGTCATGGGCCACGAGGGCGCGGGTCGCGTCGAGGCCGTCGGGCCGGGCGTGTCCACGCCCCGCGTCGGCGACCTCGTTGCGTTGTCGTGGCTGATCCCGTGCGGCGTGTGCCGGGTGTGCCGGCGCGGCCAGACCTGGGCGTGCCCCGACTCCCCGTCGTACCGGCACGCGCTGCTCGACGGGACGCGTCCCTTCCGAACGCGCGACTCCGGGGACGGGACGGGCGCCGACGCTTCGATCCGGGCGTACTGCGCGATCGCCACGATGGCCGAGGCCGTGGTCGTACCGGCCGCCGCCGCGATCCCCGTCCCGCCCGACGTCGACCCGGCCGTGGCCGCGCTCATCGGCTGTTGCGTCACCACCGGCGTCGGTGCCGTGCTCAAGACCGCGGCCGTGCCCGCCGGGGCCTCGGTCGCGGTGCTCGGTCTCGGCGGGGTCGGGCTGTCCTGCGTCATGGGCGCGGTGATCGCCGGGGCGTCACGGATCGTGGCCATCGATCGGGTGCCAGCGAAGCTCGACGTGGCCCGCGCGGTCGGGGCCACGGACACGCTCCTCGCCGACGACGATGCCGCCGCCACGGTCGGTGCCCTGCGGGACCTGACCGACGGCGGCCCCGACTACGTGTTCGAGGCGATCGGCCGGCCCGCCACCGTGGAAATGGCGATCGCCGCGCTGCCGGTCGGCGGGACGGCCGTCCTGGTCGGCATGACCCCGCTCGGCGAGCGAGCCGGCTTCGAGGTCTACCCGTTCGTCGACGGGTCGCGCCGCATCCTCGGCTCCAACTACGGGTTCGCCGAGCCAGCGATCGACTTCCCGCGCTACGCCGCCTGGGCGCTCGACGGCCGGCTGCCGATCGACCGCCTGATCGATCGGCAGATCCGGCTCGACGATGTCGAGGACGCGTTCGCGACGATGCGCCGGGGCGCCTCGATCCGCCAGGTCATCACGTTCGACTGAGGGCGAAGGGCGACGACGACTCCCCCCGCCGTCACCTCTTGCCGATGGTGATGGTCGCGCTCAATTGGGTGGCGGTCGTGGTGCCCGGGTAGGACACGCTGACCTGGATGGTGGCCGCGCCGAGTGGGTTCTTCGCGAGCTTCCAGGTGGCCACGAACTGGTCCTTCGAGGCGTCGTAGCGCAGGCACTGGCTGGTCCGGGATTGGGCGCCGGCCGCGCTGAACGTCACGCGACATGCCACCGCCAGTGCCGCCGCGTCCGCGTCGGGAATCCGGCTCCCGGCTGCGTCGGCGAGCGCGATCCTGATCGGCACGGCCTGGCCGGCCGCGACCTTCGCGCCGGGGTCGAGCCCCAGGAACCCGAGGATCCGGTATTGGACGACGTAGTCGATCGAGCCCGACGTCATGTTGCCGGCGTTGTCGGTGGCCGCGCACTGCACCGTGTGGACGCCAGGCGTGCTGGTGTCGACCAGGTCGCAGCTCGCGCTCGCCACGCCAGAGCCGGAGCCATCGTCAGCACCGGCTGACGCGGTCACACCGGTCTGGCCCACGACGATCGTTGTCGCACTGAGCGTCGGATCGAGGGGCGGGTCGGTCTGGTCGATGATGAACGTCAAGCTGACGAGCGGGCTCTCGACGTTGCCGGCCGTGTCGATGCTGGTGGCGTAGAGGGTGTGCTGGCCATCGTCGCTGACCGTCTCGATCGAACATGGCGCATCAGGCAGCTCGTCGAAGGCCGTCGGCGTCGGCGCCGGATCGAGGGCACAGCGTGTCTGGGCGACGGCGCTGTCAGCGTCCGTGGCGGCCACGCTGACGGCGACCGGGCCGAGGTACCAGTCGTTGGTCCCGTCGGCCGTCGCGGGCGTGAGTCCGATGCTGGTGGTCGGCGGGGTCTCGTCCGTCTGCTCGGGTTCGGGCTCCTCGACCGTGACCTGGCCGCCGTGGTTGCCGCTCGCGTCGGCGATCGCGAGGGTCTGCCCCGCGCCCGCGAGCGTCTCGCCGAAGCGGTCGTTCGCCTGTGTTTCGACGCTCGTCTCGGTGGTGTCCGCCCAGCCCCCTGAGGGCTGAACGAAGCGATAGACGCTGCCGCTGAAGCTCGAGCCCGTCGGTGAGCCCGGCGCGCCCGCGAAGACCCCGTCGTCGGTGATCGCGACCGCCCGTCCGAGGTTCTCGAACGCGTGCGGGTTCGCCGCATGCAGACGTCCCAGCTCGGTGGTCGTGACCCAGCCGGTGAACGGCTGCCGGAAGACGTAGACCGAGCCGAAGCTGTGCTGGCCGCTCAGTCCGGCGCACGGCGTGCCGTCGAGATCGTCGTCGCACGGGGCACCGATCGCCACGAGGCGACCCTTGACCGACACGGAGGTTCCGAAGGCGTCATTCGAGTCGCCGTCCGACGCGCTCAGCCGGGCCAACAACGTGATCGTCGACCAGCTGATGGTGAGATCCGCGCCAAAGACGTACGCGGCGCCTGCGAACGAGGCTTCGCCGGGCGAGCCTGCCACGACCGTCGAGCCCGATGCGGCCACCGCCAGTCCGAGCTGGCCGTGCGATTGTGGCGTCGGCAGGGTGATGAACTTCGACTCCGTGATATCACCCGCCGAACGAGGCCCCCAGCCCGCGGCCGGCTTCTCGAACATCAGGATGGCCCCGGCGTCGTCCTTGAGGCCGACGTCATAGCTGGGCGCGCCCGCGACGATCATGTCGCCGGACATGGCGAGCGACCACCCGAGATCGAGGAAGTCGCCCGTCGAGCCACGCAGGTAGGCCGTCTCCGTCATCGACGTCCAGCCGCCGGCCGGCTTCACGAAGACGTAGACGGCGCCGGCGCCACCATTGGCCCGGATGGCCGAGACCGCGATCACGTCGCCGGACATCGCCACCGCCCAGCCCAGCTGATCGCGGGTCTCGGCGTCGGATGCCGTCAGCACGGCGATCTCCGTGCCGCTCGACCAGCCGTCGGGACCACGCTGGTAGACGAAGGCCGCGCCCTCGTCCGAGTTGATGTCGTCCCCGGCGTCGTGGTGCGGCGCACCGACGACGACGATGTCCCCTGACACCGCGACGCCGTGGCCGAACCCGTCGAGGCCATTGCCGACCGACGACGTGAGCGTCGCGCTCACTGTCGCGGCCGCCGCGGGTGGAGCAGGTCGCACCACGAACGCGATCAGGGTGATCACGACGGCGATCGCGATCCGAGGGCTCCGGTGCATCTTCATCGCTCCCTTCGGTGGAGATGGCGCGTCCTCCGATCGGCCGCTTGATGTCGAACCTACGGCGAGCGGCCCCGGCCGACATCGGTCATACGACCGACAGACCCTATCGGTCGTTCGACTGATGCGAGGTTGCCAGCGGCTCGTACACTGCGGCGCATGCCGTACGTTGGCCCGCATGTCTCGCCGCTCCTGGTCGGTCGCGACGACCTGCTGGCGCTCGGTGACCGGCGCATCGCGGAGGTGGCCGCGGGACGCGGTCACGCCCTCCTTGTCACAGGCGAGGCGGGCGTGGGCAAGTCGCGCTTCCTCGAGGCGATCCTCAGGGCCGCCGCCGCTGCCGGCTTCCGCATCAGCAAGGGCGAGCTGAGCCCGAACGACGAGCTCGCGGTGCTGGCCGCCGTCGAGGATCTCGCGCGCTGGCTGGACGAGCGCTCGTTCGGGTCGCTGGGACCGCGGCTCCTCGCGGTGAACCGGGCCCAGAACCCCGATTCACTGGGTTCCCGTCGGAGCCTGGTCCGCGACATCGTCGACCTGATCCTCGGGGCGACGGACCGGCCGACGCTGCTGGCCTTCGAGGACCTGCAGTGGGCGGACGAGATGACCCTCGAGGTGTTCGCCGAGCTGGCCCGCGGCTCGCGGGACCTGCCGCTCCTGCTGGTCGGCGTCTACCGCGGCAACGAACTGCCGGCAGCGTCGATCCACCGCGAATGGCGTTCGCGCCTGCTGACCCAGCGAGTCGCCGAGGAAGTGCGGATCGAGCGCCTGTCACGGGATCAGACGGCGCTCGTCACGACGCTCCTGCTCGGGACCGGGCTGCCGGCACCGCGGGAGGTCGTCGATGCCGTCTACGCACGGACGAACGGCATCCCGTTGCACATCGAGGAGCTGCTCGCCGCGGTCGGCGGCGCGGCCACCCATGGGCGGGAGATCCTCGGCGCCCACGTGCCCGACTCGATCGAGGACGCGATCCTCGCGCACGCCGGGCGGCTCAGC
>DAIUES010000078.1:0-9797 GCA_036844985.1 Candidatus Limnocylindrales bacterium
CGACCTACATCGCCCTGTCCGACCCGGTGGCCAGCGTCGAGTCGATCGAGCCCGACGGTGACGATCCAGACTCCGGTGCGTCCGTCCGGCTCCGCTGGACCCTCGCCCTCGGCCCCAGCGATGCCGGCGAGTTGAGCTGGATCGTGTGGTCCTCGCTTGCCACCGTTCCCGCCGCCGGCACCCCCGACGAGCCAGACGACGCTGCCGACCAGGCGGCCCTGTTCCCGCCGGCTCCCCGCGTGACGAGCGACGAGGGCGCGGCCTCGTATCACGCCTGGGAGCGCAGCACGACCGCCCTCAACAGCGATCACGAGCTGTTCAACCTGGTCGTCAAGCGGTCCGTGTCCGACCTCCGCCTGCTGGTCAACGATGGCCCCGGTCCGAAGGAGCGCTACGTCGCCGCGGGCGTCCCCTGGTTCACGACCCTGTTCGGGCGTGATTCGATCATCTCGGCCTTCCAGTCCCTCGCCTTCCGGCCGCAGCTGGCGGTCGAGATCCTCGAGGTCCTCGCCGCCTACCAGGCGACCCACGACGACGCGTGGCGGGACGCCGAACCCGGCAAGATCCTGCACGAGATGCGCGGCGGCGAGATGGCCCGCGACGGGGAGCTGCCCCAGACGCCGTACTACGGTTCGGTCGACTCCACGCCGCTGTGGCTCATCCTGCTCGGCGCCACCTTCGACTGGACCGGCGACCGGGCGCTGGTCGATCGACTGTGGCCGAACGCCCTTGCCGCGCTCGACTGGATCGACAAGTACGGAGACCGCGACGGAGACGGCTTCGTCGAATATGAGCGACGTTCGAAGCGTGGCCTGTTGAACCAGGGCTGGAAGGATTCGAGCGACGCCATCCGCGATCGGAAGGGTCAGACGGTCACGGCGCCGATCGCGCTGGCCGAGGTGCAGGGCTACGTCTTCGATGCGAAGCGACGGATGGCGGGCCTGGCACGCATGCGTGGCGACGAGGACCTCGCGACGCGACTCGAGGCGGAAGCAGCGACCCTCGCGACGCGGTTCGAGGCGGCGTTCTGGATGGAGGACCGCTCGTACTACGCGATGGCGCTCGATCGCGACAAGCATCAGGCCGACGCCATCGCCAGCAACCCCGGCCAGTGCCTGTGGTCGGGCATCGTCGCGCCGGAACGGGCGCGCGATGTCGTCGAGCACCTCACCCGGCCGTCGATGTTCTCCGGCTGGGGCATCCGCACCTTCGCCGCCGACCAGCCCGGCTACAACCCCATCGGCTACCACACCGGCACGGTCTGGCCGCACGACACCTCCCTCATCGCGGCCGGCTTCAAGCGTTACGGCTTCGACGATGCCTCGAACCGGCTTGTCAGCCAGATGATGGAGGCGGCCCAGCAATTCCCGGACTTCCGCCTGCCTGAGCTGTTCTGTGGCTTCGACCGGTCCGATGCCGGTAGCCCGGTCCCGTATCCGGTCGCCTGTTCCCCGCAGGCATGGGCCGCCGGGTCGTCGTTCCTGTTCGTCGAGACGATGCTCGGGATGCGCCCCCACGCCGACCGTGCCGAGCTCGAGCTGTTCCACCCGCATCTGCCCGACTGGCTCGGCAAGATCACCCTCACGGACCTGCGCGTGGGCGAGGCGTCGGTCGACCTGCTGTTCCACCGCTGGCGGGGGGCCACCAGCGCCGAGGTCCTGCGCAAGGTCGGCGACCTGGCCGTCACGATCCGGCTCTGATCCGGCCCACGGACGCCTCGATGAGCACGACCGGGGATCTGGTGACGGCCGGCACGGAGCGACTCCGGGCGGCCGGTGACCCATCGCCGCGGCTCGATGCCGAGTTGTTGCTCGCCCTCGCCATCGGCGTCGATCGAACGGCGGTGGTGGCGCACGCCGACGCGCCGGTCGGGCCGGGTGCCGAGTCGGCCTACCTCGGGTTCCTCGCCCGCCGCGAGGCCGGCGAGCCGATCGCCTACATCCGCGGGTTCAAGGAGTTCCACGGGATCGCCATCGGTACCGACCGGCGAGCGCTGATCCCCCGGCCGGAGACGGAGGGCCTCGTCGACGCCGCCGCCCGGGAGGTGATGCTTCGGCTCACCTCGGCGCCACCTGCGGGCGCGCGACGCATCGGGGTGATCGACGTCGGGACCGGCTCTGGAGCGATCGCCATCGCCCTCGCGGTCGACCTCCGTCGGCGGGGCGTTCCGACGGCCGAGGTCGCGCTCGTCGCAGTGGACAGCGCGCCGGACGCCCTCGACCTTGCCCGCGAGAACGCGGTCGGCCAGGCCGTCGCGGATCGGATCGTGTTCATCGGGGCCGACCTGCTGCCGCCGTCGCCGGCGACCGAGCCGTGGGATGTGGTGATCGCCAACCTGCCGTATGTCCGGACCGCGGACCTCGAAGCGGCGCCGGCGCCGACCTCGTACGAGCCGCGCGACGCGCTCGATGGCGGCGGCGATGGGTTGGCCGTCATCGATCGACTGCTCGAGCGGCTGTCGTCGGGGCTGGCGCTCGACGGGGTCGCCCTGCTCGAGATCGGGTCGGACCAGGGCAGCGCCATCGTCGAGCTCGCCGAGCGGCGACTGCCGGGCTGGTCGTGCGATGTCGAGACGGACCTCGCCGGGCTGCCGCGCATCGCCCGCATCGCGCGGACCGCGCGCCCGACGCCATGACCGACGAAACCGCCACCGCGTCGCCGTCGATGGCCGGGCTGACCGACGTCGAAGCCCTGCTGCCCGAACGGGTCCCCGCGACGCCGGACCCGATCCTCCCGATCCGACTCATCGCCCTCGACATCGACGGGACGCTGATCGGCGACGACCACATCATCCCGGACCGCACGATCCGCGCGATCCGTGGCGCCATGGACCGCGACGTGGCGGTCTCGCTCGTGACCGGTCGGATGGTGTCGTCGGCGATGCGGTTCGCGCGCGCGCTCGGGTTGACCGGCCCGCTCATCGGCTATCAGGGCGGGCTGATCCGGGCGATGCCCGACGATCCGCACCGACTCGGACGCCTGCTCATCCACACGCCGCTTGCAGCCGACACGGCGCGGGCGGTCGTGACCTGGACCCGCGAGCAGGGGCTCGACCCGCACGTCAACCACCTCGAACGGTTCATCCTGCGGGTCGACGACCCCCGGGCGGACGACTACTCGGCGTTCATGGGAGCGCGGGCGGAGCTCGTGCCCGACCTGCTCGAGGCGATCCGCCAGCCGGTGACCAAGGTGCTCGCGGTCGGCGAACCGCCGCTGCCGGTGTCGATCGCGCCGTTGGCGCGTGCGTCGTTCGCCGGGGTCGCCGATGTCACCATCTCGCACCCCCGGTTCCTCGAGTTCGTCGCGCCGGGTGTCTCCAAGGGGCGGGCGATCCGCTGGCTGGCGCGCCACCTGCGGATCCCGTTGGGCGCGACGTTGGCGGTCGGTGACCAGTGGAACGACCTCGACATGATCGCCGAGGTCGGCCACGGCGCGGCGATGCCGTCCGCTCCCACCGGCGTGCGCGCGATCGCGCGCTACATCGCCCCGCCGCTCGAGGACGATGGCGTCGCCAGCCTGATCGAGGAGCTCGTCCTGGCCAGTCCGAACCGGGTCAGGCGAGCGGCCGACCGGCTCGCTCGCGAGGCCGAGGAGCGGGGGAGCGGCCGGTGACCGCGCGCGTCCTGCCCGACGACCCCGCCGCTCGGGCGGTCGCGGCCGACGTCCTGCGCGCCGGCGGGCTCGTCGCCCTCCCGACCGACACGGTGTACGGCATCGCGGTGGCGCTGGCGACGCCTGGTGGCATCGACCGCCTGTTCGCCGCCAAGCGCCGGTCGCCCGACAAGGGGATCATGCTGCTCCTCGATGACGCGGCCCAGGCCGCCGAGGCGGGCCAGATGACGCCCGCGGCCACTGCCCTCGCGGAGGCGTGCTGGCCGGGTGGCCTGACCGTGGTCGTGCCCCAGCGCCCCGACGTGCCGTGGCCGGCGGCCCTGACCGGCGGCGCGGCCACCATCGGCCTGCGGGTGCCCGACCACGACGCGCCGCGGGCGCTGGCTCGTGCGGTCGGCCCGCTGCCGACGACGTCCGCCAACGTGTCCGGTGAGCCGGAGGCCCGGGACGCGGCCGAGATCGTCGCCCAGCTCGGCGAGCGGGTCGAGCTCGTCCTCGACGGCGGGCCAGCCCACGGCGGCCCCGCCTCGACCGTGGTCGATTGCACCGCCGAGCGACCGGTCGTCCTGCGCGTCGGCGCCATCGAGCCGACCATCCTGGCGGTGATCCTCGATCGCGCCGGGATCGAGCACGACATCGCCTAGCGTCATGGCCGCCGCTCGGGCGTCGGCGGGCGGACGGTTCGTGGGAAGATAGCGGCGGGCATCGCGCATCGGCCGCGGCGTCGGGGTGGACAACGGGCAAGAAGGAGTCGTCGACCCATGACCATCTCGCAGTCACGCGGCCTGGCGCTCGAGTCGATCGCGCAGGTCGATCCCGTCCTGTGGGAGGCGATGCAGGGCGAACGGCGCCGCCAGCACGACAACATCGAGCTCATCGCCAGCGAGAACTACGTGGCCGCCGCCGTCCTCGAGGCGCAGGGCAGCTGGCTGACCAACAAGTACGCCGAGGGCCTGCCGGGCAAGCGCTACTACGGCGGCTGCGAGTTCGTCGACGTCGCCGAGCGGCTCGCCCAGGAGCGAGCCCTCGCGCTGTATCCGGGCGCCGAGCACGTCAACGTCCAGCCCCACTCCGGGGCGCAGGCCAACATGGCCGCCTACTTCAGCGTCCTTCGGCCGGGCGATCGGGTCCTCGGCATGAACCTGGCCCATGGCGGCCATCTGACCCACGGCATGGCCCTCAACTTCAGCGGCAAGCTGTTCGAGATCCATGCCTACGGCGTCCGCCAGGACACCGAACGGATCGACTACGACGCGATGGAGGCGCAGGCCAACGAGATCCGGCCGAAGATGATCATCGGCGGGGCGAGCGCCTACTCGCGCCTGTGGGACTTCGAGCGGATGGCCGATATCGCCCATTCGGTGGGGGCCCTGCTGTTCGTCGACATGGCCCACGTCGCGGGCCTGGTCGCCGCCGGTCTGCATCCCAGCCCGTTCCCGCATGCGGACATCGTCACGACCACGACCCACAAGACGCTGCGCGGGGCGCGTGGCGGGATGATCTTCTCGCGTGACGAGCTGCCGCCCGGCATCGACCCAGGGGACTTTCCGGCGCTCAAGGGCCCGCTCGGGGCGGCGATCGACAAGACCGTCTTCCCCGGCGTCCAGGGCGGCCCGCTGATGCACGTCATCGCCGCCAAGGCGGTCGCGTTCAAGCTGGCGGCCGAGGAGCCGTTCCGCGAGGACCAGCGGCGGACGGTGGCCAACGCCGCGGTTCTGGCGGGGACGCTCGCCGACCACGGCGCCCGGGTCATCTCGGGCGGGACGGACAACCACCTCATGCTGGTCGACGTGACCCCGCTCGGGGTGACCGGCAAGGAAGCCGAGCACCTGCTCGACGAGATCGGCATCACCGTCAACAAGAACGGCATCCCGTTCGATCCGCTGCCGCCCAACACGGCGTCGGGCATCCGGCTGGGGACCCCGGCCACGACGTCGCGTGGCTTCGGCGAGGACGAGATGCGGGACATCGGCCGGATCATCATCGAGGCGATCGCGGGCCGGGACGATCCCGCCGTGCAGACGTCGCTGGCGGCCCAGGTCGCGCAGATCGTCGCGCGCTTCCCCGTCCCCGGCCTGCCGGCGGCGTGACGGCCCGCGCGGCGTGACCGCCCGAGCGGCCGCGCGGTGACGTTCATCGAGGGGGCGGCCAACAGCCTCCTGCCGATCGTCGCGGTCTTCCTCCTGTCGGCCGGCATCGCGCTGCTGCTGACGCCCGTCGTCCGCGACGTCGTCGTTCGACGCGGGATCGTCGACCGGCCCAACGCGCGCCGCGTGAACACCCGGCCGATCCCGCGGGCCGGCGGGATCGCGATCGCGGCGGCGTTCCTGATCGTGGCGGGCCCGTTCGTGGTGCTCAACGAGGGGACGCACTGGGTCCCGCCCGCGCTCAACCTCGTCCCGACCGACTTCGTGGCCCTGTTCGCCGGCGGTGCCGCGGCCGCCATCATGGGCGCGCTCGACGACCTGTTCGACCTGCGGGCGCGATGGCAGCTCGCCGGCCAGGTCCTGCTCGCCCTGGCGGCGGTCGCGCTCGGCATCGGGATCGACGTCGTCAACAACCCGTTCGGTGAGGACGTCATCCGCTTCAGCCTGCCGTACTCGGTCGGGTTCACCGTCTTCTGGATCGTCGGGATGATCAACAGCATCAACTGGATCGACGGCCTCGACGGGCTGTCGAGCGGGATCGCGCTCATCGCCTCGGTGACGCTCGGGCTCATCAGCCTGACGACCCAGGTGAGCCAGCCGCTCATCACCGTCCTGTGCTTCGCCCTCGCCGGCTCGCTGGCCGGGTTCCTGCGCTGGAACTTCCATCCGGCGACGATCTTCAGCGGCACGAGCGGGGTCCAGTTCGTCGGCTACACGCTGGCGGTGCTGTCGATCCTCGGCTCGGCCAAGGTCGCGGTGGCGCTGCTCGTCCTGGGCGTGCCCATCATCGACACGTTCTGGATCATCGTCGGGAGGTTGAGCCAGCGGCGCTCGCCGTTCACGCCGGATCGCTCGCACATCCACCATCGCCTGCTCGACCTGGGCCTGTCGCATCGGGATACGGTGCTGGTCATCTACGCGTTGTGCGCCGCGCTCGGGGTGCTGGCGATGGTCGTCTCGGAGGTCACCCAGCTGTACGCTTTCCTCGGCGTGTTCATCGTGTCGGGGCTGATCCTGTTTGGTCCGACGCGGGGCGCCTTCCGCCGGCCCGAAGAGCTCGAGGCGGAGTCCTACGAGCCCACGACCGACGACGGCCAGCTCGACGGAACGCGCGCCACCGAACGCTGAGCGGGCGCCATCCCGGTGCTAGCATCGCCCGCGTCATGCCGACCGAGTGGCTGGTCATCGCCGTCGTCGCCCTCATCGCCCTGCTGGTCGCGGCCAACGTCGCGCGCCGCGCCGCCGAGCACGGGGATCCGCGGCCCGGCGTTCCCTCGCCTCGTCGAGCCGCTCGACGCGGGCCGATCGGTGCCGCGATCGATCTCATCGACGCGTCCGTCGCGGCGTACGTGGTTCGCGACCGGCTCGGCCGATCGACGGCGACCCGCGCCGAGCGCCAGGCCGCGGCCGACAAGGCGGCGCTGATCGAGCGCGCCGACGAGATCCGCCGGCTGCGGGCGAGCGGCGGCGGCCGTCGTCCGACCCCGCCGATCGAGCGCCGCTGAACGTTCTCTCGCGGCCCCGCCCGAGTCGCCAACCGAACGATCCGATGCGGTGGCGGTCCCGCGCAGGCCTCTGCTACACTGCCGCTGCCTTGACAGGTCGCCCATGATCGAGCCCGGCCGAGGGCTGGCTTACTTCGCCCTCTTCTCGGAGATCGGCCTCTCCCTCCTGGTGACGACCCTGCTTGGCACGCTCGGCGGCTACTGGCTGGACGGGCAACTCGGGACCAACCCGATCTGTGCCATCGCCGGCTTTCTGGTCGGCGCTGGATCGGGAACCTGGGCCATCTACAAACTGGTCAGCCGATTCCTGGCGACGATCGAATAGACCGCCGGCCGGTCGACACAGCACTGACCGGCGCCGAACGAAGACCGAGCGCGGCGTGACGCCGCGCTCCTGTGTGTGGAGCAAGCGTGACGAGCGTGCAACCCGCGACGACGGAGACCCCGCCGCCCTCCGGAGGGCGCAGTCGCCGTATGAACTGGCTGCTCATCATCGGGGCGGTCATCGTCGCGAACATCGTCGTGTTCCTCCTGTTCCCGCCGTTCGACAAGTCCGACCCGTCCGCTGCCTGCGCCTACCCCGTGTGCTTCATCAACGGCACGCTCGAGCTGCCGGCTCCCCATGTCGTGTGGCCGGTCGGCCACCACGCCCCGGCCGAGCTCATCACCTGGGACGTCAGCATCTCGAGCTCGATCCTCACCATGTGGATCATCTCGATCGTGCTGATCGTCACGCTCGTCCTCCTGACCCGCAAGCGCGACGCGTTGCCGGGCCGGGCGCAGAACGCCATCGAAGCCCTGTACGAGGGCATCGAATCGTTCGGCATGTCGCTCGGCGGACGGGCGGCAAAGCCGTACATCCCGCTGTTCGTGACCCTGTTCATCTACATCCTGGCGAGCAACTGGAGCGGCCTGCTGCCGTTCGTCGGCCGGATCGAGACGTTCCGGGCGCCCACCAGCGACGTCAACATCACGGTCGGTCTGGCGCTGGTCAGCTTCGTGATGTTCCACATCGAGGGCGTGCGCGCGCTTGGGGTCGGCGGCTACCTGTCGAAGTTCTTCCCCGTCCGCGAGTTCCGCAACGGGATCGGGGCGGGCATCATCGCCATGTTCGTCGGGCTCATCGAGTTGATGCTCGAGTTCGTCAAGCCACTCACGCTGTCGATGCGACTCTTCGGCAACATCTACGGCGGGGAGGTCGCGCTCGGCGTCATCCTCGCGCTGACCGTGTCGGTCATCCCGCTCGCGATCTACGGCCTGGAGCTCATGCTCAATACGGTCCAGGCGCTCATCTTCAGCGTCCTGACGCTCATGTTCATCCTGGCCGCCATCGAAGGCCACCATCCCGAGGACGAGCACCACAAGGACGAGCCGGTGGCGACCCCGGTCGGTACCGACGAACTCGACGCGGTCCTCGCCAACGCATAGCACGGAACCCCGACCCGACCAGCCATCCACCACGGTCCCAATGATCCCGGCCCGAACGGCCGGGGAGTAGGAGGAACAACCCAGCATGGAACTCATCGGCGCAGGCCTCGCCGCCCTCGGCGTCATCGGCCCGGGCATCGGCATCGGCATCCTCGGCGGCCTGTCCTCGAGCGCGATCGGACGCAACCCCGACGCTGCCGGCCAGATCCGCGGTCTCGCGATCATCCTGGCGGCGTTCGCCGAGGGCCTCGGCGTCCTCGCGGTCGTCGTCGGCCTGCTCGTCGTCTTCCTCAACCCGGCCGCCGCCTAGGCCCGGGCGAGAACGAAACCGTGGATATCCTGGCCGTCGCCGCCGGCGCGGCCGGCGGCGCCATCGCCCTGACCGCGGAAGGGGAGCAGGCGGCCGGCCTGACGATCAACCTGTTCTGGGTGCTCGTCAGTGCCATCAACTTCCTGCTCCTGCTGGCCATCGTCTGGACGTTCGCGTTCAAGCCGCTGACCCGCACGCTCGACGACCGGCGCAACGCCATCGAGCAGGGACTCCGTGACGCGGAGCAGGCCCGTCGCGATCGCGAATCCGCGGAGGCGGAACGCGTCCAGACGCTGGCCGAGGCACGGCGCGAAGCGAACGACATCCTGGCCCGCGCCCAGAAGGTCTCGCAGGAGACCCGCGATGCCGATATCGCCGCGACTCGCGAGGAGCTCGAGCGGATGCGCGAACGCGCAGCCGGCGACATCGAGGCCGAGAAACAGCGGGCGATCGGCGAGCTCCGTGGCGAGGTCGCCGACCTGGCACTGGCCGCGGCCGGTCGCGTCGTCGGCGAATCGATGACCGGCGATCGCCAGCGGCGGCTCGTCGAGGAGTTCCTCGAGCGTGCCGGTCCGATCGACGCCGACGCGACGAACTGATGGCACGACGAGACAGCGGCGCCCGCCGCTACGCTGAAGCCGGGTTCCAGGTCGCCATGCGCGACGACACCCTGTCGGCTTGGCGCTCGGAGCTCGATCTGGCGGCGAGCGTCGCCGGGGACGATCGAGCGCTGGTGGTCCTCGCCAACCCGGCGATCCCCGCGCGGTTCGCGCGCGCATCGCTGCAGGCCTATCT
>DAIUES010000079.1:0-3832 GCA_036844985.1 Candidatus Limnocylindrales bacterium
ATCGTGGTTGCGGACGGTCCGGCCACCACCACCCGGATCCGGCTCGCCGGGCAGGAAGCCCTGGACGAACCGGGCCGGGATGCCGAGCTCGCGCAGGAACACGACCATCGTCGACGCGTAGTACTGGCAGAACCCGGCACGGGTCTGGACGAAGCACTCGACGATCGAGGCGTTCTCACAGCGGAAGTCGCTGACGTCCGTGTCGTAGCGGAACTGGTTGGGGTCGAGCAGGGTGTCGCGGATCCGGATCGCCAGGTCGTACGGGTTGGTCGTGCCGGCCGCCGTGACGATGCTCTGCAGCAGCTGCTGCGACAGTGGCCCGAGCGACCCCGTCGGGAGTGTGGCGCGGCCGTACTGGGCGACGACGTCGGCGGGGTAGTCGGTGCCCGCCGCGCGCAGCTGTTCGGCGGTCCGGCCACCGTCCTTCTCGGCGGCCGGCACCAGGGCGGTGATGGTGTACGGCGCGTCGCTCGGGTCGCGTTCGAGCGCGTTGAAGAAGCGGCCACCGCCGACGAGGCTGACGGACACCGGCTCCGACATCGCCGCCGGGATGCCGGGCACGAAGACATCGCGGCGGGCGAGCGACGGGATGACCTTGGCCGTCACCGTCCGCATCCCCTCGGGAGCGACCGCGTCCGCGGTCCCGGCCAGCAGGTCGGTGGCGGGGGCCCGTGTGGCCTCGTCGGTCCGGCTGCCGACCCAGCCACCGAGCTCGAAGACGTCGTAGACGCGAGCGACGAGGTAGTGCACGCCCGTCTCGGACGGGTCGTACTCGACCCGCAGCGCGACGCCGTCGTCGGTCGCCCACGACGTCCCGATCCGGGCGGTCGCACCGAACGACGGGCCCAGCGACCGGCCCGTGCGCGACGGCGGCAGGAAGCGCTCGATGGCCTGGCCCCACTCGATGAGTCGCGCGCCGACGTCGGACCACGGGCCCTGGAGCGGTGCCGACGAGGCGACGCTGGTCAGCAGCAGCGACCCGCCGATGGCGGCGATGATGAACACGGTGCCGCCGCGCAGGTAGATGGTCGAGATCGCCGACGGGTCGCCGATCCGGCGCCGGATCCAGTCGGCCTGCTCCTCCAGCGTGTGGAAGCGGACCAGCAGCAGCAGGCTGGCGATCGAATAGATCACCAGGAACACGAGCTGGTCCCGGACGGTCAGCGACATGTTCGCGATCAGCAGCAGGCCGATGATGACGACCGCCGGCATCGGCCGCCGATGCCCGAACGCGGCGTAGCTGGCGAACTGCGACGAGCCCCACACGACCAGGCCGAGCACGAGCAGGTGATGACCGTACTCGACGGTCGACAGGCGGCCGCCGAGGACGAGGTCCGACCACGCCCCGACCACGGCGTCGGTCGTGGCCTGGAACAGCTGCCCGAGCGGAGCGCCGTCGGGGATGATCACCCAACCGACAAGCAGCGGCACGATGAGCGCAGCGAACGTCGCGCCGATCAGGTGGGTCGTCCAGCGGCCCCAGCCGATCACGGCCCCGACGAACCCCGCCAGCGCGCCGGCGATGGCGGCCCAGAACAGGAAGTCGGTCATCTCGTCGCGACCGAGCACCAGCAGCGCGTCGTCGAGCGACCAGGCCAGCGTCGCGCAGATGAGGATGACGAGGCCCAGCGTGAACCAGCCGTCGATACGGCGCAGGGCCTGGCGGAGTTCGCGCGGGTCGGGGCGAGCGGTCATGCGATGAGGATCTCGCCGAGTGGCCGGTTCGGGGTCACCGTGTAGACCTTCAACTCGTATTCCGCGAGCGCGTGGCGCAGCGAGCGCTGACGCTTGGCCGTCAGCTCATCGGCCACCGGGTCGGTCTCGGGCGGTGCACCGGTCGAGCCGGCGGCAACGGCCGCCGCGGCTCGGGCGTAGGCGGTCGCGTCGACGGTCACCACGACACAGGACACGCCACGGGCGCGCAGCGACGCGAGCGGCCGGACCCATGACGGATCGAGCGACGCGGTGATGATCACCGCGGTCATCCCCCGCCGCAGCCGACCGACCGACGCGATGAGCGTCTCCATCAGCGGGGTGGCCGAGTCGGCCTCGACCGCCGCCAGCAGCTGCATCACCTTCTGGTGTTGACGGCCGCCGCGATCGGCCGGCAGGTATGCCGTGCGGCCCGCGTTGACGGTCATGCCGACCGCACGGTTCTCGGTCAGGGCCTTGTCCGCGACCGACGCGGCGACCCGGATGGCGGCCTCCGCGGTCGACTCGTCGCCGCGACCGGTCTGGATGCTGCGCTGGAGGTCGAGGATGATCCAGGCATCGGCCGTCTGTTCGAGATCGAATTCCTTGACCTGGATGTCGCCGTGGCGGGCCGTCGACTTCCAGTGGATGCGGTTCATCGAGTCGCCCGGGGCGTACGGCCGCACGGTGGTCGCCAGCGGCGTGGTCTGGAGCGTGCGTTCCGGCGACGCATGACTGCCCTCGAGGCTGGCCGCCGGGAGGCGCCACATCGGCAGCGGCTCGAGACGCGGGTAGACGATCACCCCGATCCCCTGCCCCACCGTGGCGGCTGCCTCGAAGAAGCCGAACGGGTCGGCGGTCCGGATATGCAGCGGCTCGATGCGAAAGTGTCCCCGCCGGGTGAGCGGCGCCCGGATCAGCCAGGAGCGCTCGCCCCCACCCGCGAGGCTGATGGCGCGACCCGGGAGCCCGCCGGGCAGCGTCGTCGGGTTGTGGATCTCGATCCACGGCTTGGGGATGCGGCTGCTGTTGCGGAGCGTGTAGGTCACCCGCATCCGATCGCCGACGTGGCCGTGCAGCTGGCTGACCGCGTAGCCCGCCTCGAGGTCAGAGAGGCCGAGGCGCACGAGGACGTATGACCCCCCGATCACGAGGATCGCCAGGTACAGCAGATAGAACAGGAAGGGATAGCCGGTCGAGAACGCGGCGACGACAAGGATCGTCGCGAGAACCACGGCCTGGAGTCGTCGCAGCATCGCTCGGCGCTCGAACGGTCCGGCTTCCGGTGCCGGCTAGGCCTGGGCGCCCTTGGCGACCGCGGCTGGTCCGAGCTCGGTCGGGCCGCCGCCCGTCGGTCGGATCCCGTCGATCGAGGTCGAGTCGAGGATCTCGCGCACGACCTGACCGGGCTGGACGTCGTGGATCGACGAGCTCGTCTTGATGATCAGCCGATGGGCGAGCGCCGGCTCGGCGAGCGCCTTGATGTCGTCGGGGATGACGTAGTCGCGCCCAAGCAGGCCGGCAAGGGCCTGGCCGGCCCGGTACAGCGCGATCGACCCGCGCGGCGACGCCCCGAGGTAGACATCGGGGTGGGTCCGGGTCGCCCCGACCACGCGGACGATGTAGTCGGCCACGGTCGAATCGACGTAGATCTCGCGGACCGCCTCCTGCAAGCCACGGAGGTCCTCGACGCCGAGCACCTCGTTGATGTCCTCGAGTGGATGCGTCCGCTTCTGCTCGTCGAGGATGACGATCTCCTCGATCGGCTGGGGGTAGCCCAGCCGCATCCGCAGCATGAATCGATCGAGCTGCGCCTCCGGCAGGGCGAACGTCCCCTCGTATTCGATCGGGTTCTGGGTGGCGATCACGAGGAACGGGTCGGGCATCGGATAGGTCGTGCCGTCGATCGTCGACTGGCGCTCCTCCATCGACTCCAGGAGGGCCGACTGCGTCTTGGGCGTCGCCCGGTTGATCTCGTCGGCGAGGACGATCTGGCTGAAGATCGGACCGGGACGGAACTCGAACTCCTGGGTCTTCTGGTTGTAGATCGACAGGCCGGACACGTCGGACGGCAGGAGGTCCGGCGTGAATTGGATCCGCCGGAACGAGCATCCGAGGCTGCGCGCGATGGCCTTGGCCA
>DAIUES010000079.1:3842-9769 GCA_036844985.1 Candidatus Limnocylindrales bacterium
TCTTGCCCGTTCCGGGCACGTCTTCGATCAGCAGATGGCCGCGGCACAGCAGGGCGACGAGCGCGAGACGGACCTCGTGATGCTTCCCGACGATGACACGCTCGACGTTGGCGAGGACCTTGTCCCCGGTCTCCTGGATCTTCGACATCGGCCTCTCTCACATGTCGGCAGTTGACGCGACCGCCGAGGGTGTTCCGGTTCCGCGGTGTCGGGGGATAGTACGTCGATACCGTCGAAATGGTTCCCGACGTCCTACCGCGCCGGCCGCCGCCTCGGGAGCTCAGCCGCGGAACAGGGTCAGGCCACCGACCCATGCGGTCATCAGGCAGCCGATGCCGGCCATCGCCGCGAGAAAGACCTCACCGCCGATCCAGGCGGCCGCCGCCACGCCCCCGAACAGGATTGCCAGGACCGTCGCGATGGCCGCCAAGCCGAGCCGTTCGATGAGCGGGCGCGGCGTTCGGGCATCGTCGAGGACATCGCCCGGCCAGGGCGGGGTCATCGGATCCGGGTCGGGGTCGGTGTCGGGGTCGATCGGTGGCCCGCCGTTCGGGGCGCTCACGGGTTCGCCTCCAGCCAGCGAGTCATGAGATCGCCCGCGATCGGCGCCGCGACCTCGGCCCCGCGGCCGGCCTGTTCGACGAGGACCGCGATCGCGACGCGCGGCTGTTCCGCCGGCGCGAACCCGATGAACCACGAGTGCGGCTCGCCCTGTCCGCCGAGCTCGGCGGTCCCGGACTTGCCCGCGGTGGTGATGCCGGGAACCTTGGCGCCGGTCGTGAACTGACGCCCGAGCCGACCCTCGACCGCCGCGACCATCGCGTCGCGGATGGCGTTCGCCTGATCGGAGCCGATCACCCGGCGGAGTGACTGCGGCCCCACCTCGCGCGTCCCGTCACGACCGGTCAGCGCCGTCACGAGACGCGGGCGCATCAGTTCGCCGCCGTTGGCGACCGTCGACGCGACGAGCGCCATCTGGAGGGGCGTCACGAATGTCTCGGCCTGCCCGTACGCGGCGTTGGCGAGCTCGACATCGTCGACGAAGCCACCCGGCTCGCTGCCGGTGCCGTTGGTGACCTGCGATACGGCGGTCGGCAGGTCGAACGGGATCGGCGCGCCGAATCCAAGCCTGCCGGCGTAGTCGGCGAGTGCCGCTCCGCCCGTCTGGAGGCCGGTCAGGGCGTACCAGATGTTGCACGACACCTCGGTCGCGGCGACCAGGTCGAGCGGCGTGCTGCCGGTCGCCCGGTGGTGGCCGTCGCGGATCCGGAAGCCTTCGACCCGCAGCCCGTCGGCCTCCGCCTTGGGCTGTTCGGCGTACGTCGTCGACGGCGTGATGGCGCCCGAGCCCAGGCCGGCGACGGCCGTCACGATCTTGAACACCGAACCCGGCACATACCGTCCGAGGGTCGCCCGTGGCAGCAGCGGCTGGCGCTCGTCGGCGCGCAGCGCGGCGAAGGTCGCATCTGCGGTGGCCGGGTCGGTCACGGCCGACGCGTCGTAGACTGGCGTCGAGGCGAGGGCCAGCACCTCGCCGGTTCGCGGGTCGAGCATGACCACGGCCCCGCGCCGGTTGCCAAGCGCTCGGACGGCGGCCCGCTGCAGGTCCCACGACAAGGCCAGTCGCAGGCTCTTCGGATCGTACGGGTCGGTGCCGAACTTGCGCAGCGCCTGGGCGACCGGGTCGCCGCCGAGCCCGGACAATTCGGCGTCGTAGGCGAGCTCGAGTCCCACCCGGCCGAAGCGGGGCGACGCGTAGCCGATGACCTGGCTGATGGCCGGTCCTCGATAGACCCGGTACAGCTCCCCGTTCGCGTCGGGCTCGTTGCGGGCCAGCGTGTTGCCATCCCGATCGACGATCGTGCCGCGCGGCACCGTGCGCGCCGCGGCGATGACCGCCGGGTCGTACGGCGAGCGGCCCAGCTCGGCCGACTTGAGCACCGACCAGTAGCCTCCGGCACCGGCGAGGACGCCGAACGCGATGGCCAGCGCGAGTCCGACGTGGACGATCGTGCGCCCGAGTGGCCGGCGACGTGTCGAGGTGACGAGCATCAGGCCTCCCGTCGGCGCAGCCGGTCCCGCCAGCGGCGCGGCGACTCCGGCGGTGGTGGCGGCTCGACCCCGCGATCGGACAGGGCCAGCAGCAATCCGACGACGATGGCGTTGACCAGCAGCGACGAGCCCCCGTAGCTGATGAACGGCAGGGTGACCCCGGTCAGCGGCAGGACCTTGAGGTTGCCTGCGGCGATGATGAACGCCTGGACCCCCACGACCAGGGCCAGCCCCGTCGCGAGGATGGCCCGGAAGTCGTCGGCCGCCGATGCACCGATCCGCAGGCCCCGCTGGATGAGCACGAAGAACAGCCCGAGGATGGCGATCACCCCGACGAGGCCCAGCTCCTCGCCGAGCGCGGCCAACGGGAAGTCGGTGTGGACCTCGGGGATGGGCATCCGCCCGCCGACCATCGGCAGGCCGGCGCCGAGACCCGTCCCGAGCAGGCCGCCGCGGGCGAAGGCCAACAGCGATTGGACGATCTGGTAGCCGGCCCCGAGCGGGTCGGCGAACGGGTCGAGCCAGACGTCGACACGGGCACGGACGTGGTCGAACAGGGTCGCCATGAGGGCGCTGCCGAGGAGGAACAGGATGATCCCGATGACCACCAGGCTCAGCCGTCCGGTCGCGGCGTAGGCCAGCGCCAGGAACACCGCGAAGAACAGCAGCGCTGCGCCCAGGTCGCGCTGGATGACGACGATGCCGAGTGCGATCGCCCACATCGCCACCATCGGCGCGAGGTATGGCAGCGGCGGCAGGCGGATCGGGCCGAGGCGGGTGTCCTGCTCGATGAGGATCGTCCGGTTCTCCGAGAGGTAGCCGGCCAGGAACACGACGAGGATCACCTTCAGCAGCTCCGACGGCTGGCCACTCAACGGGCCGAGGCGCAGTGTCAGACGCTGACCGGCGACGTCCGACCCGAACACGAAGGTCAGCAGCAGCAGGGCGATCCCGACCGCCGCCCAGGTGTACTTGTAGCGGCGCAACCAGTTGTCCGACCGGACGACGATCCCGAGCGTCGTCGCCACCGCGATCCCGAGGACGAGCCACACGAGTTGGACGTCACCGAGCCCGAGCGTCGTGCCACCGACCTCCATCGTCACCAGGTCCTGAGGCAACCGCTCCATGAGCAGGAGCGAGATGCCGCCGAGCATCGCCACGACCGGCAGGAGGATCTGGTCGGACCGGCGACCGGCCAGAACCTGGGCGACATGGGCCGCGACGATGGCCAGCACGTAGATCGCGAGGCCGCGCGCGTCGTACAGGCCGAACCGTCCCGTCACACCCAGGCTGAGCGACACGCTGCCGACCAGCAGGGCGATCGAGACGAGCGCGAGCAGGCGCGCCTCCGTCCAGCGTGGCCGGGGCCGGATGGGGCCGAGGATGCGGGGCAGGACCAGGCCGTCGGCTGGGCGACTGGTACCGGTCATCGTCAGGCGGTCCGGGCCCGCTCGAGACGCATCCGGACCTGTCCGATCGACACTTCGTCACCGAACCCGAGCGGTGCGACGGAGGCGACAGCGCGGCCGTTGACATACGTTCCGTTCGTGCTGCCGAGGTCCTCCACGTACCAGCTTCGGCCGCGATAGGTGAGCACGGCGTGTTCGGCCGAGGCGAACGGGTCGTCGACGACGATGGCGTTGTTCACGTCGCGCCCGAGCGTCGTGATGACGTCGAGGTCGAACGAGCGGCCCGTCTCCGGGTCGCCACCTGGTGACTCGAGGACGATGAGCCGGCCGAGCGACCGGCCGGATTCGCGTGCCGCCGCGCGCAGATCGCGCAACAGCGATCGCACGACCCTTGCCAGGAACAGGTAGAGCAGGCCGAGGAACAGGAGGCGGACCGCCCAGACGACGATGAGCATCGCGTCCATCAGGGCACGTCCCCGGCGACCTCGACGATGATGACGCTGTCCCCCACCTCGATCCGGTCGCCGACGCCGAGCACGAGCTCACCGACCGGGACGCCGTTGACCCGCGAGCCGTTCGTGCTGCCAAGGTCGGCATACACCAGCGTGCCGCGCCGACCGGAGATGCGGGCGTGGTGGCGGGACACCCGACTGTCGGCCAGGGTGAGGTCGTTGTCGGCCGAGCGGCCGATGGTCAGGGTCGTGCCGTCGAACTCACAGATGCGTTCGTCGCCGTCGGGAGCGAGGACGCGCAAACGTGCTGCCGGAGCGGTCGATCGCGGGACGGTGAACACCATCGTGTCGCTGTGGCCGCCGATCGCCACCTGCCCCCGGCGTTCGTCTTGACTCGTCCCCTTGGGCTCGTCGACGTCCGGCTCGGCGCGGTCGGCCGGGCGCCGGTCGTGCCCGGCGATCGGGTCGGCGAACCGGGCCGTCACCCGGATGTCCGCCCGGTCGACGCGCGGGTCGCCGACGATCTCGACGGTCGGACGGTCGACGAGGGTGAAATGGCGTGTCCGGGCGAAGATCAGCGCCCCGTCCGCGAGTTCGGACGCGAGCGATCCGGTCATGTCCCCGAACGCCTCGAGATCCGATGGATGGAGGTGGACCAGGAAGCGATTCGGGACGAGGATCCGGTCGGCCGTGGCGAGCCGCTCGGACTCCATCGCGCGCTCGATCCTGCGCTGCAGCTGGAGTGGTTGGAGGCGTGCTCGAAAGAGCCGCGCGGACTGGCGCTCGAAGAGGCGTTCGAAGAACCGCTCGATGGCGGCCAGCGGCGGCATGGTCGGTCGCGGAGTCTAGCAGAGGGTCTGGACGGGACCTTTCGCGGGGTCGGGAGGTACCGCCGGTTGAGGGGGCTCCGAACCCCCTGCGGTATACTCTCGCCCCTGTTCGAGCGGTGCGCCCGCTCAACGCGTCCCAGGCCTGTTTCCGGGGTCCAGATGCCGGAGATCCTCACCGAATCATTCTGCGAACGATGTGGCACGCGCTACACGTTCGAATCGGCTGCCCCGCGCGGGCCCCGTCTCAAGGGCCTCAAGGTCGTGTCGCGCGGGCTCAAGAACTTCGTCATGTCCGACGACACGTCGATGGACGAAGCGATGGCGGCCGCCCGCAGCGAGACCGACCGCGAGGTCACGACCCACCAGCTCGACGCGTTCCACAAGACGTTCAACTTCTGCATGTCCTGCCGGCAGTACACCTGCGGCAATTGCTGGAACGACGCCGAGGGCCGCTGCCTCAGCTGCGCTCCGAACCTCGGCCACGACGTCCTGGCGGCGCCCTTCCCCGATCTCGATGCCGGCGGAGCATTGACGCCGCACGGTGGCAACGGCCACGCGCTCGAGCCAGCCAACGGCCACACGCCCGTGATCGAGTCGCCGATGGCCTGGCCGACGTCCGACCTGATGCGCGAGGAGCTGGCGGTCGAGCCCCAGCCTTGGCCGGTCGCCGAGACCGAGGAACGCGCAGCCGAGTTCGGGGTCGTGCCGGCTGATGCGCTCGGTGCCGATGGTGTCGCTGCCGACGACGATCTGGAACTGATCGATCCGCTCGCCCGACTGGCCGGCCTCGACGCGGTCGTCGACCACGTCACAGAGACGCCGAACGACGCCGCGGCCGCGGCAGAAGCGGTCGCTCCGGAACCGGTCGCTCCGGAACCGGTCGCCTTCGAGCCGGCCGACGATGCCAACGCCGGCCCGGCGCGCATCGAACCGACCGACCCCGACCGCGTCGCGGCTGCCGCGGCCCTGCGGACGACGGACCTGCTGCAGCGATTCCGCCCCGGACAGAACCTCGACGACGCGATCGCCGCCTACGAGCAGTCTCTGGCGGACGCCCAAGCCGAGCCCGAGCCGGAGCCCGAGCCGGAGCCCGAGCCGGTCGCCGCCGCGCCCGAGCCTGAACCGGTCGCCGCCGCCGCCGCGCCCGAGCCGGAGCCGGAGCCGGTCGCCGCCGCCCCGCGCGA
>DAIUES010000080.1:0-9751 GCA_036844985.1 Candidatus Limnocylindrales bacterium
AACCCGCCGTCGAGCACCCGGACCTGTTCGGCCCCGTAGCTGCGGAACGTCCACCACACCCTCGCGGCGTACAGTCCCTGCGTGTCGTCGTAGGCGACGATGGTCGTGCCGTCGCCGATCCCGGCGCGCGCCGCCACGCCGGCGACCTGTTCGGGCGTGGCGATCCGGATGCCCTCGGAGGTGTCGTCCGCGTCGACCAGCTCGGTCCGCCAATCGACATGGACGGCACCCGGGATGTGGCCGGCGCGATGGACCTCGGCGCCGCTCCCGTCCGGGCGCCAGCGCGCGTCGATGATGCGCACGCCGGGCCGGTCGAGGTGCTCGGCGAGCCATTCGGTGGTGGCCAGGATCTCGGGACGGGCGAGGCCGGTCATCGTCGGTATCATACGGCCGTGGTCGCCCCCGTCCCGCCCGATCCCGACCGCCTGGCCGCGGTCCGGGCGGCGCTCCCGGCCCTGGCCGCCGGCATCTACCTCAACACCGGGTCGGCCGGGCCGTTGCCGGCCGAGACCGCGGCCGCCATGTCCGAGCTGGCCGACTACGAGCTGCGCATCGGACGGAGCCACTTCGACTACTACGAGGCGATGCTCGAGCGGATGGCCGAGGCTCGCGCCGCCGTCGCCGCCGTCCTGATCGCCGACGTCGGCGACATCGCCCTGACCCACTCGACCACCGACGGCATGAACATCGGGGTCTGGTCGATCGACTGGCGCCCTGGGGACCGGGCCGTGACCACGAGCCTCGAGCACCCGGGCGGGATCGGGCCGCTCTATCACCTGCGCGATCGGCTGGGCATCGACCTCGCATTCGTCGACGCCGGCCCCGACATCGATGAGTCCGACATCCTCGCCGGCTTCGAGGCCGCCATCGACGAGCGCACCCGGCTGGTCGTCATCTCGCACGTCCTGTGGGCGACCGGTCGGGTCCTGCCGGTCGATCGGATCGCCGAGATCGCCCATGCCCACGGCGCATTGTGCGTGGTGGACGGTGCCCAGAGCGCCGGGGCGATCCAGGTCGACCTCGCGGCGACCGGTGCGGACGTGTACGCGGTCCCCGCCCAGAAGTGGCTGCTCGGACCCGAGGGCATGGGGGCCGTGGCCATCGCCCCGGCAGCGCGCGACCGGCTCGCGCCTGCCTTCGGCGGCCACTTCAGCTTCGAGCGCGTCGATTCGACCGGTACCGCGGTCCGGTGGTCCGACGCCCGCCGCTTCGAAGCGTCCAACTACCATCGCCCGTCGATCGTCGGGATGGCCCGCTCGATCGGCTGGCTCAGCATGTTCGTCGGCCTCGACTGGATCCACCAGCGCGGTGGCGCACTGGCCCGCTCGGCGCACGACCGCCTGGCCGCCATCGACGGCGTCGAGGTCGTCACCCCGCGCGACCGGATGGCCACCCTGGTCGCGTTCCGCATCGCCGGCTGGCCGCCTCAGGCCGCGCTCGATGAGCTGAGTGCCCGGGTGTTCGCGGTGGCACGCACCCTGCCGCTCATCGACGCCCTTCGCATCAGCGTCGGGTTCTTCACGTCGGAGGCCGAGATCGATCGATTCGTCGAGGGCGTGGCCCTGCTGGCAGCGCACACGCCGGACACGATCCCGCCGCGACGGACGGTATCGATGCTCGGTGATGGCTGACCGCGGCGCCGGGTCAGCCGCCGGCGAGGGTCCGACCCGGAAGATCGACGTCCGGTCGCGCTCGTGGGCAGAGGTCCGCTGGCGCCAGTTTCGCCACGCCCCTCGGCCGGTCGTCCGGGCCGTCCTGTCGAGCCTCATCGTCGCGCTCGTGCTGGCGTTCGCCTACCTCGCCTACGACATCGCGCTCGGGCGCGGGGCGGCGCTCCCCGGTGGGGATCTGCGGGTCCTGGCCCTGGTCGGCTACGTGGTCGCCGTCCTCGTGTGCGGGACCGTCGTCACCTGGCTGGTCGTCCCCCAGCCGAGCGGATCGGGCACCCTGCGGCGACGGAGCGCATGGAGCGCCGCACTCGGCTTCTTCGCGGCCGTACCGATCGCCTGGCTGGTGATGGTCGTCATCATCCAGCTCATCCGTCCCTGGTTCGGCTGACCGTCCCGCGTAAATGGGGCGCCCCCGCACCGTTTCTGGCATGCCGACGACATGGAGGGCTAGCCCTTCCGTACCATTCCACGGTACTCTCGCGTGGCTATCATCGGCGGTGTCAGCCGGGTCATCCGGCGGGCTCCGACAAGCCATCTGAGGTTCCCGTGTCCATCGACGAGCAGCACGTCGCGCTGCCCAAGCTGTACGGCGCGCCGGCGTACGCCCGACCGCCCGCCGCTGTCGCCACGGTGGCCAAGCCGTTCGATCCGGACGATCTCCCGATCGAGGCCTGGCAGACCGAGGAGGACCGTGAGATCGCCGCGAATCTGCCCGCCCGTGCCTGGGCACCGGGCGGGACCGTGGTCGACCTGTCGGACCGCAACGGAGCCCAGGGCGGCCACGAGCACCCCGGTCGGGCGCTCCGACCTCGGCCCTTGAGCCTGCGCCGGATCGCGGGTCGCCTGCTCGGCGACTGAACGCCCGGCGACCGACGTCGGGCTGCCCGTCGGGCCGCGCCACCTCCGGAGGGGTGTAGCATCGGTCCGCGGGGGAGTAGCTCAATGGTCAGAGCGGCGGGCTTATATCCCGCTGGTTCCAGGTTCGAGTCCTGGCTCCCCTACCACCCCTGACGATTTCCCCGGGTCCGCTCGGACTCGCTCGGCTCGTCAGCGAGCCGCCTCGCGCACGATGTCAAGCATCTGCTCGCGGCGACCGTCGGTGATGCTCCGCTGGGCCGGCAGCGCGGTGATCCAGGCAGCGAGCTGGTCCGGAGTCAACACCGCGCACGTCGCGGTCCGGGCCACGGTCGGATGCTGCCCGACGACCGCCGCGTAGACCTTCACCACGAAGTCGGCATCATCGTGGGCCAGCCAGCGACGGACCCGTTCTGCGTCCCGGCTCGCCCGCTCCAGCGGGTTCTCGAGCGAGATCCAGCCACGTTGGCCGCGCGCCTCCCAGCGTCCGTCACGGATCCGGGTGACGGCGGCCGGGGGCAGCTCGCGGACGACCGCGGCCCCGAAGGGCCCGAGGACGAGCTCGGATACCGGACGACCATCCGGCAGCGTCAGCCCGTGGGCGACGGTGACCTCGGCGGGGAGCTGTCGGAGCGCCGCTAGTGTGGTCGAGCGACGCGGCATGCGCCCGCGGACGACGGCGAGGATGCGCATGAGGCGGCTCGCTCCGGCGAGCAGGAACGCCGCGGGCGCGACCAGCGCGAGGGCCCACACGACGACCCCGGTCGCCATCTCGCCGGCCGACGGTCGGCCGCTCGGCAGGACGCTGCCGAGGATCGGGGTGGCGAAGGCCAGGACCGCGAGCACCACGCCGCCGACCACGAGCAACGTGCCGACGACGACGCCACCGAGCAGCGGTCCGAGTGATGGGCGTGGCCGGGACCCGGCCGGGCTGATGACCTGCATGGTGCCCACCATGGCCGTCGCGCGCGAGGCGGTCGATGACCGGACCGGGGTAACCCATGGCGCCGGTCGGGCCACGGCCCGCACTCGACCGCACAACACCGCACCGTCCGGTGCGCTGCGTGGTGCTGCGGCGCACCGCGCCTCTCGGCGGCGCGCGACCGGACCCCCGTACCATTGCCCGCCCCACGGGGCGGCCCCATCCTCGCGAGCAGGATGCATCCATTCATTCGTCCCCCAGGAGCGTCACCGCGCGTCCGGCTCGAAGGCCGGCTGATCAGCCGTTTCGGTACGGCGTTCGTCACGCTCGTGCTGCTGGGGGCGCTCGCGGCACCGGCGGCAGCGGTCTCGGGTCCGACCCACCTGTCGGACGCCGGGGTATCGCCACGATCCGGGACGCCGCAGACGCTCGTCACGGTCTCGGTCAAGTACCGCAACCGGGAGGGGTCCGCGGCGGACTGGGTCCGGGTGACCGTGGCCGGCTCGAGCCACGCCATGATCCGCTCGGGCGCCACCAGCTGGAAGACCGGCACCACCTTCACCTGGTCCGGCAAGCTGCCCGTCGGCACGCACGCCGTCACGATCGAGGCGATGAGCCGCGACCGATTCGACGACCGCCTCTCGGCGGGGACCGTCGCCATCACCGCGCCCACGCCGGCGCCGACCCCCAAGCCGACCCCGAAACCAACGCCCAAGCCCACCCCGAAACCGACCGCGACGCCCCGTCCCACACCGGCGCCCACGCCACGCCCGACGGCCAGCCCCACGCCGACGGCCCCATCGCCCAGCCCGACCCCGACGGCCCGACCGGGCGCGTCCCCGACACCGACCACCACGACCGATCCGAGCGGCAAGCCGACCGGGGGTCCGAGCCCATCGGCCAGTCCGACGCCGACCGCCAGTCCGTCGCCACGCCCCAGCGATGGCGGCATCGCCGTCGTGCCCGGCGGCCAGCCCGGTGAACCCGGCAGCGGCCCATCAGCCGGCGGGCCCACACCGCCCGAGTTCGGCCCGGGCGCTGGCGGCGGTCCCGGCGGCGGCGTGCTGGTCACCCTCGCGAGCGCCGTCGAGACGCTCGGGATGGGTCGTCCGGCCCTGCCGCTTGGTCTCGTCACGACGCTGGCGACCACGTCCACCATCGTCGGGGCCGCGCTCGCGTTCGGGCTGTTCGGCAAGCGCCGCCGCGACGGCGAGCCGCCCGATACGGACGAGGTCCTGGCATATCAGGCCGCACGGGCGACCCCGGTCGGATCGGCGACGGCGCTGGCCGACCGGAGTGCGGTCGGTGGCCCGAGCGCCGCCCAGGTCGCCGGGGCCCCGACGCCGCTCGAAGGTGAGATGGCGATGCCGCGCTGGCGTCGGCCGTCGCTGCTCGAGGCGCGCAAGGCCGATCCGATCCGTGATGCCGCCCCGGCTGCCCCCCGCCTGACCTTCGACCACGGCCTGGTCGGCCCGCTCGACGGCCGCGAGCGGCGGCTCATCCGCTACACCCTGGTCCGCCTGCTCGATCAGCCCGACGAGTTGCGCGGCTCCGAGATCGCCTTCCTCGACCAGGGCGACGAGGTCCAGCTGCTCGAGAAGCGCGGCGTGTACTGGCTGGTCCTGTGTCCCGACGGCCGCCAGGGCTGGATCCACAAGATGACCCTGGGCGACGTCGTCGGCGACGGCGGACCGACCAGCGCGCCGAGCGCCACGATGCCCATCGCCGCCGACACCTGGACCCTGGGCGACGACGTCGATGGCGACGTGCTGACCGCCTACCTCGAGAGTCGCCGCCGGGCCTGAGCCGGCCGCGGGTCGCGCCGCAGCACCAGGATGTGCTGGTGGGCGATGTTCGGAACGAACGCCCGGGGATAGCCATACGGGCGCAGCCGGGTCCCGGCCTGATGCCAGATGAGGTCGCCCTTGGGCACCAGACCGACCGCCTCGGCGCGGGCGGCCAGGTCCGACCCGACGAACTGGTAGCGCCCGTTCTGGTACGCGTCACGGACGATGACCGCCGCGTAGCGACCGGGTCGCAGGACCCGTTCGAGCTCGCCGAAGACGTCCTGCATCCGATCCAGGAACGTCGCGTAGTCGGGGGCGTTGGCGAGGTCGCCCGGCGCGTCGCTGATCATCGCGTAGTCGGTCCGGCGGTTGGCGTGGGCGGCCGCCAGCGGTCCGCCGGCCATCGTGAGCGGCAGCTGGATGTTGTACGGCGGGTCCGTGGCGATGAAGTCGATCGACGCCTCGGGCAGCGTCGGCAGGACCGCCAGCGCGTCGCCGACGCGCAGCTCGAGACCGGACGGATCGAACCCGCGCGTCGGCCCGGGATCGGCACTGCCGAGTTGGGCGAGGCGCGGCCCACGACCGTCGTGCTCCGCGGCCAGGTCCCCGACGACCTCGGCGTACACCGCCGCCCAGCGTGGATCCAGCTCGATGCCAAGCGCGCGGCGAGGCCCCCGGGCGATGGCCGCTCCGAGCAGCGTGCCGCCGACGCCGGCGAAGGGATCGAGCACCACCTCGCCGGTCCGGCTGAAGAACTCGATCAGGCGGGCCATCAGGCGCGGCGGCTTGTTGGCGCCATGGGCCTTCCGGCGGGCGTGGCCCAGCTCGGACGGATAGGCGGTCGTGAGGACGGACTTCGTGAAGTACAGCCATTCCTCGCCGGACAGGTCGTTGAGCTCGTTGGAGGGATGCGGGGCTCGGCGGCCGTCGGTCACGTCACGCAGCGTAGCCGAGGCCGGACGGACGGTGTGCCCGCGCACCATCGCCGCGACGGGACGTGTCGAAGCGGCCCGGTGCCCGGGTCGTGGTCGGGTAGCCTATGGCGATGCCGGCCAGGTACACGAGCGCGCGGTTCGTGGGGCGCGAGGACGCGTTCACCAGGGTGGCGGCCGTCCTGCAGGCAGCGGCCGCCGGCGAGGCGGGAACGCTGCTGATCGACGGCACGGCCGGCGTCGGCGCGACGCGCTTCGTCGACGAGACGATCCGGCGGGTCGGTGGCCTGCCCGAACCGATGACCTTCCTGCGCGGCCGCGCCTATGGCCGCGGCACGGACATCCCGTACGGGCCGGTCATGCGCGCCCTGGAGCCGGTCCTGGCCGAGCTTTCCGACGCGGAGCTCGGGGCCGTGCTCGGCAGTGCCACCGGCGAGCTGGTGCGGCTCGTGCCCGGGCTGGCCGATCGTGTCGGACCGGATGCGGTGAGCGGGTCGTCCAGCGCCGCGCCCGAGCGACGGCAGGCCCGTCTGCTCGAGGGCATCCTCGGCGCCATCGGTCGCCTCGGGGAGCGCCGTCCGGTCCTGCTCGTCATCGAGGACCTGCATCGGGCAGATGCCGCCACGCGCACCCTGTTCACGTTCCTCGCCCGGATCGCGCGATCCCAGCGGCTGGCGGTCGTCGGGTCGTACCAGGCCGACGCCATCCGGCGGGACGATCCGTGGGCCATCGATCTGGCCGACCTCGGCGGCGCCCCGCGCCAGCCGGCGCGCCTCACCCTGGCGCCGCTCGGTCGCGACGAGCTCGCCCGACTTATCGAAGGGATCGAGGACGCCCGCCCGTCGGCCAGCGTCCTCGTCGTCGTCGCTGAACGGTCGGGCGGTCGGCCGCTGGTGGCCGAGGAGCTGCTCGCGGCCCGTCGGGAGCTGCCCGCGGTGTCGCTGACCTCGTCGTTCGAGGATCTCGTGCTGGCCCGTCTGGCTGTCCGCTCCCCGGAGTCGCGACGCGTCCTGCGGCTCCTCGCCCCGCTCGGGCGACCCGTCGACCGGACCGGCCTGGCGGCGATCGCCGAGGCGTTCGAGGTGGACGCCACGAGTGCACCGCCGCGATCCTCGTCCGCCCCGCGCCGTGGCGACGGGATCCTCGACGCCGATCTCACGGTCGGGCTCGACGAGGCCATCGAATTCGGGTTCGTGCTCGAGGACGCGACCGGGCTGTCGATGCGCCACGAACTCGTCGGGCGGGCGATCGAAGCCGATCTGCTGCCGTCGGCCCGGATCCGCCACCATGCCGCGGTCGCCCGGGCGATGGTCGACGACCCGTTCGTCGCGATGCGCCATCACCGCATCGCGCTCGATCCGGTGTCCGCGCGAAGCGCCGCCCTGGCCGCGGCGGACGCGGCGGCGGCCGTGGACGCGCCGATGGACGAGCTGGCCGCGCTCGAGCTGGCCATCGCGGCCGGGAGTGCAGCGCCAAGCACGGCGTCCCGGGCGTCGCGAGCGGCGCGTGGGAGCCGGGCCGGGGCCGGCCCACCGACGCCGGTCGACCTGTCGGTGCGAGCGGCCGAAGCCGCGTTCGCCGCCGGGCGCGCGGTCCGCGCCGCGGCCTACCTCGACGCTGCCATCGGCGGCATGGACGCTCGGCGCGACCGGACGCGGCTGGGGCTGACCTACGACCGACTCGGGCAGTTCCGTCGGATCGTGGGCGATGCCGACGGCGCGCTCGTCGCCCGGCGCCGGGCGGTCGATCTCGTTCCCAACAGCCCGACCGCGGCCCGTGCCGCAGTGGTCGCCGGGCTCGCCCAGATGCGCATGCTGGAGGGCACATTCTCCGAGGCCGAGCGGTTGGCGCGCGACGCCATCCGGATCGCCCGAGCCTGCCACCCGCCGGCGCGCAACTGGGAGCTGCATGCGCAGACCACCCTGGGCGTGTCGCTCGGCTGGCGCGCCGACCCGGACACCGCGCTCGATGTCCTGCGCGCCTCCCGCGCCCTGGCCGAGGAGCTGGGCGATCTCGACGAGCTGTTCCGGGTCCGGGCCAACCTGACGACGGTGCTCGAGCTGGCCGGCCGCCACGCCGAGGCGGTCGCGGTCGCTTCGGAGGGGATCGATGCCGCTCGCGAGGCCGGCCTCGAGGCGGTGTACGGCAACGTCCTGCGCGGCAACGCCGCCGACTCGCTGTTCCTGCTCGGGCGCTGGGACGAGGCCCGGGCGATGAGCATGACCGCGCTCGAATGGCTGCCGACCGGCGTCAACTTCCTCAACGCCCTGGTGTCCCTCGCCACGGTCGAGATCGAGCTGTCGGCGGGCGAGGCGGCCGGCCGACTGCTTGGTCAGACGCTCCTCGAGCTCGAGGCCGTGCGAGACGCCCAGCAAGCCGTTCCGCTTCACCTGGCGTCCGCCTCGTTCGCGTTATGGCGCGGCGATCTGGCCGATGCGCGACGGGCGGCCGACCGGGGCTGGATGCTGGTCCAGGGTACGGAGGACTGGATCCTGGCGGCCCGGACCGCGGCGACGGCGGTCGAGGTGGAGGCCGCGGCGGCGGCGGAAGCGCGTGACAAGCGCGACCTGGCGGGACTCGCGGCGGCACGCAGCCGGGCGCGCGACGTGACCCGTGCAGCCGAGGCGGTCGTCAGCAAGCACGGGGTCGAACGGAACCTCGGCTCGCGACGCTTGGCCGATGCCTGGCTCGCTACGGCTCGGGCCCACAAGCGCCGGGTCGACGGACGCGACGATGCGCCGACATGGCGAGCCGTCGCCGTGGCCTGGGCCGCACTGCACATCCCGTACGAGACGGCCCGGGCGCGCTGGCGCGAAGCCGAGGCGCTGCTCGGTTCCGGCTCGGGTCGGGCCGGGCGCGCCGACGCCCGCGCCCCGCTACTTGCTGCGGTCGAGACGGCGCTCGGGCTCGGTGCGGTGCCGCTGCTTCGCGAGCTGCGCGAACTGGCCGGTCGGGCGCTCATCAACCTGCCGGAGGCAGTCGAGGAACGGCTCGCGGGCCCGGACGATCGAACGCGGCCGCTGGTCCCCGTCATCGCCTCCCCGGTCGCGGCGCCGGTCGCCGTGTCGGGCGCGGAGCCGTCGCCATTCGCCATGGGCCTGGCCGGCACGCCGGAGGCACCGACCGGTCGGAACACGTTCGGGCTGAGCGGTCGCGAGCGCGAGGTGCTCGTCCAGATCGCCCGGGGGCGGACCAATCGCGAGATCGGCGAGCGGCTGTTCATCAGCCAGAAGACGGTCGGCGTCCATGTCGGGAACATCCTGTCCAAGCTCGGCGTGTCGGGCCGGGTCGAGGCCGCCGCAGTCGCCATCCGGCTCGGGCTCACCGACCGCGTGTAGATGGAGGGACACGAAAAAGAGACCCGGAGGGAGGTCTCCGGGTCTCGATGAGGACGCTCGCCGGCCAGCTACGTCCGGCGATCGATATGCGATGTGGGTCGGCAGCGGCGGTCCGCTGCCAGGAGCGGATCCGCTACCAGCGACGCGCGGCGACGAGCGTCAACGCGAGCGCGACGAGCGGAGCGACCGTGATGGCGAGATGCCAGAACCGGTCGACGAACTGTCGGGACATGATGCAGGTGGGCTC
>DAIUES010000081.1:0-9665 GCA_036844985.1 Candidatus Limnocylindrales bacterium
TGACGAAACGGTGAGGCAGGCCCCGAACCGCCCGATCCAAGCTGGCGCGACCCCGGCGCGACCCCGCCGCGACCCCGGCGCGACCCCGCCGCGACCCGGCACGACCCCGCCGCGACACCGCCGCAACCCGGCGACCCCGCCGCGACCCCGGCACGACCCGCCGCCACGCCCTCGGACCACGCGGCCGGCGCCCCCCTTGCCCGGGTGTGCGATGGTTCGCATCGTCAGGTCCGGGAGCACCCGGACGCCACGCGGATACAGGAGAGCGAATGCGAAAACGAAAAGTGAACTACCCGCCGGCCAAGACCGCCAATCGACCCGCCCCTGCGACGGGACTACCGACCGACGCGCCATACGTGCGCCCCACCGTCGCCACCATCGATCTGACTGCCACCAAGGGCCGAGCGGGCTTCTCCGTCGGGGCTCGGGTCCGCATCGCGGGCACCGGCCTGTATGCCGGTGAGACCGCCGTCATCGAAAAGCTGACCAGCGGCGTCATCCCGTCCGCGGTCGTTCGCACCGAGGCCGGCAAGACCCGCCAGGTCCGCACGATCGACCTCGAGCCCGTCGGCGCCGCCGCTCCGCCCGCCGCGCCGGCCGCCAGCGCCGCACCGGAGGCGTAGCCGGCAGTTTCGCTCGCTCGATTCGTCCGTCCCCTCGACCCCGGCCGTCGCCCCGACCTACGTCTCGCGCAGCCCCCCGGCGATGCGCGCGGCCGCCGTCACCACCGACTCGGCCAGCTCTGCTTCGCGGCCGGGTGTCGGGAATCGGTACGCCGGTCCGTGGACGTGGACCGCGGCGATGACCTCTCCCGAACCGTCTGCGATCGGTGCCGCGACCGACGTGATGTCGCCGTCGAACTCGGTGATGGCCCAGGCGTAGCCGTGCCGCCGAACGTCGTGGAGCCGGGCCCGGAGCGCGTCGGGCTCGGCGAGCGTGCGGTCCGTGAACCGTTCAAGCGGGCGATCGAGATATCGATCGATGGCGTTCGGCGTTCGGAACGCCAGCAACACCTGACCAGACGACACGGCGTGGAGTGGCGCCCGTGCCCCGGTCCAATCGCGGACGACGACCGGGTTCGGGGTGTCGACCTGGTCGATGTAATGGACGAGATCGCCGTCGGGGATGCCCAGCCCGGCGGCTTCCCCGGACGCAGCGGCCAACTCCGCGAGAACGGGTCGGGCGATGGTCGTCAGCGAGCGGACCAGGCTGAACCCGCCGGCGAGCGTGATGAGTCGGGGGCCGAGCCGGTACGAGCTGTCGCCAGGCACCTGCTCGACCGCCCCCTCGCCGACGAGCGAGGCCAGCATCCGGGCGGCGGTCGACTTCGGCAGCCCGGCTCGATCGGCGACCTCGGTCACGCCGAGCGGCCCATCGCCGAGCACGGAAAGCACGGCAAAGGCTCGACTGATGGACTGGACGCTGGACATCGCATCCTCGCTGGGCTAGATTCCGGCTCGCGGGTTCCATCATACGGCACGGTTCCACGATGTGGAACCCCCCGCGGCCGCCGAGCCACCGCGTAGCGCGCGATCCGGGAGCACCGACCCATGACCGACGACTACCAGGACATCGACCTCGCCAGCCTCTCCGACGACGAACTCGTCGAGCAGATGCACAACGACCTGTACGACGGCATGAAGGACGAGATCGTGCAGGGCACGAACATCCTGCTCGAACGCGGCTTCTCCGCCACCAAGGTGCTCGACGACGCGCTCGTGGCTGGCATGAAGATCGTCGGGATCGACTTCCGCGACGGGATCCTGTTCGTGCCCGAGGTTCTCCTGGCGGCGAACGCGATGAAGGCCGGCATGGAGATCCTCCGACCGTTGCTCGCGGAGACCGGCGCGGAGCCTGTCGGCAAGGTCGTGATCGGGACCGTCAAGGGCGACATCCACGACATCGGCAAGAACCTCGTCGGCATGATGCTCGAGGGTGCCGGCTTCGAGGTCGTGGACCTCGGCATCAATACCGACGCCGACAAGTTCATCAACGCCCTGACCGAGCACAAGCCGGACATCCTCGGCATGTCGGCGTTGCTCACGACGACGATGCCGTACATGAAGGTCGTGGTCCAGACGCTCAAGGACCGCGAGATCCGCGACGACTACATCGTGCTCGTCGGCGGCGCCCCGCTCAACGAGGAGTTCGGGATGGCCGTCGGAGCCGATGCCTATTGCCGCGACGCGGGCGTGGCGGCCGAGACCGCCCGCCGCCTCATCGACGAGCGACGTGCGCGCGCCAGCGTCCCCGCCTGAGGCCAGCGCGGCCCCGCGCGTCCTCGTCATCGGCTGCGGCGCGCTCGCCCGCGAGCTGGTGACGCTGACCCGCGACCTGCCCAACGTCGACATCAGCTGCCTGCCGGCGACCTTCCACAACCGACCCGGCGGCATCCCGGCCGCCGTCCGTGACCGGATCCGTCGACGACGCGCCGGCTACGACCGGGTGTTCGTGGCGTATGCCGACTGTGGCACCGGCGGCCTGCTCGATCCGGTCATCGCCGAGGAGGGCGTCGAGCGCCTCGGCGGCGCCCACTGCTACGAGTTCTACGCGGGTAGCGCCGCATTCGAGCAGATCGCCGACGAGGAACCGGGCACCTTCTTCCTGACCGATTTCCTGGCCCGCAACTTCGATCGACTCGTGATCAAGGGCCTCGGGCTCGATCGCCACCCGGAGCTGCTCGAGACGTACTTCGGGAACTACCGCCGCCTCGTGTACCTCGCCCAGGTCGACGATCCGGCCCTGACGGCGACCGCCCGGCGCGCCGCCCGCCGTCTCGGCCTCCGCTTCGAGCGGCGGCTGACCGGTTACGGGGACCTGGCGACGACGATCGCCGCGGTCGCCGCTGGTGAGCCGGCCCCAGCCGTCCGTCCCCTGCTTCCGATCGGAGGGCACTGATCGCGATGGCCACGCTGACCGTGATCTGGTGGCGCGACATCCCGGCCCAGGTCCTTGGCCGAGACGGTCGACGCCAGAGCAAGATCGTCCTGCACCCGCGGTTCCAGGTCGCCATCGACAAGGCCGCCAGCCGGGCGGGCAAGCGCGCCTACAACGAGTACATCGAGGAATGGCGTCGGACCCAGCGGCCGTGCACCCAGGACGTGGACGTCGAGGTCGCAGCCGAGGCCGAGCGGCTCGAGGCCGACTATGACAAGCACCGACTCGCCCAGCTCATCCAGTCGGGCGGGATCGACGGCGGTCCGGCCCTGGAGCCGGCCCACGACGAGACGCAGGGCCGCGACAGCCAGGACAGGGCGGCCGAGGCGTGACCCGCACCGTCGTCAGCTCGGCCACCCGCGAGGTCGTCATCGGCGACGACCAGCCGTTCGTCATCATCGGCGAGCGCATCAACCCGACCGGGCGCAAGGCCCTCGCCGAGGAGATGAAGGCCGGCGATCTCAGCCGGGTCGAGCGCGACACCATCGCCCAGGTCGAGGCCGGCGCCCACATGCTCGACGTCAATGCTGGCATCCCCCTCGCCGACGAGCCGGCGATCCTGGCCCGGACGATCCAGCTCGTCCAGTCGCTGACCGATCTTCCGCTGTCGATCGATTCGTCGTTCGTCGAGGGCCTCGAGGCCGGGCTGGCCGTCTACCGGGGCAAGGCCCTGCTCAACAGCGTCACCGGCGAGGACGACCGACTCGAGCGCGTGCTGCCGCTGGTCCGGAAGTACGGCTGTGCAGTCGTCGCCATCAGCAACGACGAGACCGGCATCTCGATGGACCCGGACGTTCGTTTCGCGGTCGCCAAGCACATCGTCGAGCGAGCGGCGGACCACGGCATCCCGCGCGCGGACATCGTCGTCGACCCGCTGCTCATGCCGATCGGCGCGCTCGGTGGCGCCGGCCGGCAGGTGTTCCGCATCCTCGGACGGTTGCGCGACGAGCTCGGCGTCAACTCCACCTGTGGCGCGTCCAACGTCAGCTTCGGGCTGCCCAATCGCGAGGGCATCAATGCGGCGTTCCTCAACATGGCCATCGCCTCCGGCCTGACCTCGGCCATCACCAACCCGCTGGCCGAGGGCGTCCGCCACGCGGTCATGGCCAGCGACGTGCTGATGGGCAACGACCGCGACGCCGCGCGCTGGATCCGCCAGTTCCGGGTGGAGCCGCCCGAGGGCGAGGCCGGCGGCCGACGCCCGAACCGACGGCGCGGCGCGGCCGCGAACGGGTCCGGCCCCGGCGGGTCGATCGGCCCCGGCGGCTCGGCCGACACCGCCGCGGCGGACGTGCCGACGCTTGACGTCCCGGTCACCGGCTGACGACAGCACCGTGAGCGACGGCTCGGCGAGCGCAGATCCGCAGGTCATCTTCACGCCGTCCGGACGACGCGGTCGCGCTCCTGCCGGCTCGACCGTCCTCGACGCCGCGCGGGCGCTCGGGGTCGACATCGACTCGGTCTGTGGCGGACGCGGGATCTGTGGCCGGTGCGCGGTGACGCCGGCGTTCGGGACGTTCGCGAAGCACGGCATCACCTCCGCGCCCGACCACCTCGCCCCGCCCGGCGAGGTCGAGGCGGCCTATCGAGCGGACCATGGACTGGCGGCCGACCGACGCCTGTCGTGCACCGCCGAGCTGCTCGGCGATCTCGTCGTCGATGTCCCGCCCGAGAGCCAGGTCCACCGCCAGGTCGTGCGCAAGGACCTCGCCGCCCGCGCGTTCGAGATGGATCCGGTCGTCCGCCTGCACACGGTCGATGTCACCGAACCCGATCTGGCCACGCCGACCGGTGACCTCGGTCGGTTGCTCGACGCGCTCCGGGCGGAGTGGGGCCTCGACGGGCTGCAGGCGGACCTGTCGGTCATCCGCGCGCTCCAGCCGGCGCTGACCGCCGGTGGCTATCGCGTCACCGTGGCCGTCCACGGCGAACGCGACGTGATCGGGGTGTGGCCCGGGTTCCACGACCGCGCGTTCGGGGTCGCCATCGATGTCGGCTCGACGACGATCGCCGGCCACCTCGCGGACCTGACCGACGGTTCGATCCTGGCCAGTGCCGGGGCGATGAACCCCCAGATCCGGTTCGGCGAGGACCTCATGAGCCGGGTGAGCTACGTGATGATGCACGACGGCGGCGAGGTCGAGCTCACGACCGCCGTGCGCAAGGCGCTCGACGGCCTGCTCGCCGCCCTCGCCAACAAGGCCGGCATCAAGCGGGCCGAGATCCTCGAGCTGGCCATCGTCGGCAACCCGATCATGCACCACCTGCTGCTCGGCATCGACCCCACACCGCTCGGTTCCGCGCCGTTCGCGCTGGCGACCGATACCGCTGTCGCGCTCACCGCCGCGGAGCTCGGCGTGCGCGCCCATCCCGGCGCCCGGGTCTACGTCCTGCCGTGCATCGCGGGCCACGTCGGCGCCGACACCGCCGGCGTCATCCTGGCCGAGGAGCCGCACAAGGCCGAGGCCATGACGCTGGTCGTCGACGTCGGCACCAACGCCGAGATCGTCCTCGGCGATCGACACCGGCTCCTCGCCGCATCCTCGCCGACCGGCCCGGCGTTCGAGGGAGCCCAGATCTCGTCGGGGCAGCGCGCGGCGCCGGGCGCCATCGAGCGCGTCCGCATCGACCGCGCCACCCTCGAGCCGAGGCTCCGCGTCATCGGCGTGGACGCATGGTCCGACGAGCCGGGCTTCGGCGCGGCCGTGGCGGCAGCGGGTACCGGCATCAGCGGCATCTGCGGCTCGGGCATCATCGAGGTCATCGCCGAGCTGTACCTGGCGGAGGTCATCACGCCCGACGGCGTGATCGACGGTGCGCTCGTTGCACGCACCCCGCGAGTGGTCGCCGACGGCCGGACGTTCAGCTACGTGCTGCACGAGGCGGACGACGTCGGGCCGCGCATCCTGATCACCCAGAACGACGTCCGGGCCATCCAGCTCGGCAAGGCCGCGCTGTACGCCGGCTTCCGGCTGCTGATGGACCAGCTCGGCATCGACGCGGTCGACGAGGTGCGTCTGGCCGGCGCGTTCGGCAGCCAGATCGACCCGCTCCACGCGATGGTCCTCGGGCTGATCCCGGACTGCGACCTCGACCACGTCCGTGCGGCCGGCAACGCGGCGGGCACGGGCGCCCTCATCGCCCTGTTGTCCGGTGCGGCTCGGCGCGAGATCGAAGGCGTCGTCCGCCGCGTCGAGAAGATCGAGACCGCGGTCGAGCCGCGGTTCCAGGAGCACTTCGTCGAAGCGATGGCGATCCCCCATCGCACCGCGGCGAACCCGAACCTGGAGCGGATCGTGACGTTGCCGACGCGGGCCGATGGACAGCACGGCGGTGGAGACGGCCGGCCAGCGCGCCGGCGTGAGCGACGAGTTCGGGTGACGGCCGAGGGTGCCGGCGCCGCGACACGACCTGGATCGGGAGACGACCGATGACCGACACGATGCCCACCCGTCGAAGCGGCGGCCGCGACGGCCGCCGGGCCGCACGCCTCAACGCCCACATCGAACGGATCCCGTTCCTGACCAGGACGATGGCCCCGTTCGAGGTGCTCGACGAGGAAGGCCTCGCCCTGATCGAGCACAACGCCGACACGATCCTCGAGGAGGTCGGGGTCGAGTTCCGGGGCGATCCCGACGCGCGGCGGCTGCTGCGCGAGGCGGGCGCGGACGTCGAGGGTGAGCTCGTCCGGTTCCCCCGCGGGATGTGTCGCCGGATCGTCCAGGCCACCGCGCCGCGCCAGTTCACCCAGTACGCCCGCAACCCGGCCAACAGCGTCGAGATCGGCGGGATGCACACGGTGTTCGCCCCGAACTACGGGTCGCCATTCGTGCGTGACCTCGACCGCGGTCGCCGCTACGGGACGATCGAGGACTTCCGCAACTTCGTGAAGCTGACCTACTTGTCGCCCCACCTCCACCACAGCGGCGGCACGGTCTGCGAGCCGGTCGATGTGCCGGTCAACAAGCGCCACCTCGACATGGTCTACGCCCACATCCGCTACAGCGACAAGCCGTTCATGGGCTCGGTCACCGCGCCGGAGCGGGCTCGCGACACGGTGGACATGGCACGCCTGACGTTCGGGGCCGACTACCTCGAGGACCATGCCGTCATCCTCAGCCTCATCAACGCGAGCTCGCCGCTCGTCTGGGATTCGTCGATGCTCGGCGCGGCGCGGGCCTACGCCGAGGCCAACCAGGCGACGCTCATCACTCCCTTCATCCTGGCTGGGGCGATGGCGCCGGTCACGGCGGCCGGGGTGGCCGCCCAGACCCTCGCCGAGTCGCTGGCGGGGATGACCTTCGTCCAGCTCGTCCGGCCCGGCGCGCCGGTCGTGCTCGGCTCGTTCGCCAGCTCGATGTCGATGCAGTCGGGCGCCCCGACGTTCGGCACGCCGGAGCCGGCCCTCGTGCTGTACGTGATGGCCGCCCTGGCGCGCCGACTGGGCGTGCCGTTCCGCTCCGGCGGCTCGTTGACGGCGAGCAAGATCGCCGATGCGCAGGCGGCCTACGAGAGTGCCGCGACCCTCCAGCCGACGGTGCTCGGTGGGGTCAACTTCGTCCTCCACGCCGCGGGCTGGCTCGAGGGCGGTCTGGCCATCGGCTACGAGAAGTTCATCCTGGATGCCGACCAGTGCGGGATGATGGCCGTCTTCGTCAAGGGCGTCGACCTGTCGGACAACGGCCAGGCGCTCGACGCCATCCGGGCCAACGGACCTGGCCAGCATTTCCTCGGCACCGCCCACACCCTGGCCAATTTCGAGACGGCCTTCTACCGGTCCGACGTCGCCGACAACAACTCCTTCGAGCAGTGGAGCGAGGACGGCGGGCTCGATGCCGCCCAGCGGGCGAACGCGGTCTGGAAGCGGATGCTGGCCGACTACGAAGCGCCGCCGATCGACCCCGGAATCGACGAGGCGCTGCTCGAGTACATCGTCAAGCGCAAGGCGGCCATGCCCGACTCGGAGGTCTGATGGTCTCGCTCCTCGGCCGCCGACGCGGCCTGGACGAGGCGTCCCGGGCGGCGCTGGCGACCGCGCTCGGTGACCCCATCTTCGAGCTGCTCCCGCTCAAGAACCTGCCCGACCAGATCCCGGACCTGCCGCCCGGCGCGCGGGTGTCGGTGACGGCATCGCCGGCCAAGGGGATGGACGCCACGCTTGACTGGGCCGCCCGGCTGCAGGCCGACGGCTTCCGCGCCATCCCGCATCTCTCGGCCCGGATGATCCCGGACCGCGCCCGGCTCAGCGAGCTGCTGGAGCGTGCCCGCTCGGCCAGTCTGACCCACGCGTTCGTGGTCGGCGGCGACGCCGACGAACCGGGCGACTACCTCGACGGCCTCTCGCTGCTGCGGGCGATGACCGACATCGGGCATCCGTTCGAGGTCCTCGGCTGTCCGGGCTACCCGAACGGGCACGCCGACATCCCCGACGCGGCGCTCGAGTCGGCGCTCCGCGACAAGGCGCCGTTCGTCCGGCACGTCACCTCCCAGATGGACTTCGATACGACGGCCATCGCGGCGTGGGTCCGGCGGTTGCGCGGAGAGGGCTTCGGGCCCGAGATCGTGATCGGCGTGCCCGGCGTCGCCGATCCACAGAAGCTGCTCAACGTCGCGGCGCGGATCGGGGTCAAGGACGCGCGGCGCTTCCTGGTCAAGAACCTGCGGTTCGTCACGGGCCTGGCCCGCTCCGGCGGCTTCTACAAACCGACCGGGTTCGTCGAGGCGATGGCGCCATTGCTCGCCGATCCGGCGGCACGGGTGACCGGCTTCCACCTGTACACGTTCAACGCGGTGGGCGCGACCGAGGCGTGGCGCCAGTCGATGCTCGATGGCTCGCGCTGACGAGATCGCGGCGCTGGCCGGCTTCCCGGCACAGGTCGCGGACGCGGTCCACGCGGCGGCCGACCGGACCGCGACGGACGGGGCCCCGGCAGATGGCGAGTGGGGCCCGGAGGAGATCGTCCGGCACCTGATCGCGGTCGAGCTCGAGGTGCATCAGGTCCGTTTGGCGGACCTCGACCGCGTGGCCGAGCCGCAGTGGACATGGGCCGAGCCGGGACCGTGGCCGGGTGAGCCGGGCCTGTCGATCGACGCGTTGCTCGCTCGGTTCGCCAACGCGCGGGCCTCGACCGTGGACACCGTCTCGGCCATGGACGATGCGGCGTGGGCGAGGAGCGGCGTCCACGCCTCCTTCGGGCGGCTCGACGTCGGCGGCCTCGTTCGCAATGCGATCGATCACGACGAGGAGCATCTGCGCGGGCTCGCGGAGCGCTGATCGCCGCACCGGGCGCGTGGCATGATGCCGTCAGACGGCCGGAGTCACCCGGTCGCCAGGACACCGGAGGGGACCTGATGTCGTCCGAGCCCAACGCCCCCCGTTCGCGCCGAGCGATCCTTGCCGCCGCAGCCGGGTCGGCTGCCGCGCTCGCGGCCTCGGCCGCACTCCCGCTGACCGCGGCCGCAGCACCGGCCAACATGCAAACCGAGACGGACAACGCCACGGTCGCCGAGACGTCGATCACGCAGGCGACCGACGCGGTCGTGGCCTTCAAGGCTTACAACACGAACACCGGCGCCGCGGCGCTCGTGGGCTCCGAGGGGGACGAGACGAACATCTCGCTCGACACCTCGTGGACCGGCGTGTACGGCTGGAGCCCGTCGGCGCTGAGTGACACGCTCGCCGCTGCCGGCGTATGGGGCGACAGCGATGACTACGGCGTCGTCGGGAC
>DAIUES010000082.1:0-4674 GCA_036844985.1 Candidatus Limnocylindrales bacterium
CGTGGACGCGTTCGGCCCCGAGCTCGAGGCGGCGTCGTTGGGTCGGCTGGTCATCGATCGGGAGCGGGCCGCCATCGCGACGAGCCAGGTCGCCGCCGAGACCGATGAGGCCACGACGCTCGGCCCGGCCGACGAGAGCGACGAGGAGGGACCGACGGCCGGAGCCGAGGAGCCATCGCTGCCCGGCACCGACGAGCCCGGAGCAGCCGATACGACTCCCGGGAACGACGCCGGCTGAAACCTTTTCCCCGCCCGACGTCTCGGTGTGATGACGGCCCGTCAGTCGACGGCCACACGCCAGGGAGAGTCATCTGATGGGTAGGGATCCTCGAATCATCCGCGGTCTCGGGACCGGGATCGTCACGCTGTTCCTCGTGGGTGGGGTGGCGTTCGCGGCCGATGGCCTGACCAAGCCCACGACCGTCGACCCGCTGCAGGCGACGGCCACGACCGAAGCGTCCCAGACCGCCGAGCCGACCGAGACCGCGGAACCGACCGGCGACGTCGAGGCGGCCGCCACGGTCGAACCGACCGAGACGGCCGAACCGACCGAGACGGCGGAGCCGGACGAGACGGCCGAGCCCGCGCGGGCAGCCGATGCGGCGCCGACGGCCGAGCCGACCGAAGACGCCAACGACGACCACGGCGCGAACTCCGGGCGTGACAGTGCCGAAGACGCCAACGACGACCACGGCGGCACCTCGGGCAACGACGATGCCGAGGACGCCAACGACGATCATGGCGGTCAGTCCGGTGCGGACAGCGGCCACGACGCCAACGACGATCACGGCGGTGGTGGTGACAGCGGCGACGACGACTGACCGGACACCCGGCAGGCATGGGCGACGGCCCGGCACGATGGATCGGCCCGCACCGCGGCATCATGGTGACGGGCCGATCCGGCGTGTCGTACGCCGCAGGACCACATGATGGCTGGAGACCGGGGATCCGCAGCGAGTCAGGGCCGTTCGAACGAACGACCGCAACGACCGACGAGCGCGCGCTCGTGGCCGCCGTCCTCGACGGTGACCACGAGGCGTTTCGTCGTCTGGTCGAACGCGAGTCGGCCGCGCTCATCCGGGCGTGCCATCGGATCCTGGGCGATCACGCCGAAGCCGAGGACGCCGCGCAGGAGGCATTCGTGACCGCGTATCGATCGCTCGCGACCTGGCGCGGCGACGGTCCGTTCGGCGCTTGGCTGACCCGCATCGGCGTGCGCATCGCGTTGCGCCAGGTCGGGCGACGGCGGACCGTGACGTGGCGTGCCCCCGGCGTGTCCGCCGAGACGATGGCGACCATCGACCCGATCGAGCGCGCCACCGACCGGGCGGCGGTCGATGCCGCACCCCTGACGGATCCAGCGATGCTGTCGATGCGGGCCGAGCGCGCGACCGAGATCCGGGCGGCGGTCACGGCTCTCCCGGAACCGTATCGCGAGGTCGTGGCCCTGCGGTTCTTCGGCGAGGCATCGCTCGACGAGATCGCCCGCCAGACCGGGCGCCCGCTGGGCACCGTCAAGACCCACCTCCACCGCGGGCTGGCGCGACTGCGTGCCCGGCTCGAAGGCACCGAGCGATGAGCAACATGGGCAAGCGGTTCGACCCGTCCGAGCTCGATGGCGGCGATGCGGCCGAGGTCAGCGGGTTGCTCCGCACGGCACGCGACCTCGAGGCGTTCGCGGCGAGCGAGCATTCGACGCCGAGCGCCGACTTCGAGGAACGGGTCATGGCCGCGATCGCGGCCGAGCCCCCGCCGCGAGCGATGCTGGCCGGCGGCTTCATCAGCGGCATCCGCGATGCGTGGCGCCTGGCGTGGAGCGGTGGTCGCCCGCTGGCGGTCCGAGCCCAGGCATTCGCGCTGCTGCTCGTCGTCGCGGTGGCGATCGGCTCCGTCGGCTCCCTGGCGGCGGTCGGCGTGGCCCGCCTGTTCAGCCCCGAGATCCCGCCCCCGTCGCTGCTGCCGAACCCGTCGCCCTCGCCGTCGCCATCGCTTCCATCGCCCAGTCCATCGTTGCCTGCCACCCCGAGCCCGTCCCCGAGCCTGCCGTCGGCCTCACCGAGCCCGAGCGACACGGCCGAGCCGACCGAGACCGCGGAGCCCACCGGGACGGACGATCACGGTGGCGGCTCCGGCAGTGGTTCCGGGAGCGGCAGCGGTTCGGGCAGCGGTTCGGGCAGCGGTTCAGGCAGCGGCAGCGACGATCACGCGACCAGCGAGCCGGACGACCATGGCTCGGACTCGAGTCACGACAGCGAGACGCCGGAGCCGGACAAGACGCCACACGACTGACCCGCACCGCTAGAGTGGAGCGATGTTGGTCGTCATCGGGCCGGTGCGCGCGCGTCGAACGGGCGAGGACGTGGTCCCCGACGGGCTGACGGCTGGCATCGCCGTGCGCGCGGCGGCGGACGGGTCGCGGGTCGAGGTGATCACCAAGCTCGGCGATGACGGGCTCGGCGATGCCGTCCTCATCGCGCTCGGCCAGGCCGCTGTCGGGCACGTCGCCACGCTGCGTGATGCGGCCCACGCGACGCCGGTGCGCGCCGAAACGGTCGGCGCCGATCCTGCCGCCGAACCGGACGAGGCACCCCCCACGCGACCGACGGCGACTGGCGCGGACGCGATGGCCGGACCCGCCCTCGAGCCCGGTGACGTCCAGTTGGCGCTGCGCTACATCACCGACTTCGGGGCCCTGGTGGCGGTCCACCTGCCGCCGTCGGTGCTCGCCGAGGTCGTCGATGCCGCCGGCTGGGCGAGTGCCCGGCTCGTGGTAGTGCTCGATCGGGACGATGCGGCCGCGTCGTCGCTGCCGGCCGATGCCGTGGCCGTCCTGGCGGTGGCCGACGACGGCGACACGGCACTCGCCGACGCGTTGGGTCGCTACGCCGGGGCACTGGATCGCGGCGACGAACCGGCGGCCGCCTATGCCGCGTTCGTCGCAGCGGGGACCTCGCCCAGCTAGCTCCCCGTCGGTGCCGTCGACGGATCCCTCGAGCGGCTAGAGGCCCAGTGTCGAGCCGACCAGGGGCTCGCCCGTGACCCCGGATCCGGTCAACTCGATCGGTTCGATCAACTCGGGTCCGTCACGACGGACGTCGTTCACGAAGCGTTCGACCGGGTGGATGCGGAGGCCGACCGCATCGGTCGGCTCGAGCATCGCGAGCAGTCGGTCGGCGCCGGCCACGGCCGGGTCGGTGCCGAGCCAGGCGTCCCAGTCGGCCTCGACGATGACGACCGGCATCCGGTCGTGCAGGTCGGCGACAGGGGCGTTCGGGGCCGTGGTCACGATGGTGAACGTGCGCCGGACCGTGTCGGTCGCCGGATCGTGCCAGCCGGCCCACAGACCGGCCAGGGCGAGCGGGCGGTCGTCGGCCCGCACCACCCGGTACGGTTGGCGGACCGTGCCCGCCCGCTTCCATTCGTAGAACGAGTCGACCGGGACGAGACAGCGCCGGCGCAGGAACGCTGCGCGGAAGGCCGGACTGGTGGTGATCGTCTCGGCCCGGGCGTTGAACATCCGGGAGCCCGCCTTGAGGTCGGTCGCCCAGTGCGGGACGAGGCCCCAGCGGTAGGCCGTCAGCGCTCGTCGGTCGTCGCGCTGGACGACGACGTAGGCATCGTCGGTCGGGGCGACGTTGAACCGGGCACCCAGCTCGTCGGCCAGCGGCTCGGCCGCGAAGATGTCGGCGAACTCCGAGGCCGGGCGCTGCTGGGTGAACCGTCCGCACATGCCGGCAAGTCTAGTATCGTCCCGCCGATGGACGCCCCTCGACCGCCCGGCACGCCCGACCCGTCACACCGTGGTCGTCTGAGCCCCGAGGAGGCGCGCGCCCTGCTGGGTGCGGGCGACGCAGCCCTGGCGAGCGGCGATCACGCCGAAGCTGCCGCCCACTTCGGCCGGGTCGTCGGGTTCGATGACGCCGCCGTGACGGCCGCGGCACTGCTCGGGCTGGGCGAGGCCCGCTATCGACTCGGTGACGACGCGGCGGCCGTCGCGTCGTGGCAGGCCGCGATCCAGGTCGGAGAGACGCCGTCCAGCTATCCGGCGTGGCGGAACGTGGCGGCCGCCCGGGTCCGCGACGGTGACCTGGCCGGCGCCATCGACGCCTATCGACAGGCCGATCGCCGCGCCCCGATGGAAGACAAGCCGGAGATCGCGAACCGGCTCGGCTGGCTGACCAAGGAGATGGGCGACGCCGGCGCGGCGCGGCGCTACTTCGCACGCGGTCGTGGCGATGGCCCGCTCATCTCGATCACGATGATCCTCATCGCCCTGAGCTCGATCGTCTCGCTGTCCGCCCTGTTCTCGCAGGAAGGCGGGTTCCTGTTCGATGCGTTCCAGCTCGACAAGACGGCGGTCGCGGCCGGGGAGTACTGGCGCCTGTGGACGGTGACGCTGCTCCACGGCAGCCTGCTCCACCTCGGCTTCAACATGTATGCGCTGTACCTGGCCGGACCGATCGTCGAACGCTGGTACGGCTCGATCCGGTTCCTCCTGTTCTATCTCGCGTGCGCGGCCGGCGGATCGGTGGCGAGCTTCGTGTTCGGCGGCGATGTCCCGTCGGTCGGGGCCTCGGGCGCGATCTTCGGACTGTTCGGGATCCTGCTCGCGGCGAACCGTCTCCACCATCCGGTCGACCGCCAGAGTCGCCTGCTCGTCCGCCAGCTCGGGAT
>DAIUES010000082.1:4684-9657 GCA_036844985.1 Candidatus Limnocylindrales bacterium
CGCGGCATCGACAACGCGGCCCACCTGGGTGGCTTGGCGGTCGGCCTGTGGCTCGGCGCGCTGCTGCCCCCGACCCGCGTCCAGACGCTGGCCTCGATGTGGCAGCGCGTGTCCGAGGCGCGCACCGCGCACATGGCCAGGATCCCGGGCTTCGTGCCGATCGTCGCCCTCGGCGTGGTCGCGATCGCGGTGGTCGTCGGGCTGCTCGTCGGCACCGCCGCCCGCGTGGCGTAGCGGGGTGTTCGCCACGCTCCTGGGGCCGCTGCCCCGCCCGCCGCTGCCCGATGACGCGCCGGCGGAGGCGCTGCTCGACGCCTGCCTCGCCGTCCAGTCCGAGCACGGCCTGGAACCGCAGATCGATGGCGGCTGGCCGATACAGTCGGGGGACCCCGTCGCGAGCTGGCGCGCCACCGCGGCGCGGACGGACGGACTGGTCAAAGCGGTCCTGGTCGGCCCCGGTTCGGGCGGCGGGCCGGTGGCGACCGTCCGCAGGCGGATGCTCGACCTGGTCGATGCCGGCTGCCGCTGGATCGAGATCCACGAGCCCGCGGCGACCGCCATCGGCACCGACTCCGAGGCCCGCGACCGGTTCGCCGACGACCACGTCGCCCTGACCGCAGGGCTGGCGGACGACGTCCACCTGTCGCTCGCCATCGTCGGTGGGAATGCCGACACGGCCGGGATCGAGACGATCCTGGCCGGTGCCTACGCGAGCCTCGCGCTCGACCTCATCGACGGACCCGACAACTGGCGGCTGGCGGTCGCCACGCCCGGTGATCGCGGCGTCATCGCGGGCGCGCTGTCCGGTCGGAGTGATGGCGACGATGGACCGGAGGTGCTGCTGTGGGCGGCGCGCTACGCGGCCTCATCCAAGGGTCGGGGCATCGCCCGTGTCGGGCTCGCGACGAGCGGGTCGTTGGCCGGCCTGCCGTGGGACGTCGCGGTGACGAAGCTGCGCCGGCTGGGGGAGGGGGTCCGGGTCGTGGCCATGCCGGCCGACGCCCGTCCCGCCGCACTCGATCCGCGCGCCGTCGACGTCCGGTCAGCCGCCCTGGGCCGCTGGGAGCCACCGTCCGGGGAGTGACCGCCGCCCCGCGACTTGATTCCGTCCGGGCGCGGTGCCACCATCCGTGGACCTCCCACCCACCCGCTGAAACGCCGGCCGGTGCGAGGTTCCGAGTGCTCCGACGGACGCAGCGCGTCACAGCAGTCGTCGTCAAAGGAGGTCCGGCTCGTGGGTGAACACATCTCCCTGACCGTCAACGGGGCTCGACACGAGCTCGACGTCGAGCCGAGACGCCTGCTCGTCCAGGCCATCCGCGAGGATCTCGACCTGACCGGCACCCACATCGGCTGCGATACCAGCCAGTGCGGCGCGTGCACGGTCCACCTCGATGGGAAGGCCGTGAAGTCGTGCACGGTGCTGGCCGTCCAGGCCGACGGCGCGTCGGTCACCACGATCGAAGGCATGGCCGAGAGCGCCGATCAGCTCCACCCGCTGCAGACCGCCTTCTGGGAGAAGCACGGGCTCCAGTGCGGGTTCTGCACGCCCGGCATGATCATGACCGCGGCCGACCTGCTCGCCCGCAGCCCGGATCCGTCCGAAGACGAGATCCGGCACGCGCTGGCCGGCAACATCTGCCGCTGCACCGGCTATCACAACATCGTGGCCGCGATCAAGGCGGCGGCCGTGGCGATGCGCGAGCGGCCCGCCGCCCCCGTGTCCGCGTAGCGAGGGACGACCGATGACCGACGTGCTCGACGCCCCCACATCCCCGCTCGGCAAGCCCATCAAGCGCACCGAGGACCCGCGCTTCATCACCGGCGAGGGTCGCTACCTCGACGACATCAAGCTCCAGTCGATGACCCACCTGGCCATCCTGCGCAGCCCGTACGCCCACGCCAACATCCGCTCGATCGACACGAGCGCGGCCAAGTCGATGCCGGGCGTACTGGCGGTGTTGGTCGGGGCCGACATCCCGTACAACCCGATGCCTCTCGCTTGGCCTGCCGGCGGTAGCGCGGGCATCCAGAACAATGTCAACACCCCGCGCGTCCTCGCGACGGACAGCGTCAAGTGGACCGGCGAAGGGGTCGCCGCGGTCGTGGCCGAGACCGAGGCCCAGGCCTACGACGCGCTGGAGGCCATCACGGTCGACTGGGAACCGCTGCCCGCGGTCGTCGACGCCGAGAAGGCGATCGCCGATGCAGCGCCGCAGCTCCATGAGAATGCGCCGAACAATACGGTCTTCGAGTGGAACGTCGGCGATAAGGCCGGCACCGATGCCGCGGTCGATGACGCCGAGGTCGTGGTCCGTCAGCGGATCGTCAACCAGCGGCTCATCCCGAACCCGATGGAGACCCGCGGCGACATCGGCTGGTACAACCCGGGCACCGACGAATACACGATCTGGATGTCCAGCCAGACGCCGCACATCATGCGGCTCCTGAACGCAGCCTTCGTCACGGGCATCCCCGAGCACAAGATCCGCTGCATCAGCCCCGACGTCGGGGGCGCCTTCGGCTCGAAGATCTTCTGCTACCCGGACATGGCGCTCACCATCTTCGCGAGCAAGCTCATCGGCGGCCGGCCGGTGAAGTGGGTGGAAGGTCGCCGCGAGAACTACCAGAGCACCATCCACGGCCGGGATCACATCACCTACCTTGAGATCGCGGGCAAGCGCGATGGCGAGGTGACCGGGCTGCGGGTCAAGACGCTGGCCAACCTCGGTGGCCGCCTGTCCACCATCGGTCCCGGGATCCCGACCACCCTCTACGCGCGCGTCCTGGCCGGCTGCTACAAGATCCCCAACATCTACGCCGAGGTGACCGGGGTCTACACGAACACCACCTTCGTCGACGCGTATCGCGGCGCCGGCCGGCCGGAGGCGACCTACGTCATCGAGCGCGCCATGGACCTCTTCGCGGCCGAGATCGGGATGGACCGAGCTGAGGTGCGCCGACGGAATTTCATCCAGCCCGACCAGTTCCCGTACGAGAATCCGTCCGGGCTGCATACGGCCTCTGGGGGCGCCAAGATCTCGATCGACTCGGGGAACTACGAACCGGCCATGGACATGGCCCTCGCGACCGCCGGCTACCAGGACCTCGCGGCCAAGAAGGCCGAGGCCAGGACACGCGGGAAGCTACTCGGTCTTGGCTTCTCCACCTACATCGAGGTCTGCGGCGTCGCTCCGTCCAAGTGGATCGGCGCCGTCGGTGAGGGCTGGGGCGCGGCGATGTGGGAGTCGTCCAACATCAAGGTCCACCTGACCGGCAAGGTCGTCATCACGATGGGCACCCAACCGCAGGGCCAGGGCCACGAGACGACCTACGCCCAGGTCATCGCCGACCAGTTCGGCATCCCCATGGAAGACGTCATCGTCCAGCACTCGGACACGCAGGGGACACCGTTCGGGTATGGCTCCTACGGGTCACGGACGAGCTCGGTCGGCATGACCGCCGCGATCAAGGCGGCCGAGAAGATCAAGGACAAGGCGCGGCGGTACGCGGCGCACATGCTCGAGGCATCCCCCGACGACATCGAGATCGATGGCGCGGAGTACCGGGTCAAAGGCTCGCCCGATCGCAAGAAGACGTTCCAGGAGATCGCCTTCGCCCTTGATCTCGCGTTCGACGCCCCGGAGGGCATGGAGCCGTATCTCGACGAGACCGCCTACTACGACACCCCGAACTGCACCTGGCCGTTCGGCACGCACATCGCGATCGTCGAGATCGACGAGGAGACCGGCAAGGTCGAGCTCGTCCGCTACATCGCGGTCGACGACGTCGGCAACAAGATCAATCCGATGATCGTCGACGGCCAGCTCCACGGCGGCATCGCCCAGGGCGTCGGCCAGGCGCTCTGGGAGGAGGCCATCTACAGCGATGACGGGCAGCTGCTGTCAGGTTCGATGCTCGACTACGCCCTGCCGAAGGCCGCCAACCTGCCGAACTTCGAGCTTGACCAGACGGTGACCCCGTCGCCGGTCAATCCGCTCGGGGTCAAGGGCGTCGGCGAGGCCGGGGCGATCGCCTCGACGGCGGCGACGGCCAACGCGGTCATCGATGCGTTGAGCGGCCTGGGTATCCGCCACCTCGACATGCCCTACACCTCGCAGAAGGTGTGGTCGGCCATCCAGTCGGCGAAGGGAGGCCAGGCGTGATCCCCGCGGCATTCGACTATCGACGCGCATCGTCGCTCGACGACGCTCTCGCCGCGCTGGCCGGCGGCGACGCCAAGGTCCTCGCCGGCGGCATGAGCCTGCTGCCGCTGATGAAGCTGCGGCTCGCCTCGCCCGGGACGCTCGTGGACATCGGCCGGCTCGATGAGCTGCGCGGATCCGGCCCCACGACGGACGGCGGGTTCTCGGTCGGTGCGCTCGCGACGTACGCCGACATCCTCGGGACGACCCAGCTCGACTTCGCCCGCGACTGCATCCTCGGCATCGGCGATGTCCAGGTTCGCAACCGGGGCACGGTCGGCGGCGCGATCAGCCACGCCGATCCGGCCAGCGACCTGCCGGCATTGGCGCTCGCGCTCGACTATTCGGCGGTCCTCCGCTCGGCCCGTGGGGAACGGACGGTGCCACTCGACGGGTTCTTCGAGGGCGCGTTCCAGACGGGGATCGCCCCGGACGAACTGCTCGTGCGCATCGTCCGCGGGCCGTTGCCCGCCGGTGCGGCCGGTGCCTATCGGAAGATGGAGCATCCGGCGTCGGGCTATTCGATCGTCGGGGTCTGCGCGGTCGTCGCTTCGTCCGGCGGCTCCGTCACCCACGCCCGCGTGGCATTGACCGGCGTCGGCGAGGTGGCCTATCGGGCGACGGCGGTCGAGGCCGCCCTCCTCGCCGGCGATGGCTCGCCGGGCAGCGTCGCCGCCGCGGCCGAGCGCGCGACCGACGGACAGACCGTCAGCGGCGACATCCACGCGGACCGCGACTATCGAGCGCGCATGGCGGTGGTCTACACCC
>DAIUES010000083.1:0-9657 GCA_036844985.1 Candidatus Limnocylindrales bacterium
CGTGGCACCGATCTCGCGGGCCCGGGCGAGGGCGCTCCTGACGGCCGCGGCGATCACCGGTCCGCTCGTACGGCGGTCGCGGCCGAGCGACACGGCGTGGATGACCGCGCGGGCGGCCAGCGATCCGCCGGCGGTGACGATCGATTCGCCCAGCGGCACCGGCGCCTGGCGCACGGCCGCGAACTCGATGGCGTCTCCGCCCGCGCGCTTGATGGCGCCGCCGACCCCGGTCGACATCCACAGCGACAGGTTCGCCGGATTGACGATCGCGTCGACCTCGAGGTCGCAGATGTCACCGTTCCAGAGCTCGATCCGTGCCACGCCTACCCTCTCCAGCCGGTGACCGTCCGCAAGCCGACCGCCGCGGCTGCGGCATGGTACACCCGGGGCAGGCGCGCATCCATCCGGGTGGTCACGTGTGACGGGTTCGTGGTGCGTGTCCGCGCCGGGTCCTCGGCCGTTCCGTCATGCGCCGGTCGATGGCTTCGGGAGGTCGGCGGGCGGCCCGGCCGGGGGATCCGGCCGCTCGCGGACGCCGAACCCGAGCCGCTTGGCGGCGGAGCGACGCTCGGCGATGGCCACCAGGCGGCGGCGCGCGATGGCCAGGGCATCGGGCAGGTCCGACGCGAGCACCCCTGCATCGCCGAATCGTTCGCGCACGGCCTCGCCGGCGGCACCGTGGAGGTACACGCCGAGCCGTGCGGCCGCGTACGGGTCGAGCCCCTGGGCCAGCAGCGCACCGATCGTGCCCGACAGGACGTCGCCCGTCCCCCCGCTGGCGAGCGCGGGGTTCTCGAACGGCGCCACCACGACCTCGCCGCCCGGGTCGGCGATGACCGTACGGGCGCCCTTGAGCACGACCACCTGGCGCCACGCGGCAGCCGCGTCCTTGGCCGCAGCCACCCGGGCGTCGTCGTCATCGCCCAGGTCACCGTCGGCGGCCGGATCGCGGCCGCTGCCGGCCCGCAGTCGGGCGAACTCCCCGGCGTGCGGGGTCAGGACGGCCGGCCGGTGCTCGCCGTCCCACCAGCCGTCCATCGTCGCGAGCGACCGGAGCGCCTCCGCGTCGAGCACGAGCGGCTCGCGCTCGTCGCCCGGTCCCGACAGCAGCCGGCGGACGAGCTCGGCCGTCGCCAGCCCCGGACGCAGGCCCGGGCCCACGACGAGGGCGTCGTGCTCGTGGTCGAGGATCCGGGCCAGCGCCGGCTCGGGATCGAGCTCCTCGACATCGTCCTCGGGCAGGCCCATCGTGGTGGCCTCGACGACCTTGGCCGCGAACAGCGGCTGGAGCGATTCGGGGATCGCCAGCGTCACGAGCCCGACCCCGGCACGACCGGCCGCACGGCACGCGAGCAGGGCGGCGCCGGCATAGTCGAGCGAGCCCGCGATCACCAGCAGCTTGCCGAACGATCCCTTGTGGCCGCGCACCGGCCGGGGCGGCAGGAGCGCGGCGGCCGCGTCGTCGTCGAGCCGGGCCGCGCCAGCCGGCCACGGCCGCTCGTCCGAGCCGCCCGGCTGGATCGGGACGTCGGGCGTGACCCGCCGACCGAACCCGACCGGATGCCGCTCAGGCATCGTCGGGGCGCTCGTCGACCTGGGCGGGGGTCGCCTCCGAACCGCGCGGGTCCGCGCCGTCGGACTCCGCCTGGGCCCGGAGTCGCTCGAGGCGGGCGAGGATGCGCCGCTCGCGGTCGTCGAGGCGGTCCTCGATGTCCGGCGGGAACAGGTACCGCCCGCCGGCTGCCCGGATGCCGAACGCGATGGCCACGGCGTAGTCCGATTCGTGCGAGATCGACAGCGCGATGCGGCCCATCCCCAGCTGCTCCGCGCGGGCCGCCGCGCGGCCGTGAAGGCGGATCGCGGGCTGACCGGTCGGCAGCCGCTCGACCTCGATGTCGCGCCAGCCGATGCCGCGCACGCCGAGGCCGAGGACCTTGGAGACGGCCTCCTTGGCCGCCCATCGGCCGGCCATCGTCTCGGCTCGACCGCGGACGTAGCGCTGCTCGCCGGTGGTCAGCACGCGACGCGTGAAGCGGTCGCCGAAGCGGTCGAGCGATCGCTGGATGCGCTCGACCTTGATGATGTCGATGCCGAGCTCGGTCGTGCCCGCGGGCACGGTCCCCGGCGGCAGGGCCGCGTCGGTCGGGTCGACCCGGGCGGCCATCGCCCTACTCGACCGTGACCGACTTGGCCAGGTTACGCGGCTGGTCGACGTCGGTGCCACGGGCGATCGCGACGTGGTAGGCGAACAGCTGGAGCGGGATGATGGCCAGCACCGGGCTCAGCGCCTCGTGCGTGTCGGGTACCCAGCAGACGTCGTCCGCGAAGCGCTCGATCTGGGGATCGCCCTCGGTGGCGACGGCGATGACCCGCGCGTCGCGGGCCCGTCCCTCCATCACGTTGCTGACCAGCTTGTCGTAGACCGACGAGCGGGTCGCCACCGCAACGAGCGGGCACTCGGCGTCGAGCAGCGAGATCGGGCCGTGCTTCATCTCGCCCGCGGCGTAGCCCTCGGCGTGGACATAGCTGACCTCCTTGAGCTTGAGCGCACCCTCGAGCGCGGTGGGGAAGCTGTAGCCGCGACCGACGTACATGAACCCGCGCGAGTTGACGTAGCGGCGAGCCAGGTCGGCGCTGTCCGCGGCGTTGTCGAGCGCGCGCGCGGCAGCCGCCGGGAGGGCATGGAGCGCCGCCCCGAGCTCCTGCTCCCGCTCGAGCCCGAGCGTGCCACGGACCTTGGCGATGGCCGCGGCGAGGATGACCAGCGTCGTCACCTGGGTCACGAACGTCTTGCTGGCCGCCACGGCGATCTCCGGGCCGGCCTGCAGGAACAGGACCCGGTCGGCCTCGCGGGTGATGGCGCTGCCGACCGTATTGGTGACGGCGATGACCGGAGCGCCCCGCTCGCGGGCAAGGCGGGTCGGGGCGATGGTGTCGGCGGTCTCGCCCGACTGGGTCACGGCGATGACCAGCGTCCGGCCATCGATCGGCGGCGGGCTGTAGCGGAACTCGGAGCCGACGGTCGCACGGGCCGGGATGCCGATCCAGTCCTGGATGGCGGCCGCCCCGACGAGGGCGGCGTAATAGGCCGTCCCGCAGGCGATGAGCTCGACCCGGTCGATGGCGGCGATGGTCTCGCCGAAACCCTCCAGCTCCTCGAGCCAGATGTGGTTCTCGCGGGTGACCCGCCCGGTGATCGCCTGGCGCAGCGAATCGGGCTGCTCGTGGATCTCCTTGAGCATGAAGTGCTCGTAGCCGCCCTTTTCGGCGGCCTCGGGCGTCCAGTCGATGGTCGTCACGACCCGGGTCCGCACGGCGCCGTCGACGCCGCTGATCGTCACGCCACTCGGGTGCAGGTCGGCGACGTCGCCTTCCTCGAGGAAGATGACCTGGTCGGTATGGGCGAGGATGGCGGCGACGTCGCTGGCCAGGAACGTCTCGCCCTCGGCGATGCCGACCACGAGCGGCACGTCCTTGCGAGCCCCGACGAGCCGGTCGCTCTCGCCGCGATGCATCACCGCGATCGCGTACGCCCCCTCGACCCGTCGCAGCGCGCCACGGACGGCTTCCGCCAGGTCGCCGGCATAGGCCTCCTCGATGAGGTGGGCGAGCGCTTCGGTGTCGGTCTCCGAGGTCAATCGATGACCGCGCGCCTCGAGCCCGTCACGGAGCTCCCGGAAGTTCTCGATGATGCCGTTGTGGATGACCGTGATGTCGCCCGTGCAGTCCTGGTGGGGGTGGGCGTTGAGGTCGTTGGGTCGGCCGTGGGTCGCCCAGCGGGTGTGGGCCAGACCGATGGCCGCGTGGGGCGTCCGGTCGGCGATGGCCGCCCGCAGGTTGGCGAGCTTGCCGGCCTTCTTCTCGACGAACAGGCTGCCGCCGTCGTCGACCAGGGCGATGCCGGCGGAGTCATAGCCCCGGTACTCGAGCCGGCCCAGTCCTTCGATGAGGATGGGGCCGGCCTCCCGGGGTCCCGTGTATCCGACGATGCCGCACATCCCGTGTCCTCCGTTCGTGCCCGCCGGCGCTGGTCGGCGGGTCGTGGTGACTCCTGGGGTCGGGCACCGGCGCTAGTTTAGACGCTCCCCCGCGAGCGTCGCGAGCGTGTCGGCCAGTTCGGTGACGAGATCCTCGTCCGGACCCTCGACCATCACCCGCAAGGCGGGCTCGGTGCCGGACGGCCGGACGAGGACCCGTCCCTCGCCGGCGAGGCGGGCGGTCGCCGCGGCGATCGCCCGTCCCAGCTCGGGATCGCCCTCCCACTGGTCCTTGTGACGGGCCCGCACGGCGCGCTGTTGCTGGGGCAGCAACGGGATGGTGGCGGCCAGGTCGGCCAGGCCCGTGCCGCGCCGGGTCATGACCCGCAGGACCTCGAGCGCGGTGACGATCCCGTCACCCGAGGTCGTGTGCTCGCGGACGATGACATGGCCGGACTTCTCGCCACCCAGAGTGGCGCCGGTCAGCTGCATCCCCTCGAGGATGTACTTGTCCCCGACCGGCGTGCGAACGACCTCGCCGCCGGCCGCCTCGACGACCTGCTGCAGCCCGCCGTTGGACAGGATCGACACGACCAGTCCGCCGGGCAGCCGATCGTGCGCCAGCCGCTCGAGGGCGAGGATGCCGAGGACCTGGTCGCCGTCCACGACACGGCCGGCACCATCGACCGCGATCAGCCGATCGGCGTCTCCATCGAGCGCGAACCCGACATCGGCCCCGCGCTCGGCGACCGCGCGGGCGAGCGAACCCGGCGACGTGGCGCCACACTCGACGTTGATGTTGATCCCGTCCGGATCGACATGGATGGCCTCGAGTCGCGCCCCGGTCTGGGCCAGGATCTGCATGCCGAGCGCACCGCCCGACCCGTTGGCGCCATCGAGCACGATCGACAGCCCGCTGGCATCGATCGACCGGGCGAGCCCGAAGCGGTGCTCGCGATAGCCCTCGATCGCCGCCGCGGCATCGATCCGCAGGCCGAGCCGCGCGTTGCCCTCGCCGCCCAGCTCACCCTCGCGCCAGATGAGCGCCTCGAGCTCGTCTTCGATGCTGTCATCGAGCTTGAGCCCATCGCTGTCGAGAACCTTGAGCCCGTTGTCGTCGGCCGGGTTGTGGGAGGCCGAGACCATGATCCCGGCGCGGTACGGACCGGTCCGGGCGAGGTGGGCGAGGGCCGGCGTGGGCACGACGCCGACGACGTGGACATCGACCCCGAGGCTCGTCGCGCCGGCCACCAGGGCGGCCACGAACATGTCACCCGAGCGGCGGGTGTCCTGACCCACCACGATCGCGTCGCCCGGATCGGCCAGGCGCTTGGCGGTGGCCCGGCCGAGGGCCAGGGCGAGGCTCGGCTTGAGGTCGACGTTGGCGACGCCGCGGATGCCATCGGTGCCGAACAGGCGACCCATCCCGATCAGCCTCCGGTGACCGGCGCAGCACTTGGCTCCGCACTCGGCTCGGCGCTGGGTGGTACGGCGCTGGGCGGAACACTGGCGGGCGCGGCTGGCGTGACCGTCACGTCGACCCGGGGCGGATTGGCGACCGCCAGGGTCAGCCCTGGCGGCAACTCGACCTCGACCGGGACCGCGACCGTGCCCGCCGTCAGGTCGCCGACCTTGAGGTCCGCCACGAGGGTCGCCCCGGACAGCCGGTCGAGGTCGGCCAGGCCGCCGCCAAGGGTGATCAGGATGCGATCCGTCGAGGTCGCATACGTCCGGTCCGTCCGCGCCCCGACGAGCCGTAGTCCGACCGTGAATGTCCGCGTCGCGGTGACCGGCCGGACGGTGATCGATACCTGGACCGTTCTTGCGTCGAGGGCCACGAGTCCGGTCGGCACGGCCAGCGTCGCCTCGACGGTCTGCGACGACGAGAACCCAGCGACCGAGATGGGCGCGGTGTCGATGCTGGTCAGCGGGTCGAGCTGGTCGATGTCGCCCTCGACCGTGACGATGCTGGGCACGATCGTGGCCGATGCGATCTCGAAGCCGGCCGCCGGGGTCCCGCTGACGATCGGCGTGATGGGCAGCGACTTCGACTGGCGGTTCGAGAACACCGGGATGGTGATCCGGGCGGTGGACGGCTCCAGCTGGACCTGGGCCACCTGGTCGCCGACCGCGTCGACCGGGACGAGGTCGACATCCTGGTCGAGGTCGATGCCGGATGGCTGGATGACGACGTTGGCGCGGGCCGCGACCACGCGCGTGATGACCGACGCCGGGCCACGCACCTCGACGACCTGCGGCTCCACCGTGACCGAGCCGAGCTCCAGCCCGTCGGGCGTGCTGCTGCGCACGACCTCGACCGGCACCGACCGCTTGTCGAGACGGTCGAGGTCGATGGTCACCGCCTGCGGATCGAACCCGACGACCGTCACCCGCGGATCGATCGACCGGAGCTGGACCGGCACGCTCTGGGAGCCGATGCCCGGGGTGACATCACTGAGATCGATCCACGCCTCGAAGTCGCTGGTGATCGGCTTGACCCCCGCCGGGGAGAAATAGCGCACCTCGGTGACGGGTCGGATGGTCGTCAGGTTGAACGTGTCGTTCGGCTGGTCGCGCACGTCGACCGGCACGACGCCGGACAAGGTGGCCGTGCTCTGCGACAGCACGAGACCGCCGTACAGCAACGTGGCGAGCCCGATGGCGGCGAGCTTGAGGGGCCAGTTGTGGACGATGACCCGGAGGGCTCGGGTCACCGCGGCGCCCGGGCGGCCGCGGCCGAGCCGGATTCCCGACCCGAACCGAAGCGAAGTGACCGGCGGCGCCGTCCGCGGGCCGGATCGAGCAGGGTCCGGATGGTGCGCGCCAGCTGTGCCTCGTTGAGGTTGCGCACGATGCGCGATCGCTCGACGAGGCTGATCTGGCCGTTCTCCTCGGACACCACGACGACGACTGCGTCGGTCTGCTCGGCGATCCCGAGCGCGGCCCGGTGCCGGGTGCCGAAGCGCTCGGCCTGGACGGTCGTCTCGGCCAGGGGCAGGAGTGCTCCCGCGGCCAGCACCGTATCGCCCCGAATGATGACCGCCCCGTCATGGAGCGCGGTCCGCGGCGCGAAGATGGTCCGGATCAGATCGGCCGAGACATCGCCGTGGATCATGACCCCGCTCTCGGCAGCGTCCTCGAGGCCGGTCTCGCGCTCGAGCACGATCAGCGCGCCATGCCCCTCGGCCGACATGTCCGCGGTAGCGCGAGCCACCTCGTCGGCGACGCGGTCGACGACGCGCGAGTCGGCCGGCGACAGCATCCAGCCGAACGAGCCCACCCGGCCGATCCGCTCGAGCCCGCGCCGGATCTCCGGTTGGAAGATGACGACCAGGGCGAACAGCCCGACGACCGCGCCGCCCTGCAGGATCCGGGTCAGCAGCTCGAGTCCGAAGGCGACCGCCAGCACGTACACGACGAACAGGACGCTGACGCCGATGACCAGGCGAACGGCCCGCGTGCCGCGGATCAGGCTGAACAGCCAGTAGATGAGGAGGGCGGTGATCCCGATGTCGACCAGCGTGGTCAGGCGGACCTGGCCGAGGATCGATCCGAGGAGCTCCGACATCGTCGGGCGAGTGTACAACGCGCTCGGTGCGAACCGGTGACCCGACGCGCCGGACACCGGCAGCGCCAGGCTCAGGCGCAGCGTGCGGCCAGCCTCGGCTCGTCGGGCAGTCGGTCGGTCACGACCGCGCACAGCCGGGCCCGACTCGCGGCGTCGTCGGTCAGGTCGATGAGCCGGCTGAGCAGGAGCAGCTTGTCGGTCGCCACCGCCCGCCAGCCGCGGTCGAGGTACAGGTCGGCGAGCATGAGATGGAGGTCGGGATCGGCCGGGTTGCTCGCCAAGCCGAGGTAGCAGGCGTCGATCGCGGCGTTGAGACGTCCGGCCGACCGATGTCCGCGGGCCGCGGCGAGGGCCACGGTGCGGGTCGCCCCGGCATCGCGACCGGCGGCAGCGTCATCGACCGCGGCGGTGGCCGCCGCCGGATCGAATGGCAGTTCGACGGGCTCCGACGGGGGCGGCGGTGCATCGAGGGCACCGGCGACGAGCCCGTCGAGCAGCCCGTGCGCCTGCTCGAGCGCGACGGTCATCGTCGGGTCATCGGACGGTTCGGCAGCGGCCCGTTCGACGAGGGCAGCCAGGCCGGTCCGTCGTGCCCGCGACTCCGCATGCCCGAGCGCCCGTGTCGCCAGGGTGACCGCTTCTGGCCGCCGGTCGGCGGCGTCGATCAGGGCCGCCAGCCGATCGAGCGTGGCGGCCGCCTCCAGCCGGTCGCCGGTCGCCTCGAGGAGGTCGATCCGGGCGCGCAGCGCCGCCTCGTCGGACGGTGCCCGCTCGAGCGCTGCGTCGTAGGCCGCCAATGCCTCGTCGGTCCGTCCCAGCCGGACGAGGACCGACCCGATGCTCACCAGCGGCAGGGCGCGGTCCGGGGCGAGCTGGGCGGCTTCGCCGTAGGCGTCGAGCGCCAGGTCGTAGCGGGACCGGCTGGCAGCCACGTGCCCCCGGCGGAGGGCGTCCTTGTAGCGCTCGTAGAGGGCCTCCGTCACGCCGCGACGCCGAGCAGGTTCACGAGCAGGGCCTTCTGGACGTGCAGCCGGTTCTCGGACTGGTCGAAGATCCGGCTCTGCGGTCCGTCCATCACGGACGACGCGATCTCTTCGCCACGGTGGGCCGGCAGGCAGTGCATGACGATGGCATCGGGACCGGCCGCGGCCAGCAAGGCGTCATCGACCCGGTAGGTGTCGAACGCGTCGCGGCGCGCCTCCGCCTCGACCTCCTGGCCCATCGATGTCCAGGCGTCGGTATAGACCACCGCTGCGCCATCGACCAGTTCGAGCGGGTCGTGGCCGAACACCAGCCGGCCGCCGGAGGCGTCGGCCAGGCCCTGCGCTCGGGCCACGATCTGTTCGTTCGGGCCGTAGCCCGGCGGATGGGCCAGCCGAATCTCCATCCCGAACGCAGCACCCAACAGGGCCAGCGAGTGGTAGACATTGTTGCCGTCGCCGACGAACGTCACGACGGCCCCGCGCAGGTCACCCACGGCCTCGCGGATGGTGAACACGTCGGCCAGCGCCTGGCACGGATGCTCGCGCAGGGTCAGGCCGTTGACGACCGGGATCGCCGCCTGGGCGGCGAGCTCGAGGACGACCTCGTGCGGACCGGTGCGGGCGACGATCGCGTCCACGAAGCGTTCCAGGTTGCGGGCGACGTCGCGGACGGCCTCCCGGGCGCCCATGACTGCGTCCTCGGGCAGATAGATGGCCGTGCCGCCGAGCTGGGCCATGCCCGCCTCGAACGTCACCCGCGTCCGCAGCGACGGCTTCTGGAACAGCATCGCCAGGGTCCGTCCGTCGAGCGGCCGATCGACATGCCGCCGGGTCGCCCGGAATTCGGCCTTGAGCAGCTCGGCCGTCCCGAACACCAGCTCGACCTCATCGGCCGACAGATCAGCGACGCTGATCAGATCGCGCCCGAGCAGCGAACCGGCAGCCCGAGTGGCGGTCATGCCATCACTCTACCGCGACCCCCACCCCGGGCGCGGTCGATCGGGCCGCCGAGGCGAAGGCGGAGGGGAGCACCGCGGCGGGCGCACCCCAAGGTGCGTGAGCGAGGAGCGCAGCCGACAACGCACGCATCGGCCGCCGGGCGACCGCGGCTCGACAACGCACGCATCGG
>DAIUES010000084.1:0-9632 GCA_036844985.1 Candidatus Limnocylindrales bacterium
GGACGCCGCCCATCGCGTTCTGCAGGAAGCGCAGCCGCTCGGCGACGGCGTCATCGGACGTCGCCGCCACGCCGACGATGGTGTCCGAGTGGCCGGCGAGGTACTTGGTGGCCGAGTGGAACACGATGTCGGCCCCCAGCGTGAGGGGACGCTGGATGGCCGGTGACGCGAACGTGTTGTCGACCACGATGAGCGGCCGCCGACCGCCTTCGGCCACCCGCCGTCGGACGGTCGCCGCGACGGCCGCGATATCGACCACCTTGAGGAGCGGGTTGGTCGGCGTCTCGAACCACACGAGGCTCGTGCGCTCGGACAGGGCCTCCCAGAGCGCATCCACCCCGGACGCGAGATCGACGAACTCGGTCGTCACCCCGGCTCCGGGCTTGCGGACCCGTTCCAGGTAGCGGTACGTGCCGCCGTACACGTCGTCGCCGACGACGATCTCATCACCGGCCGCGGCGAATTCGGCGATGGCCGCGGTCGCCGCGGACCCGGACGCGAAGGCGAATCCGTGCCGACCACCCTCGAGGGCGGCGATGGCTCGCTCCAGTCGTTCGCGCGTCGGGTTCTGCGAGCGGGCGTACTCGTAGCCGCGCCGGGGACGCCCGACCGCATCCTGCTCGTACGTCGAGGTCTGGTAGATCGGCGGCGCCACCGCGCCCGTCAGCTCATCGGGCTCCGCGCCGGCGTGGACGGCGAGCGTGTCGAAGGACGGCTCGGGCGTCGGGTCGTCGGGTCGGTCCATGGTGCCCATCATGGCACCGTCATCCGCGGCTCGTGGCGGTCCAGCCATCGAGCTCGAACACCAGCTCGAGCCCGTCGCGATCGTCCATCTGGCTGCCGACCTGACGGAAACCGAACCGCGCCAGGACCCCCTGCGAGGCGACGTTGTCCGGCGCGGTCGACGCACGGAACCGGTCGATGCCATGTTCGCGCGCGGCCCAATCGAACATCGCCCGCACGACCTCGGTGGCGACGCCCTGGCGCCGGTATCGCGCCTCGACGCGATAGCCGATCTCGACCCGGCCGTCCTCGTCGGGCGGGCTGTGGAACCCGACCGAGCCGATCACCTGGCGCCCGGTCCCGTCGGTCAGGACGATGGCCCGCCCGAGCCACGGCTGGGCGGACGGATCGGCCGTCAGGTCCGGGATCCGGTACTGGAGGAACCCATCGAGCTGGTCGGGGAAGTCGGCCGGCACGCTGGCACCGATGTCGGCCTCGGCAGTGGCCAGGTCACGCGCCAGCAGGGCTCGCATGAACGGCAGCGACATCGACACGAGCTCGAACCGCGGCGTCGGGATCGGCGGAGCCGGCGAGCTGGAGGCGTCGGTCGACATCGGCCCATCTTCGCACCTCGATCGACCCGTCGACCGGGCCGATTTCCAGCGGAACCTGATACATTCGCCCAGCACGTTTTCCCACCGTCAGCCACTCCCCGAGGATCCCGATGCACGCCCCCCAGACCATCGTCGACCGGTCGCTGCCGCTGCGCGAGCGACTCCTCGCCTGGAAGGAGATCCTCGAGACCGCCAATCCACCGGCGACGCGTCCGCTCGACACGGTCGGCAAGTGGCTGGTCATCACCCGCGCCGCGGTCTTCCCGATGACGATCTGGTCGGGGCTCATCGGTGGCCTGCTGGCGGTCGAGGCGAACCGGACGGCCGGCGGACCGGCGGTCGACTGGGGGCTCTTCCTGCTGTCGGTCGTCGGGCTCGTGCTCGCCCACGCGGCGAACAACATGATCAACGACTACTTCGACACCGCCAACGGCGTCGACACCCCCGATTACGTGCGCGCGCTGTACGCGCCGCATCCGATCCTGTCCGGCTGGGTGACCAGGCGCCAGCTCGAGATCGCGATCGTCGCCGTCAACGTGATCGGGGCGGCGATCATGCTCTACCTCGCGAGCGTCCGGGGGCCGCTCATCATCGCGTTCGCCCTGGCCGGGCTGTTCGTGTCGGTGTTCTACGTCGCGCCACCCATTCGCCTCAAGCACCACGGACTGGGCGAGCCAGGCGTGTTCCTCGTGTGGGGTCCGCTGATGATCGGCGGGACGTTCCTCGCCGCCACCGGGACCATCGAACCGTGGGTCCTGCTCGTATCGATCCCGTACGCGCTGATCGTGACCGCCGTGCTGTTCGGCAAGCACATCGACAAGATCGAGGCCGACGCGGCCATCGGCGTCCGAACCCTGCCGGTCATCCTCGGCGAGGCCCGGGCGCGGGTCGTCGGGTCGTGGCTGATGATCCTGTTCTACCCGCTCACGATCCTGGCCGCCGCGGTCGGGCTCATCGGTCCGTGGGTGCTGCTCGTGGTGCTGGGCATCCCGCGCCTCATGGCCGTGCTCAGAGTGTTCGCCCAGCCGAAGCCCACGTCGCCCCCGGCGGGCTATCCCGACCGAGGCTGGCCGCTGTGGTTCGTGGGCTACGCGTTCGTCCACACCCGCCGTGCCGGCGGCCTGCTGACGCTGGGCCTGCTGCTGAACGCGCTGCTCCCGATCCGCCTGCCCTGGCTGTAGGCTCGGGCGCCGACCTCAGCCCGTGGGATCGGGGCGGTGGGCGAGGTACTCGAGCAGATCGAGCTTGGTCAGCACGCCGGCAGGGCGCTCCCCGCGAACGGCGACGAGCGCCGACGGCGTGCCGCTCAGCAACGCGAACGCCTCGTCGAGCGTGGCTGACACTTCGACCAGCGGCAGCGGTCCGTCCATCACCTCGCCGACGGTGCGCTCGACCACCGTCGGATCGCGGTAGGCCCGATCGAGCAGGCTCTTCTCGCTGATCGAGCCGACAAGGCCGACGACCTCGTCGCCGTCAGGCTCCTCGGACACCGGCATCTGGCTGATGCCGTAGGTCTGCAGTGTGTCGATCGCGTCGCCCACGCGCTCGGTGGTGCGGGCGACGATGACCGGTGGCCGGTCGGGGGCGTGGTGCCGGTCCGCCAGGAGCGCCTCGATGCGGGTCGCCGAGCCGGTCGTCGAGAGCAGGCCGTTGTTGCGCATCCACTCGTCGTTGTAGAGCTTCGAGAGGTAGCTCCGACCGCTGTCCGGCAGGAGCACGACGACCACTGCTTCGTGCCCGCCGTCGGTGGCCACGAGATCGCGGACGACTTCGCGGGCCGCGACCATGGCCGTTCCGCACGAGCCGCCCGACAGGATGCCCTCCTCGCGGGTGAGCCGGCGGGCCATCGCGAACGCGTCGCGGTCACTGACGCGGACCCAGCGGTCGACGACGGCCGGATCGTACGTACCGGGCAGGAAGTCCTCGCCGACGCCCTCGGTCAGGTACGGCCGCGCCGTGTCACCCGACAGCACGGAGCCCTCGGGGTCCGCCCCGATCACCTCGATGCCCGGGTTCTGCGCCTTGAGGAAATGGGCGGTGCCCGAGATCGTGCCGCCGGTCCCGACGCTGGCGACGAAGTGGGTCAGCCGGCCTTCGGTCTGGGCCCACAGCTCCGGGCCGGTCGTGCGCTCGTGGGCGGCCGGGTTTTCCGGATTCCAGTACTGGTCGGGCTTGAACGCGCCCGGGATGTCGCGAGCCAGGCGAGCCGCCACCGAGTAGTAGCTCTCGGGCGACTCCGGATCGACGTTGGTCGGGCACAGCACGACCTCCGCGCCGTACGCACGAAGCAGGGACTGCTTCTCGGTCGACTGCTTGTCGGCCATGACGAAGATGCAGCGGTAGCCCTTCAGGGCGGCGGCGATGGCAAGGCCGTGGCCGGTGTTGCCGCTGGTCGGCTCGATGATCGTGCCGCCCGGCTTGAGCAGGCCGGCCCGCTCGGCGGCCTCGATCATCGGCAGCCCGATGCGGTCCTTGACCGAGCCACCCGGGTTGAGCATCTCGAGCTTGGCGAGCAGGGGCGGCTGGCGCTCGAGGGGGCCGAGGTCGCGCATCACCCGGCTGATCCGGACGAGCGGCGTGTTCCCGACGAGGTCGAGGATGGATCCGGCGTACTGCATCGCGGCCGAGTATAGGTGCGCCGCGGGAGGCGGCGGGCCAAACTCAGCCGTCGCGATCGAGCGGCCCCCGCCGCATCAGCAGCCAAGTCAGCCGATCGCGCAGTCGACGCGGATGCGCGGGGGGATCGATCGTGCCTGGGTACAACGCCACGACCGCCGGCCCGAGACGCTCCGCCAGGCGGTCCGTCATGTGCCGAGCCACGTCGAGCTCGGCGCGCGACCCGGGTTCGGGCAGCGGCGCGCCGGGCGGCAGGTCGGCCAGCTCCCGGACCGACGTCGGCGGCAGGACCTGCGAGGCCAGCCGGCGGCCGATGTACAGCTCCTCGGTGCCGGCCATCGCGATCGGCACGATCGGCGCGTCCGTGCGGAGGGCGATGATCGCCCAGCCGGCGCGCATCGGTCCCACCCGGCCGGGTGTGCCGCTGACGGTGCCCTCCGGCATCTGGACGAAGACCGCACCGTTGGCGAGGACGGCTCGCGCCGAGGTGACGTGCTGGTCGATGCCCACGCCGCCACGCCACACCGGCAGCAGTCCCCCGACCCGCTTCGCCAGCCACTCGCGCCACGGCGCCGTGAAGGTCGATGGTCCGCTGCCCAGGATCCACGACCGGGGCTCGACGGGCAGTGCGTGCATCACCACGAACGGGTCCATCCAGCCGCGATGGGCGGCCGCGACCAGCAGGTAGCCGCCCGGCGGGACGTGGTCCTGGCCGGACGTGGCGATGCGGAAGCGAAAGACCCCGAAGCAGACGAACCGGACGAGCAGGCGGATGACTCGATACAGCAGCGACGCGCGGGCTTCGGGTGGTCGTCCCAGCCAGGTCAGGCCCTCCTGCGCCCCGCCCCGTGCAGCGGCCATCGCCTCCGGCGAGAGGCGTGCCCGCGGTGGCCGGTGTCGGCCGACGCCGACGGTCGGAAGGTCGGGCGTGTCCGGGGCGCGCACCTCGGCCGAGCGGGCCGGGTCGGCCGGATCGGTCATCCCGGAGGTTGCGGCGGCGGCTCGCGTTCGAGATCCGGGTCGGCGGGTGGGCTCCCGTCCGGCTCCCCGTCGACATCGTCGATGCCGACGTCGGCCTCGTCGACACGCGGCGGCGGGACGTTGGCCCACGGCTCGTCGATCGGCTTGGTCATCCACGTCGCCCCGAGCGCGCCCCACGTCGCGACCTGCGGGTTGGTGGGTGGCCGATCGGCCGGGTGTGGTCGGGCGTGGCGGACGATCAGCCCACCCAGCCCGACGGCGATGATGGCGATCGACACCAGCTGCGCCGTCGGGACGCCGAAGAACGTCCAGTTGTCCGCCCGAAGGTTCTCGAGCAGGAACCGGGTCGCGCCGTACCACATGAAGAACACGAGCAGCAGGTCGCCGGGTCGCAGCCAGCGGCGCAGACGGAACCCGAGGAAGACGAGGACCGCGGCACCGACCACGCCCGACAGGGACTCGTACAGGAACAGCGGGTGGAACCGCGCGGTCTCGGGGACGATCGAACAGGCGTATACGTCCTGGAGGCGGTGGGCGCAGTCGATCGGGATGCCCCACGGCAGGGTCGTCGGTGGCCCGTACAGCTCCTGGTTGAAGTAGTTGCCCCAGCGCCCGATGGCCTGCATCACGAACAGCGCGGGCGCGATGATGTCGGCCCAGCGGGCGAACGGCGCGCCGCGACGACGGGCATACCACCACGCGGCCAGGGTCCCGGTCACGATGCCCCCATACACGCCCAGCCCCGAATAGGGCGGCAGGATGATCTTCAGGGGATCGTTGGCGTACAACTGCCATTGGTCGATGACGTGATACAGCCGCCCGCCGATGAGCGCCGCGACCGCCACGACGATGATGCCGTTGCCCACGACATCGGGGTCCTCGCCGGCGATGCGAGCGAGCCGCACCAGCACGAGGTAGGCGACGGCCAACCCGATCGCGTAGCACAGTCCGTACCAGCCGATGCTGATCGGGCCGAGGTGGAAGGCGATCGAATCGGGCGGTACGGTGAACATCCGCGGAGTGTAGCCGCGTCGGCGCCCGACACGAGACCGGCCGCGAGTCGGTGGTCGCGTTCGGTCCCTATACTTCGCCGCGGTGAACGCCGAGTTCAACTGGTGGCTGCTCATCGTCGGGCTCGTCGTTGGTGGCGGGCTGGTGTGGTTCGTCCTGCTGGATGGACGTCGGCGAGACGAGGACATCGACGCGGCGGAACGGCCCCGGGAAGCTGCCTGGCTGGCCCGGACGCTGGTCGACGAGGGCCACGCCATCAGCCCCGAGACGGACGAGCGGGCGCTGAGGCTCCACCAAAACCATCTCGAGGCGCCCTCGCCCGCGGACCCCGAGCCGCTGCACGAACCGGGGGCGTCAGAGCTCGCCGACGATGATCGGCTCGGAGCCGAGGGACGACCCGCCGATCTCAACGAGTGATACCCCGAACCGTGTCCCGGGCCCGGCTGCGCTGACCTCCGGCGTATCCCCGACCCAGTACGCCAGGTCTCCCGCAAAGAACATCCGCCCCACCGACGAGCGCGTGCCCCCGACCTCGATCCAGCAGCGGAACTCCGAGCCGGCGGGCGGGCGGGCGAGGCCGTCGGCGACGACCACGAGGCGAGTCGTGGACGGTGAGAAGAGCAGCGAGCCGGTGGTGCCGGCCCCGCTCGACGGGGTGAGCGACACCCGCTCCACGTCGGGCTGGCCGGTGATGGCCAGGGTCGCGGTGGTCACCTCGCTGAGGCCCTCGATGGCCTGGGCCTGGGCGGCCAGCCGGTCCTCGGCGCCACGGTTCGTGACCGTGTTGATCCCGACCGACAGGAGCACCGCGGCGGCGAAGGTCGCCACCCACGGCAGGGCCGCTCGAGTCCAGGTTCGCGGGGTTCGCACGGCCGGCGCGAACGCGGGCACGGGCGCGGGCACGGGCGCGGGCACGGCCGGCGATCCGACCGCGGCGGCGCCGCGCGGCAGGCCATGGGCCTGGACATACGCCAGCGTGCGCTCGCGCAGATCGGCCGGCGGGGTCGTGCTCACGACGTCGCGCAACAGCGGCGCCGCTCGGCTCAACCGGCCGAACTCGTCGGAACAGGTCGGGCAGCCGGCAAGGTGGGTCGCCACGGCCGCGGCATCGGGGGTGTCGCCCGCCATCAGCCGATCGAGCCCGCCTGGCTCGACCGCGGCCAGCTCGAGTCGCTCGCGGACGTCGTCGTGGTCCATCAGTCGCCCTCGATCCGGTAGGTCGGTCCGGGTGCGGCCCCGCCGGCCGGCGCCATGTACCGGGCGTACTCCGGCCCGACCCCGCTGCCGAGCACCACCCGGAGGTGCGCCAGGGCCCGCCGCGTCCGGGTCTTGACCGTGCCGAGCGGCCAGCCGAGTCGCGCTGCGATCTCCGATTGGGTGAGGTCCTCGGTGTAGGCGAGGACGATGACCACCCGCTCGACCTCGGGCATCTCGGCCAGCGCGGCCTGCAGCGCGACCCGCAACTCGCGCAGGTCGACCTCACGCTCGGGCGACGGCTCGGGGACGCCCCCAGCGACCATCGATCCACGCGCCAGCAACCGTTCGACGGCATCGGCATCGGGTGCCTCGGCACCGCTCCCGCCCGGGCCGCTGGCAGCCGCCGCGGACAACGGGATGAGCGTCGGCCGGCGACCCGCGGAGCGCAGTCGATCGACCGTCCGGTTGCGAGCGATCGTGTGCAGCCAGGCCGCCAGCGACCCGATCGTCGGGTCGTACGTGTCGGCCCGATCCCACAGAGCCAGGAATGTCTCCTGTACGACTTCTTCGGCCATCCCTCGATCCGATGTCAGCCGCCGGGCCGCAGCGAAGATCGCGTCGGCATGACGGTCATAGAGCGCGGCGAGTGCATCGTGGGATCCGGCCGCGACCTCGCGAACGAGCGCCGCGTCGAAACCCGGGTCGGATCTGCCGCCCGTTCCGCTACCCGTCATGCGATACGCCACTCGGCCGGGCACCGGTTTCGCACGGCTGCGGTCACCACGAGCCTGCCGCCCGACGAGCCGGTCCGACGACGGTCCCGGCCGGCAGATGGGCCTCCAGGCAGGCCACGCCATCGGGCCCGACGATCGCGTCGTGGTCGGTGCCCGCGGGGAGCTCGAGACGGTCGCCGACTGCCAGTCCGACAGGTTCGCCGGACAGGCCGAAGCGGATCGAGCCCGCGGCAACCACGATGACCTTGTCGTACGCGTGGCGGTGGGCGGCGTAGCGATCGCCAGGCCCGTTCGACCACGTGCCCGGATCGAGCCCCTGTCCGATGAGACGTGCCCGGAGGTCGCTGGACTCGGCCATCGGCTCAGCCCGCCACCCCGACGCCGATGAGCGTGCCGATGGCATAGGTCACGATCGCGGCGCCGAGGCCCAGGCCCAGCTGGCGGAGGCCGCTGAAGATCAGGCTTCGACCGGTCAGCAGGCTGACCGCGGCACCGACCGCGAACAACGCGACCAGGCTCAGCCCGAGGCTCAGGGCCGTGATCAGCGCGCCACCGCCGAACAGGAACGGGATGACCGGCACGACCGCTCCGGCGGCGAACGCCAGGAACGACCCGATGGCGGCACCCCATGGCGAGCCGAGCTCGTCGGGGTCGAGCCCGAGCTCCTCGCGGATGAGCATGTCGAGGGCAACCTCGGGGTCCCGGAAGATGCGGTGGGCGATACCCGTCGCCTCCTCCTCGGTGAAGCCCTTGCCCCGGTAGACGGCGGCGAGCTCGGCCTCCTCCTCCTCGGGCATCGCCTCCAGCTCGGCCCGTTCGAGCTCGATCTGGCGAGCGAACAGCTCGCGCTGGCTTTGCATGCTGACGTACTCGCCGACCGCCATGCTGAACGCCCCGGCCAGCAGACCCGAAATGCCCGCCAGGAGGATGAACTGCGGGTTGTCGGCGGCGGCGCCGGCGACGCCCATCACCAACGACACGTTGCTCACCAGCCCGTCGCTGACGCCGAAGATGATCGCCCGGAGCGTGCCCGACCGACCGCCCGTCCGGTGCCACCGCTCACGCGACACGATGTCGGCGGCGGAGGTTGCGGTCCTTGCCGCCGCGATCCGGTCGCCCCCGTCGTCGATCTCGCCGCTGACCCCGAGTCGGTCCCAGATCACCGCGTGCTCGCGCTCGTCGGCCGCGATCGAGACCACGTCCGGTGACGAGGCCTGCGCGTCGTAGGCCGCCTCCTCGTCGCCCTCGAGCGCCTTGACGAGGTCGGCCACGGCCTTGGTCCCGAACAGCCGGGCGACAAGGATGATGAACCGGACCCGGGCACGTGGGCCGTCGGCAGCCGGCACGTCGGCGCCCAGCTCGGTGAGCTTGCGTGCCCAGATGTCGGCATGACGACGCTCGTTCGCCGCGATCCGCTGAAATGCGGATGCCCGACGGGGATCCCGTTCGATCGCGGCCAGCGCGTCGTACAGCACGATGGCATCGCGCTCGAGCTTGAGGTTGTCCAGGCTGGTGGGGATGTCGATGGCCGCCACGGCCGCATCGTACCTTCGCGGCGCCGCGGGCGGATGCGCCGGCGCCGGCCCGATCCGGCCCCCGCCCGGGCCGTACACTCCGGGCGCGATGACCACGACCGTCCGGTACCTGTCCGCGAGCGACGTCCGGGCCGCCATGCCCCCGGTCGCCGAGCGGATAGGGCTGGCCGAGCGGACGCTGGTCGCGCTCGTCGCCGATGCCGAGCTGCCGCCCAAGCTGG
>DAIUES010000085.1:0-4911 GCA_036844985.1 Candidatus Limnocylindrales bacterium
ATCCGGCCCTGCTCCTGGCCGAACTGGCTGCCGCGCGACGCGAGGCACGCGCCGCGTTCGCCGACGATCGCCTGATCCTCGAGCGCCTGGTCGAAGGCGCCCGGCACGTCGAGATCCAGGTCCTGTTCGACCGGCACGGCAACGGCGTGCATCTGGGTGAGCGTGACTGCTCGGTCCAGCGCCGTCACCAGAAGGTGCTCGAGGAGGCCCCGTCCCCGGCGGTCGACGACGCGACGCGGCGGCGGATGGGCGCCGCGGCGCTGACCCTCGCCGGTGCTGTCGGCTACGAGAGCGCCGGCACGTGTGAGTTCCTGCTCGACGACCGCGGCGGCTTCACGTTCCTCGAGATGAACACCCGCCTCCAGGTCGAGCATCCGGTCACGGAGTCAGTGACGGGACGCGACCTCGTCGAGGACCAGCTCCGGATCGCGGCGGACCAACCGCTCGGCCTGACCCAGGTCGACGTCCGGATGCACGGACATGCCGTCGAGGTCCGGCTCTACGCCGAGGATGCGGAGCACGACTTCCTGCCGGCGACCGGTCGCATCGAGCGCCTCCGCTGGCCGACCGGCGACGGCATCCGCGTCGATGCCGGCGTCAGCGAGGGCGACGAGATCGGCGGCCGATTCGATCCGATGCTGGCCAAGATCATCGCCCACGGCGTGGATCGTAGGGACGCCCTCGACCGGCTCGCGGACGCCCTCGACCGGACGGTCGTCCTCGGCCTGACGACCAACCTGCGGTTCCTCCGCTGGCTCGTCCGGGAGCCGGCCGTCCGTGACGGACAGGTGCGGACCGACACGCTCGAGCGGATCTGGCCGCCCGATGACTGGGCGACCCGGACCGCGATCCCGGACGAGGCGTGGGCCGTGGCCGGTCGCGAGCTGCTGCGATCCGGCACCGGCCGCTGGACGGACGGCTTCCGCATGAACGCGAGCCCGGCGGCCGTCCTCGCCACGGATGACGAGAGCCGCTCGATCCGCCTCGTCGAAGCCGCAGCGGACCCAACGTTCGAGGTGGCCAGGACCGCCGACGCCGACGCCGTCCACGTGGACCTCGACGGCCGGAGCACGACCTTCCGACTGGCGCCACCGCCCGACGTCGACCGGGCCGCGAACCGGGCAGCCGCCACGCACGGCACCGGCCCGCTCGAGCTCGTCGCGCCCATGCCCGGCCGCGTCCTCGCCATCACGGCCGCTGCCGGCTCGCGGGTCGACATGACCGATACCGTGCTCACGCTCGAGGCGATGAAGATGGAGCATGCCGTGGTGGCGCCACGGGCAGGGACCGTCGCCGAGCTGTTCGTGACCGCCGGCGATCAGGTCCAGCGGGGCCAGCGCCTCGCGCTCATCGAGCCGGCCTGAGAGCGAACGCGGTACGCTGCGAGCCACCGCTGAACCAGGAGATGCAGCCGACCATGGCACACGAGGGACCGACGACACCGCAGGCCCTGCCGCAGACGCGGGCCGAGCTCGAGGCGTTGCACCGCGCCACGCGGTCGCGCCGCAACCAGGCGGCGCACGGCAGCCCGGAGCACAAGGCGGCGATCGAGCTCATCGGTCGCATCGAGGTCGAGATCGCCCGGCTGGAACGGGCGATGGACCCACCGCTCGTCTGAGTCGGTCGCGATGACCCTGCCGACCGATCCGCGGCGGGTCCGCATCTACGAGGTCGGGCCACGGGACGGCCTGCAGAACGAGTCGGTCGCGGTCCCGACCGAGGTCAAGGCACGCTTCATCGACCTCCTGGCCGATGCCGGTCTTCGCGAGATCGAGGCGACCTCGTTCGTGTCGCCGCGAACGATCCCTCAGCTGGCCGACGCCGACGCGCTGTTCGCGGGCCTGCGTCGTCGGCCCGGGGTGCGCTATCCGGCCCTCGTACCCAACGTTCGCGGGCTCGCCCGGGCGGAGGCGGCGGGCGTCGATTCGATCGCCGTCTTCACCGCCGCGACCGATGCGTTCACCCAGCACAACATCGGGATGACGGTGGACGGATCGCTGGCCGCGTTCACGGCCGTGCTCGCCCGTGGCCGCGATCTCGGCTGGTGGCAGCGGGCGTACGTGTCGACGGCCTTCGGCTGCCCCTACACCGGACGCGTCGAGCCACGCACCGCGGTCGAAGTCGGGATCCGCCTGCTCGAGCTCGGGGCGGACGAGATCTGCTTCGGGGACACCATCGGCGTCGGCGTCCCCGACCAGGTCGCCGAGGTGATCTCGCTGGCCGAGGCCGCCGGCATCCCGCTCGACCGGCAGGCCTACCACTTCCACGACACCCGCGGCACGGCCCTCGCCAACGTGGCCATGGGCCTGGCCGCCGGCGCGCGGACGTTCGATGCATCGACGGGCGGCACCGGTGGCTGCCCGTACGCGCCGGGCGCCGCCGGCAACCTCGCCACCGAGGACCTCGTGTACCTGCTCGATGCCTCCGGTTGGGATCACGGCGTGTCGCTCGAAGGCGTGCTCGATGCAGCTCGCTTCATCACCGGCGCGCTCGGCAAGCCGCTCGCCTCGAAGGTCGGTCAGGCCGGTGGCTGGAACCCCGCGACGGGGGCCGCAACCGGTCGCTGAGCACGGTTCGGCGAACTTGCTATCCTCGCCGGACTATGGACGGCGTCGTGCTTGTTCTGAACCAGAACTACGAGCCGCTCAACGTCTGCAATCTGCCGAGGGCCTTCCGCCTCCTGTTCGGCGAGAAGGCCGAGGTGATCGAGTACGACCACCAGATGATTCGGACGCCGCGGACCGAATTCCGCGCGCCCTCGGTCATCCGCCTGCAGTACCTCATCCGGCGTCCTCGGCCACGGGTGAAGCTGTCCCGCCGCGAGGTCTTCGCCCGCGACCGCCACACCTGCCAGTACTGCGGCCGCCAGTCGCACGACCTCACGCTCGACCACGTCATGCCCCGTCACCGCGGTGGCGGTCATACCTGGGAGAACCTCGTGACGGCATGCAAGCCATGCAACCACCGCAAGGGCGGCAAGACCCTCGACGAGGCCCGCCTGCGGCTGCATCACGAACCGCACGAGCCACGCAGCGACATCTACTCGCTGTTCACGCCGTACCTCGCCGACGATCGCAACGACGCTTGGCGGACGTACCTCTTCCTGGGGCGGAACTGACGCTCGAGGCAGGGGGCCCGCACCTCGCCGCCTCGATCCCGCCTGCCGTCCGCGGTCTGCTCGATCAGCTCGGTTCGGCCGGTTTCGCGGCCTACGTCGTGGGCGGCTCGCTGCGCGACCTGCTGTCCGATCGCCCGGTCCACGACTGGGACCTCGCGACCTCCGCCCGGCCCGAACGGACACAGGCCCTGTTCCCGGGAGCGGTGTACGAGAACGGGTTCGGCACGGTCGCGGTCGACAGCGGGGATGCGTCGGTGGGCATCGTCCAGGTCACGACGTTCCGCTCCGATCACGACTACGCCGACTTCCGGCGGCCCCACCACGTCGAGTTCGGGGAGTCGATCGAGCTCGATCTGGCCCGCCGTGACTTCACCATCAACGCCATCGCCTGGGGAACCGAGCCCGGAGCGCCAGCGCGACTGGTCGACCCGTACGGCGGTCGGGACGATCTTGCGGCCGGCATCCTGCGCGCCGTGGGCGACCCCGCGACCCGCTTCCGCGAGGACGCGCTGCGGATGGTTCGGGCCGTCCGCCTGGCCGCCGCCCTCGAGCTGACCATCGAGCCGGCCACGCTGGCGGCCATCGGGCGCGAGGCAGCGCTGGTCCGCCACCTGTCCGGCGAACGCATCGCCCGGGAGCTCGGGCGCATCCTCGAGGCGCCACGGCCGTCGGTGGCCCTCCGCCTGCTCGCCGACACCGGTCTTCTCGCCGTCCTGTGGCCGGACCTAGCCGCGCAGCGCGCCGTGCCCCAGAACAAGGCCCCGGGCGAGGACCTGTGGGACCACACCCTCCGCTCGGTGGACGCGGCGAGCGATCCGCGGATCCGACTGGCCGCCCTCCTCCACGACATCGGCAAGCCATCGACGATGGCCGACGGCCGGTTCGTCGGCCACGAGGTCGTCGGTGCCGACCTTGCCCGGCGCCTCCTGGACGACCTGCGCTGGCAGCACGCCCAGCGGGACACGATCGTGCGGCTCATCCGCCAGCACATGTTCGGGTACGTGCCGTCGTGGTCGGACGCGGCCGTGCGGCGGTTCATCGCAAAGGTCGGTCGCGACCTCCTCGACGACCTGTTCCTGCTGCGCGAGGCCGACAACGTCGGTTCCGGGCGCTCGCCCGAGGCCGGCGATCTGGCCGAGCTGCGTCAACGCGTCGCGGCGCAGTTGTCGGCCGGGGTCGCGCTCGACCGTGGGGGCCTCGCGATCGATGGGTCCGATCTCATCCGCGAGCTCGGCGTGGCGCCGGGCCCCTTGATCGGTCGGATCCTGGACCGGCTGCTGGAGCGGACCATCGCCGACCCGACGACCAACACGCGGGAGCGGCTGCTGCGGGCAGCCCGGTCGATGGCCGCCCAGGGACCGACGACGTGATCGAGCTGTTGCTCGAGGCCGAGCGGGCGCTGTCGTTCGGTCGGCTCGAGCGCGCCGAACAGCTCTACCGGCAGGTCGCGCGCAATGATCCGAAGAACTCGATCGCGGTGGTCGGGCTGGCCCGCGTCGCGCTCGATCGCGCCGACGACCTCGGGGCATACCTGCTGGCCCGCCGCGCGCTCCTGATCGATCCGGAGAACGAAGCGGCACGCCGGCTCGCCCAGCGGCTCGAAGAGGTCATGCGGACGCGCGGCGATCCCGTGCCCGACACGCCCCCGCTGCGCACCGGGGCGCTGGCCACGCTCCCACCGGGCGGCGACGAGCCCGAACCCTCGACCGAAGCCGACGACGCCTCGCCGCGCGCCTCCCGGTCGCTGCTCGATCGGCTCCGGCGGCGATGACGGACGTGTGTTCGCCGCAGCC
>DAIUES010000085.1:5011-6293 GCA_036844985.1 Candidatus Limnocylindrales bacterium
CGGTCGCTGCTCGATCGGCTCCGGCGGCGATGACGGACGTGTGTTCGCCGCAGCCCGTAGGATGCCGGCCATGACCAAGATCCTCGTGACCGGCGGCGCCGGGTATGTCGGCTCGGTGTCGGTCGAGGCGTTGCTCGCGGCCGGACACGACGTGACCGTGCTCGACGACCTGACCACCGGGCATCGAGCGGCGGTGCCGCACGGCGCGCGGCTGCGCGTCGGCAGCTACACCGACGGCGCCGCGACCGCCCGACTCCTGGCCGAGGAGGACATCGACGCCATCCTCCACTGCGCGGCACGCTCGCTCGTCGGCGAATCGATCGCTGATCCGGGACGCTATTTCCGCGACAACGTGGCGGGCGGCATCGCGCTGCTCGAGGCGGCTCGTGAGGCCGGCGTCCAGCGCCTCGTGTTCTCCTCGAGCGCGGCCGTGTACGGGGTGCCCACCACGACGCCGATCACCGAGGATGCCCCGCTGCGGCCGATCAACCCGTACGGCGAGACGAAGCGCGCATTCGAGGGGGCGCTCGCCTGGTATGGCCGGGCGTACGGCCTGCGCAGCGTGACCCTGCGCTACTTCAACGTCGCCGGAGCCACTGTCGCGCTCGGCGAGGACCACACCCCCGAGACGCACCTGATCCCGTCCATCCTGTCCGCGGTCGAGGCGGGCCGGCCGGTGCAGCTGTTCGGCGACGATTACGCGACCCCCGACGGGACGTGCATCCGCGACTACATCCACGTCGCCGACCTCGCCGACGCGCACCTGCGGGCGATCGACGCGACCGCCGAGGGCGATCCCCGGACGGCCGACGGCGCGATCGTGTGCAACCTCGGCAACGGCGACGGCTTCAGCAATCGACAGGTCCTCGCCGCCGCCGCGGCGGCCGTCGGTCACGACATCCCGTTCGACATCGGACCGCGACGTCCGGGCGATCCGCCGGTCCTCGTCGCTGCCGCCGACCGGGCCGCGGAGGTGCTCGGCTGGCGGCCGGAACGTCCGTCGCTCGACGCGATGGTCGGCTCCGCCTGGGCATGGCGGCGCGCCCATCCGGGCGGGTACGGCGCATGACCGACCACGACGCGCACGAGCTGGCGCGGACACTCCGACCGGCGACCTACGGAACGGTCAAGGCGAACGACATCGACGAGCCCCTGGTCGAACCGATGTGGCCCGGCATCCGGATCATGGCATCGGTCGGCGGCGGCACGGCAGCGCTCTTCACCGAGGACGGCGACGCGATCGACGACCAACCACGGATCGGCCAGGCGCTCGCCCGGGTCC
>DAIUES010000085.1:6303-9617 GCA_036844985.1 Candidatus Limnocylindrales bacterium
TCGACGGCTACCTCACCAAGCAGGCCGTGACCGACGAAGGCGGCGTGCGGACGTGGGTCAACGACTACCCGACGATGGGCGGCCAGCTGTCGGGGATGATGATCGGGCGACGCCGCCACCGGGTCGAGGACATCGAACGGCGGCGCGAGGCCGAGATCGCCGAGATGACGTTCGACGACGACGACCTGGTCAACTTCGTCGCGGTCGACCTGCTGTGGCTGGACGGCCAGTGGCTGCTCGACGTCCCGCTGCTCGAACGCAAGCGCGTGCTCGACTCCATCCTGGCCGACGACATCCTCGTCCGGGCCGGGCCGTTCGTTCGGCCGCCGATCGGCACCTGGATCGGATCGTGGCGAGCGCAGGGCTTTCGGGGCCTGACCTTCCGGGCGGCGAACTCGCGCTATCGGCCCGGCGAGACGGCGACCGACTGGGCCGTCAGCCCGATGCCTCGCCGCTGACCTGCAAGGCGCCCGGCGTGACGGGATGGTACGGTGGGCCCGATGCCCCAGACCGCCCTGACCCCGGCCGTGCGGGACCAGATCGCCCGACTCGGCAAGGCCGACATCATGGTCGGCATCCCCAGCTTCAAGAACGCAGCGACGATCGGCTACGTCGTCCGTGCTGCGCAGGCCGGGCTCGTCCAGTACTTCCCGGACCTGCGTCCCGTGCTCGTCAACTCGGACGCGGGCTCGCCCGACGGGACCGGCCGGGTCGTGGTCGAGACCGAGCCGCCCGACTACATCGAGCAGGTCCTCCTCGTCCGCCCGAACCATCGGCTCGAGCGGGTCAGCCTGACCTATCCGGAGATCGACGGGGTCGGTGGCAAGGGTGCGGCCCTGCGGACGATCTTCGAGATGGCGGCCGCGCTCGAGGTCAAGGCGCTCGTGGTCGTCGACTCCGATCTGCGCTCGATCGTCCCCGAATGGATCGAGCTCCTGTCGGGACCGATCCTCAAGGGCGGCTACGACTTCGTGGCGCCGCTCTACGCGCGCTACAAGTACGACGGCACGATCACCAACACCGTCACCTACCCGCTCACCCGGGCGCTGTACGGGCATCGCATCCGCCAGCCCATCGGTGGCGACTTCGGGGTGAGCGGCGACCTCGTTCGCCACTACCTGACGCTCGATGACTGGACCGACGACGTCAGCAAGTTCGGCATCGACATCTGGATGACGACGTCGGCGTTGACCGGCGGCTTCGCCGTCTGCCAGACCCGACTGGGGGCCAAGATCCACGATCCCAAGGATCCGGGCTCGGACCTCGGCCCGATGTTCCGCCAGGTCGTCGGCACGATCCTGCGCCTGGCCGTGGAGCACAGCGACAAGTGGCTCCCGATCCGGGACAGCCACTCCGTCCCGGCCTACGGCTTCGAGCGCATCATCGATCCGCCGCCGCTCGAGGTGAACACGCTCCGCCTCCTGTCCGAGTTCCACGCCGGATCGCTGACGCTCGCCGACACGTGGCGGACGATGCTCGCCCCGGACACGCTCGAGATCGTGCGCGCCCTCGCGCTCGAGGCCGGGGCCCTCGGCGATGCGGCACAGGCCAAGCTGGGCATCGGCGGCGACGTCGCGTCGACCTCGGCGACGACCCTCGAGATGGCCGACGCCGTCAGCGCGTTCCACTTCCCCGACGACGCCTGGGCACGGGTCATCTACGACCTCGTCGTGGCCGCGCGGAACCCGCCGCTCCCGCTCGAGACGCTGGTCGCCGCGCTCGTCCCGATCTACTTCGGGCGGGTCGCCTCGTTCATCATCGAGAACCGCCATGTGACGACGACTCAGGCGGAGGAGCGCGTCGAGCGCCAGGCACGCGAGTTCGAGCTGCTCAAGCCATACCTCGTCGGGCGCTGGAACGAGGCGGTCCAGGGATGAGGCAGACGGAGCCGCTGCCTGCCCGCATCCTCATCCCGGTCGCCAACCCGAGCACGGCCGAGGAGCTGATCCGGCTCGGCGCCGCGATGCTCGAACCGCGCGCCGGCGAGCTGTCGGCACTCGGCATCGTCGAGGTCCCCGAGGGCATGCCGCTGTCGGAGGGCGCGACCCGTGCCCGGCACGCCCGGCGCCTGCTCCAGAAGGTCCTCGACTACGCCCCGACCGGGACGCCGATCCATCCCATCGTGCGCATCGGCCGGCATGCGGCCGAGGGCATCATCGAGGCATCGGCCGAGCAGGAAGCGGACCTGATCATCTTCGGCTGGGGCGGCAAGGCGCCGACCGGCGGCAACGGTCGTGGCGGCCCGACGGTCTTCTCGACCACCATCGACGAGGTCGTCCGCGATTCACCGTGCGACATCGCGGTCGTCAAGCAGCGTGGGTCGCGCGACATCAAGCGGGTGCTCGTACCGGTCCGTGGCGGACCGCACGCCGAGCTCGCGATGCGCTTCGCCGACGCCATCGCGACTTACCACGGCGCGACGGTCGTCGTCCTCCACCTGGTCCCACCGGGGATCACGATGGCGGTCCGCGCCCAGGCGGAACGCGCGCTCAACACGTTCATCAAGCAGCACCTCAAGGGCAAGGGCGAGGCGGTGCTGCGCGAAGCCCCCAACGTGCGCAACGCGATCCTGCGCGAGGCCGAGAAGGCCGATCTGGTGGTCATGGGCGCCAGCGCCGCGCCGGGTGGCGATGGGACCGACGCGTACCTGTTCGGGGCGCTGCCGGAGGCGGTCGCCGCGCGAGCGAAGCCGTCGGTCGTCGTCGTCAAGACGCGCGAGGCGATCGGCCACACCACGTTCGACACGCTGGCGAGCAAGGCCGAGAGCCTGGCCGCCGCAGACCGTGCCGCCGAGGAGGCCCGCGCCGTCCCGGCCCGGGTCGAGCGCTGGTTCGGCGAATCGAACTTCCACCACGGCGAGTTCGGTGACCTGCGTCGGCTGGTCCAGCTCAAGGAGAAGCAGGGCGCCACGATCTCGCTCGTCCTGCCGACGCTCAACGAGGAGGAGACGATCGGCCCCATCGTGCGGCGCGCGATGCGCGAGATGGTCGGCCGGGTACCGCTGCTCGACGAGATCCTGGTGATCGACTCGGCGTCGACCGACCGGACGACCGCGATCGCCGAGGCCGAGGGCGCCCGGGTCGTCCAGCATCCCGACGTGCTTGCCCGCTACGGCTCGTTCGTCGGCAAGGGAGAGGCGCTCTGGAAGTCGCTGTTCGAGACGACCGGCGACATCGTCGTGTGGGCCGACACCGACGTGAAGCACTGGCACCACCGGATGGTCTACGGCACGCTCGGCCCGCTGCTTCACGAGCCCCGCCTGCAGTACGTCAAGGGCTACTACCAGCGCCCGATCGTCCAGGAGGGCGTGCTCA
>DAIUES010000086.1:0-2417 GCA_036844985.1 Candidatus Limnocylindrales bacterium
CCTTGAGGACCTCTTCGTAGGTCATCCCGCTCGTCTTGGCGAACAGGCTCGGGTTGGTGGTGACCCCATCGAGCACGCCCCAGCGGGCGACCGTGCGGATCTCGTCGATGTCCGCGGTGTCAAGGAAGATCTTCATGGGCCGGTCTCCAATCAGTCGGGGCCACCGATTCTACGTCGGACCCGTGTGAAGCGGTCGCGGCGGGTGCCAGGATCGATCGCGCCGTGGGCCGCCGGCGGTGCCGGCCGCGCCGCCCCGGGGCTGTGTCAGGCCGTCGTGGCCGGCTCGATCTCGGGACGGATCGGGATGGCGACCGACTGATCGTCCGACCGGGCGCGCAGCACCGGTTCGCGGCCGTCGGCCACGGCGATGGCGGCTGCCACGAACCCGTCGAACAGCGGATGCGGCCGGTCGGGACGGGACTTGAACTCGGGGTGGAACTGGCTGGCCACGAACCACGGATGGTCCGCCAGCTCGACGATCTCGACCAGGCGGCCATCGGGCGACTGACCGGACAACACCATGCCCGCACCCTCGAGCGTCGCGCGATAGCGGTTGTTCACCTCGAACCGGTGGCGGTGTCGCTCGTAGATGACCTCCTGGCCGTAGACCGCCGCGGCCTTCGAGCCAGGGGTGAGGCGCGCCGGATACAGACCCAACCGCATCGTGCCGCCCTTGTCCTCCATGTCGCGCTGGTCGGGCATGAAGTCGATCACCGGGTGCTCGGTGAACATGTCGAACTCGGTCGAGTTGGCATCGCTCGTGCCGACGACGTCGCGGGCGAACTCGATGACCGCGCACTGCAGCCCAAGGCACAGACCGAGGTACGGGATGCGGTGATCCCGGGCGTGGTGGGCAGCGAGGACCTTGCCCTCGATCCCACGATGGCCGAACCCGCCGGGCACGAGGATGCCGGCCACGCCCGCCAGCGCGTCGGCGACGTTCTCGGCAGTCAGCTTCTCGGAATCGACCCAGCGCACCTTGGCATCGACGCCATGGGCCCACGAGGCATGGCGGAGCGCCTCGGTGACCGACAGGTAGGCATCGGGCAGCTCGATGTACTTGCCGACGAGGGCGATCTCGAGCGTCGGCTTGGGCGCCTTGATCCGCTCGACGAGGGCGCGCCAGCTGGCCAGATCCGGCTCGGCGTCGGGATCGCCCAGGGTGAGGTCGCGGACGATGAGCCGACCGAGGCCGGACTCCTCGAACATCAGCGGGACCTCGTAGATCGTTTCCGCGGTCTCGCACGGGATGACCGCCTCGCTGGCGACGTCGGTGAACAGCGCGATCTTCTCGCGGATCTCGTCGCTGACCGGGTGGTCGGAGCGGAGCACGATGACATCGGGCTGGATGCCGATGCCGCGCAGCTCCTTGACCGAGTGCTGGGTGGGCTTCGTCTTGAGCTCGCCCGTGGCGGCCAGCTCGGGGAGCAGCGTCACGTGGACGTACAGCACGTTCGCCCGGCCGACATCCTTGCGCATCTGGCGGATGGCCTCGAGGAACGGCAGCGATTCGATGTCGCCGACGGTCCCGCCCACCTCGACGATGACCACATCCGGATCGCCGTCGCGCGCGACCCGCCCGATGCGCTCCTTGATCTCGTTGGTGATGTGGGGGATGACCTGGACCGTGCCACCGAGGTAGTCGCCACGGCGTTCCTTGGCGATGACCGCCTGGTAGATCCGGCCAGTCGTGACGTTGCTGAGCTGGCTCAGGTTCGCGTCGATGAAGCGCTCGTAATGGCCGAGGTCGAGATCGGTTTCGGCGCCGTCGTCGGTGACGAACACCTCGCCGTGCTGGTACGGCGACATCGTGCCCGGATCCACGTTGATGTAGGGATCGAGCTTGAGGATCGAGACACGGAGCCCCCGCGCCTTGAGGATCCTCCCGATGCTGGCGGCGGTGATGCCTTTACCGAGTGAGCTCGTGACGCCGCCGGTCACGAAGACATACTTCGCCATGGGTCGTGGTTCCTCCGGGGTTTTTCTGATGCTACAGAATCCCGGTCATTCGCGCGAATCGCGGCGCGACCGCAGCCCCGGTCCCGGCCCCGGCGGCCAAGCGCCCGCCGGCGGATCGACGAGGCCTTCGCCCCACGCCTCGGGACCGCAGAAGTAGCCGTTCGGCGGCGGGTCGTCGGCCGGCACCGGAGCGACCGACCCCGGATCAGCGACCGTCTCGGCCAGCCAGCCGTCGATCTCCCCGAACGTCGTCCAGCGCCGGAACGGCCAGCCCGCCTCGAGACAGATGCGCTCGAGCGACCGCTTGGCGAACACGATGTCGCTGTACCCGGCCGCGTTTCTCATCAACGCTCCGCCGGCGGCCTACGAGCCGGTCATGATCCACGAGCTCGCGCACCAGTGGTTCGGCGACAGCGTCGCCCCGGAGCGCTGGCGCGACGTCTGGCTCAACGAGGGCC
>DAIUES010000086.1:2427-9564 GCA_036844985.1 Candidatus Limnocylindrales bacterium
CGCGTATCGATCGCTCTCGCCGGCGCCGATGAACACGACCCGACGGCCGGCCGCCCGATGGGCCAGGACCCGCTGCCGCTTGCAGGTCCCGCACACGAAGCATCGAGGATGGCCGTTGGGGAACTCCATCGACGCCCGACCATCGGCGAACACGGTCCGGGCGGTCACCACGGGGAGCTCCCCTACCCCGAGCGCCACGAGCGCCGGCCGGATGAAGTACCCGAACCCGTCCGACACGATCTCGACCGGGATGCCGGCCGCCTGCGCGCGGCGCACGAGCGGCACGAAACCCGGGTCGTGTGGCTGGGCGGCGGCCGTCGCAAGCAGCGCGGCCTCGTCCGCCTCGACGTAGGCGATCTCCCAGGCCATCAGGCGGCGGGATCCCATGAGCCCCGCGTCGTATCTCGCAGCGGCCTCCTCCCAGATGCCGGCGGCGTGCTGGGCCATGACCACGTCGGTCACATCGGTCAGCGAGATCGTGCCGTCGTAGTCGATGAGGATCGACATCGGCAGGTCGTCCGGCCCCACGGGCGGGATCGGCGGGTCGACGTCGGTCGTGTCGCGCAACCGTGTCACGCCCGCCGCTCGCGGGCAGCCCGCCGATAGGCCGCTCTGGTCAGCGCCACGCCGCCGATGATGATCGCCCCGCCGAGCACCTGACCCGGCCGGATCGGCTCGCCCAGGATGAGGAACGCGAGGACGACGGCCATCGCCGGGACCAGCGACTGGACCGTAGTGATACGGGTGGGGCCGAGCAGCCGCACCCCGGTGAACACGACGACGTTGGCCAGCGCCGCCGCGAGCAGACCCGAGTAGGCGATCGACAGCACGATCTGGGGCCACGCCGCGACCTGCTCCGGCCCGATGGTGCCGGGTGCCAGCAGCTGGCCGAGCCCGACCGGCGCCAGGACCAGGGTGCCGCCGATCGTGGCCCAGGTCGTGAGCACCAGCGGGGAGTGGTTGCGCAGGATCATCGCGCCGAACGCCGTGTACGTCGCCCAGCACAGGGCGGCCGCGACCGTCAGGGCGAACCCGATCGGCGACCCGTTGAGCTCGATGCCGACACCCGCCCCGATGACGAGGACGACCCCGAGGAACGACAGGACGACGCCGACCGCCTTGCGCGGGTTGAGCGTGTCGGTCCCGATGAGCACCGCGATGACGGCGGTGAACATCGGTGTCGCTGCGATGAGCAAAGCCGAATCGCCGGCCGGGATCGTCTGCAGCCCGACGGTCCACAGGATCTGGTACACGCCGAAGCCGAGTCCGCCGAGGAGCAGGATCCGCCACGTCGACGGGCGCGGCAGCCGGATCTCGCCCTCCGACCAGCGCAGCAGTGCGAGGAGGGCGACCGACGCGACGAGGTAGCGGGCGAACGTGAAGCCGACCGGCGGCAGGATCTTGATGACGTCCTTGACGACGATGAAGTTCGCCGCCCACACGGCCATGACGGCGAGGACGGCAAGCTCCGTGAGCCGCCGGTCAGCGGACAGTCGAACGCCCGCCGGTCGATCGGCGGGCGTGTGCTCGGGCGCGGAGGGTTGCGCTCGGATCAGGCGCCGTCGCGATCGAGTTCGAGCAGCTCCTCGTCCGCCTCTTCGGTCAGCTTGAGCCACACGAACAGCCCCGCCAGCACGACCAGCGGGATGACGATGAGCGCCGCGAGGGTGATGCCAAGGGCGACGGCGACGGTCTTGAGAGCCTTCATCGCGATACCTCCGAAGTCTTCGTGTCGATCGGCCGATCAGACGTTGGTCGTGCTCGATGGCGTTGCGCCGGGCATCGACACCGGATGGCGGTGGCTCGGGCCGCTGGACACCATCTGGGCGATGTCGTCCCGGGTGAACTCGGCGAGCTCGTGATGGCTGCCGGCCGACCCGGCCACCATCAGGCGGACGACGAACGCGCCGTCCTGTTCGAAGAAGAAGACGTCGCGCGGCTTCTGCTCGTCCATGTAGCGACCGAGCACCCGGAACGCCGTCTCGTAGTAGCCGGCCTCGTGGACCGGCGGTGGTGGCGTGCGACCACGGCGGGCGGCCGCCTCCTCCATGAACCGGGCGATGTCGTCATCGAGGAAGGTCAGCGTCTCCTTGACCTGGGTGCCCATCGACTCCGACCAGGTGCCACCGGACTGGCCCGAGACCACGATGCCCTGGACGATGAACCCGTCCGGCGCCTCCACCAGGAGCACGTCCTTCATGCCGCGCTGGTCGAGGAACGCGCCGATCGAGCGGAAGACCTCCTCGAAGTCCTGGCGCGGACTGCCCTCGTAGATGCGCATGCGGAGCGGTCCTCCTCAGGACGGGTGATCTCGGTGGTGGCGAGTGTAACCAGCGCCCGTTCGCCCAGCAACATGACCAACGGGTCTGGGCGGGTCAGCTGGTCAGCGGGGCCCTCAGGGCGGCGGCGAGCGGGTCGGTGGCGAGGCGGTCGGCGAGCGCCCCGGCGACGCGCGCATCGTTGACGATCAACGCGGTGTTGGCGCGAACCGACGCGCCCTCCGTCAGCGTCGCGATGCGGGCCAGCAGCCACGGTGTCAGCGCCGGCCCGCCGATGCCGGCTTCGTCCGCCTCGGCCACCGCCCGCTCGACCGCATCGCGTGCCGCGGCATCGGGCAGGGCCGCGTCGGCCGGGACGGGCACGCACACCAGGGCCGCGCTCCCGAGGCCCAGGCCGAGGTGCGCGGCCACGAGCGCTCCGGCCGCATCGAGGTCCGCGGCCACGAACGGCGCCGCGATCCCCGACGAACGGGCGTAGAACCCGGGCAGGTCCGCCTGCCCGACCGCGATCACCGGCACGCCCCGGGTCTCGAGGTATTCGAGCGTGGCCGGCACGTCGAGGATGGCCTTCGGACCGGCGCATACCACGGCCATGGCCGTCCGTCCGAGCTCCTCGAGGTCGGACGACACGTCGAGGGTCGGGCTGGCGCCCCCGACCGCTCCCCGGTGGACGCCGCCGATGCCGCCCGTGGCGAAGACGCGAATGCCGGCCGCGGCCGCGGCGATCATCGTGGCCGACACCGTCGTGGCGGCCCAACCGCCCGCGGCCAGGGCCACGGCCAGGCTCGGGCGGGCGGCCTTGCGCACCGACCCGGGCGGAGCGGTGGCCAGTGCCTCGAGGGCGGCCTCGTCGAGGCCGACCAGGATCCGACCGGCGTTGACCGCCACCGTCGCGGGCACGGCCCCGTCGGTCTCGCGCACCGCGGCCTCCGATGCCGCGGCGACCTCGAGGTTCTGCGGGTACGGCAGCCCGTGGCTGATGAGCGTCGATTCGAGGGCGACGACCGGCCGACCCTCCGCCAGCGCTGTGGCGACTTCCGGCGCCACGACGAGCCGGGCAGCGACGGTGGCGGCTGGGGTCGGCGAGACCCCTGGCGGGACGCCGGGCGGGACAGGCATGCCCGAAGCCTACTGCCGCCGCTAGGCTGTCGCACATGCCGCCGCGCCGACCGATGACCCCGAGCGACCTGCGTCGCGTCGTCGTGGTCGAGGAGCTGGACCTGGCGGCCGACGGTCGGACCGCGGTCGTCGTGCGGCGGTCGATCCGTGGCAACCGCTACGTCTCGCACTTGATCGCCATCGACGTCGGCGCCGCGCGCCGCATCCCGCGTCCGACGACGTTGACGACCGGCATCACCCGGGACGTCCGCCCGCGCCTGTCACCGGACGGCCACGCGCTCGCCTTCGTCCGGACCGATCCCGCCGATGACGCCTCGGTCGCCGCCATCCACCTGCTCGACCTGGCCGTGCCGCGGCGCGTCCGGGCGGTGCGTCGTGGACGGCACGGCGCCGTCGGGGAGCTGGCGTGGTCGCCGGACGGGCGGCGACTGGCGTTCACGGCTGAGGTCGATCCGCCCCGCTTCCTGGTTGGGCCCGTTCCGCCGATCTCTCGCCGCGCGACGACCGATACGGAGGCCCCGCTCGCCCGCCACATCGACCGCACCGATTGGCGCTGGGACGAGGAGGGCCATCGCGATCGCTGGTCGCACCTGTTCGTGGTCGAGGCCGAGCGCGGCGCGCTGCCGCGCCAGGTGACGCACGGCGACTTCGGGGTCGAGGACATCGCCTGGCACCCCGACGGCCGAACGATCGCGTTCACCGCCGACCGGGGTCCCGAGCCGGACCTCCATCCCCGCACGACGATCTGGGCGGTCGATGTCGAGCCGACCGAGCCGGCCCCACCGTACGAGGTCCTCGCCGCCGCCGGCTGGGCGAACCACCCGGCGTGGTCACCCGACGGGCGCTGGATCGCGGCCGTCGGCGTCCTCGAGACCGAACCGCTCGACGACATCAGTCCTGGTCTGATCCTCGGTCCGGCCGACGGCTCGCGACCGCCGATCGCCCTGGCGCCGGACCTCGATCGCCCCGTCGGCAATTGGGTCGATTCGGACCTCAACGGCTGGATGGTCAGCGGCCGCCACGGACCGGCCTGGCTCGACGACGAGACGATCGTGGCAACGATCTCCGATCGCGGTCGATCGCATCCATGGACCTTCGTCATCGACCCCAGGACCGGACATCCGCGCAGCCACCGACCGGCAGCCGGCGGCGACGCCACGACCCACACGATCGCGGTCGCTCGGACCGGGATCGGCGCCGCGCTCGGGACGATCGGGACGCGGGCGATGGAGCTGCTGACGTTCGACCCGCGAACGTTCGAGCCGGGCGCGGACGGCGGGTGGACCACCCGCTCCAGCCTCGGCTCGCGCTGGCAGGCCGCATTCGAGCCCGCGACGACGCGGCTGATCGAGGCGCGCGGCGACGGCGGTCCGATCGATATCCGGATCGTCAGCCCCCATGGGGCTGGGGACGAGCCGCTGCCGACCATCGTCGACATCCATGGCGGGCCGCTCGGGGCGTGGGCACCCGCGCCGCACCTCGAGGTGTCCCTGCTGGCCGCACGTGGCTACCGGGTCATCCTCCCCAACATCCGCGGCTCGGCCACGTACGGCCGTGACTGGATCCGGCCCCAGCTCGGGGACTGGGGTGGGGTCGATGCCGCGGACGTCCACGCCGCCGTCGATCAGGTGGTGGCGCTCGGGCTGGCCGACGCCGACCGGCTCGGGGTCCTCGGCCTGAGCTACGGCGGGTTCATGGTGAACTGGCTCGTCGGCACCACCGACCGATTCAAGGCGGCCGCATCGGAGAACGGTGTCGCCAACCAGGTCTCGGCCTGGGCCAACTCGGACAGCGGCCCCGAGTACGACCGGGCGGCACTGATGGGCGATCCGTTCTCCCCGGCCGGCGTCGACAAGCTCTGGCGCCAGTCACCGCTGCGCAACGTGGCGAGTGTCCGCACCCCGCTGCTGATGCTCCAGGCCGAGGCGGATCTGCGCTGCCCGCCGTACGACAACGAACAGTTCTTCATCGCCCTGCGCCACCTCGGGCGGGTCGTCGAATACGTGCTGTACCCCGAGGAATCGCACGTTTACGCGTCGGCCGGACGGCCCGACCGACGGATCGACCGGATGACCCGCATGCTCGACTGGTTCGACCGCCACCTGCGCTGACGTTGGGCTGGACAGGACGCGCATCATCGGTCGATGACGACCCTGCCCCGACCTCGACGCCTCCGGACGATCCTGCTGCTGGCGACCATGGCGCCACTGCTCCTCGCCACCGTGCCGGTCGCGGCCAACGAGTTCCCGAAGGGATATGAGGGCTACCACACCTACACCGAGATGGCGGCCGCGATCAAGGCCACGGCCGACGCCCACCCGGCGATCGCGCAGCGCTTCAGCATCGGCACGAGCTATCAGGGCCGCCACCTGTGGGCGATGAAGATCTCGGACAACGTCGCCACCGACGAGAACGAGCCCGAGGTCATGTACGACGGCGGCCATCACGCCGACGAGCACATGGGCGTCGAGATGGCGTTGCGGATCATGCACTGGCTGGCCGACGGCTACGGATCGGACCCGCGCATCACGAACATCGTGAACACCCGCGAGATCTGGATCCTGTTCAACGTCAACCCCGACGGCTCCGAGCGTGACATCGCCGCCGGCCGCTTCCACTACTGGCGCAAGAACCGTCAGCCCACAGCCGGCACGCCGTACATCGGCACCGACCTCAACCGCAACTACGGCTATCGCTGGGGCGGCGGCGGCCGGACCAGCTCCAACCCGCAGGCGATCACCTACCGCGGCCCGAAGGCCTTCTCGGCGCCCGAGACCCGCGCCGTGCGAGACTTCCTGGCCAGCCGCGTCGTCGGCGGCCGCCAGCAGATCCGGACCGCCATCACGTTCCATGAGGCGGGGCGGCTGGTGATGTGGCCGTACGGCTACACGACCACCGATGTCCCGGGCGACATGACCTGGTCGGACCATGACGCGCTGGTCCGGATCGGCAAGGTCATGGCGGCCAGCAACCGCTACCGGCCCGAGCAGGCCAGCGACCTGTACATCACCTCCGGCACATCGCGCGACTTCGCCTACGGCACCTACCGGATCTTCTCGTACACGTTCGAGCTGTCGAACGGTGACTACCTCGACGATTCGCGCATCGCGAGCGAGACCGGCCGGAACAAGGAAGCGGTGCTGTACCTCGCCGAGCGGGCGTGGTGTCCGTACAGCGTCCTCGGGACGTCGGTGCGGACTGCCCGGTGCGGCGCGTTCGACGACGACTTCGAGGTGCGCCGTGGCTGGACGACGAATGCCGACGGGACCGATACGGCCACCAGCGGACGGTTCGCGCGGGCGAACCCGGCACCCACGTCCTCCAACGGCCCGAAGCAGTTGGGCAAGGTCTGGTCGGGCTCGATCGCGTTCGTGACCGGCGCCGCAGCCGGAACGTCGGCCCGAGCGAACGACCTCGACGGACGGACGTCCATGCGCTCGCCGGCCATCAGCCTGCCAACGACGACCGGCCAGCGGCTGTACTTCCGGTACGTCTTCGCCCACGGCGCCGACTCGTCGTCCGCGGACAAGCTCGTCGCGAGCATCGAAAGCGGCGGCACGAGGACCCCGGTGGCCACCATCAGCGGGTCCGCCAGCGACGTCGATGGAGCGTGGCGGTTCCGCTACGTCGATATCGACGCGTGGGCCGGCCAGACCATCCGCATCCACTTCTCGGCCATCGATGGCGCGAACGACAGCCTGGTCGAGGTCGAGATCGACGACGTGCGAATCACGCGCGG
>DAIUES010000087.1:0-4961 GCA_036844985.1 Candidatus Limnocylindrales bacterium
TCCCAGGACGACGAGTGCCGCCCCGCCGACGATGCGCAGGGTCGGCAGGATGTCGACGAGGCCGCTCGCCAGGTACGTGGCGGACACACCGAGCAGCGTGAACACCCCGGTGAAGCCACCGACGAAGGCGATCGCATGGCGGACCGCGAGCCAGCGGCTCGGGGCGAGCGCGTCGCTGCGTGCGACGGCGACGGCACTGATCTGGCCGAGGTAGGCGGGCACGAGCGGCAGCACGCACGGCGACAGGAAGCTGATGACGCCCGCTGCGAGGGCGACGAGGATCGTGAGGTCGGTGCCGGCACTCACGCGACCACACCATCCAGTTCGTTCGCCAGCAGGCGGCGGAGCTTGGCCATGCTCGTCACGGTCTCGAGCCGACGGTCACCGATATCGACGACCGGGATGATGGCGAAGAACGCTCGCTGCCAGTCGGGGTCGCTGTCGATGTCGCGCTCGATGAAGGCGGGCGTCGGCAGCCCGCGTTCGACACGGTCCGCGAGCAACAGCCCGATCATCGACCGCGCCTCAGCGCAAAGCCCGCAGTCGGGTCGGCCGTAGAGGACGAGATCGGGGATCGTCGGGGTTGCCATGCCGTTCGATTGTACGAGGGCTGAGCCGTCGGGCCCGTGGAGCGTTGAATGACCGCCGCAGGGAGGCACGGCGGTCATGGCCGGATGACGCCCCGGTCGCGGCATGGGTTCCGTCGGCGCGACCGGGTACGATGCGATCCGCGCCCCCGTAGCTCAGTGGATAGAGCGGCACCGTCCTAAGGTGCGCGTCGGCGGTTCGAGTCCGTCCGGGGGCGCCAATCGCTGCCCAAGGGCGAGCTGCGCCAACCGCTCCTTGGACCCCGGGTCTGGCTCGGCGAAGTAGGCTCGGGCCGATACAGTCGGAGCATCGGGGTGAGGGGCCGCGGTCCTGCCCGTGGAGTCGAACCTCTTCCGACGTTCCGCGATCTCCTGCGGGTCCGGGACGGAGAGGTTGGCTGAGAACGGTCACTTTCGGTGCGCACACACACACCATCGGAGGCCTTGATGGACATCGAAGCGATCCAGAACGACCGGATGCCACGGACGCTCGGGCCATACTCGCAGGTCGTCCGGGCCGGCGACCTGCTGTTCGTCGCAGGCCAGGCCGGGATCGATCCCTCGACGGGCGCTGTCCCCGACGGCGGTTTTGACGAGGAGGCGGAAATGGCCTTTGACAACCTGGAGCGAGCCTTGCAGGCGGCAGACAGCGGTCTGGACCGGGTCGTCAAGACGACCATCTTCCTCGCCTCGGCCGACCTGTTCCCGGCGATGAACGCCCTCTACGCCGTGCGGTTCCCATCCTCGCCTCCGGTACGCTCGACGCCCATCGTCGCGCTGCCGCGGGGCCTCCGGATCTCCATCGAGGCGATCGCCGTTCGCTGACTCGTCCGGTCCGCGCCGCATGGCCACCGGTCGACCACGCGAGCACACCGTGGCGGGGGCCCACTTCGACGGGGTCGGGCCGGTCGAGAGACGAGCCTGACCCTACCGCCTCGCGCACCACGCGAGCCGATCGGCTGCTTGGCTTCCGACCCCCGAGTCCGTCCGGAGGCGCCACGGTCGTGATCGCCGGCTGCGAACATGGCTACAGCGTCCGGTCGCCAGGACGGCCGGCCCAGCATGACCGTGCCGGAGGCGATGGACGGGTCCACGGGTGCGACGAGCACCACGGGCCGACCGGCCCTTTCCCAAGCGGCCGCCGATAGGGGCATAATGCCGCCGTTCGGCGTCCCGTGACATGGCCCGGGTCAGCTGATCGAAGGAGGAGCGAATGTCACTGTCGTCACGCCTGAGTCTGCTGGGGGCCGCCGCCATCCTCATCGCCGCGTGCAGTAGCGGTGCGGCGACCACGGCACCCACGACGGCGCCGAGCACCGCTCCGCAGTCGGGCGAGCCGGCATCGTCCGAGCCCACCGCGACACCGTCGGCGACGATCAATCCCGAGTCGTTGCTGGGCAAGATCATCGCCTCCGGCAAGATCCGGATCTCGACCGATCCCAACTACGCTCCGTTCTCGTCCGTGAAGCCCGACGGCACCTACGAAGGCTTCGACACCTCGGTCGCCGAAGAGACGGTGAAGCGCCTGAACGAGAAGCTCGGCACCAACATCGCGATCCAGTGGGAGACGCCGGGCTGGGATCTCATCACCGCCGGCAGCTGGGGCGGCCGCTGGGACATCTCGATCGGCTCGATGAGCGTGACCGAGACCCGGGCCAAGGTCGTCGACTTCGCGGACCCGTACTACTTCGATGGCGGCGGCATCGCCGTGCCGAAGGATTCGACACTCACCTCGCTCGATGAGCTCAACGGCGGCAAGACGTTCTGCGTCGGCGCGTCCACGACCTACGAGCAGTGGCTCAACAAGACCCTCGAGATCGTCGATCCCGCGATGATCCCGCCGCCCGCGGACCCCAAGGTCACATCGCTGCCCACCGACAACGAGTGCATCCAGGCCGTCGCGGCAGGCCGCAAGTTCGACGCCATCGTGGCCAACAAGAACGGCCTCGAGTCCGCGATCGAGAAGGGCCAGCCGATCAAGCTGCTGGTCGACAAGCCGACCTTCACCGTGTCCGTCTCGTTCGCCATGGACAAGAGCGGACCGGCGACGACGGAGCTGCTGGCCGTACTCGACGAGGTCGTTGCCGACATGCACGCGGATGGCACGCTCAAGGCGCTGTCCGAGAAGTGGCTCGGCGAGGACGTCACGACCAAGCCGTCCTGATCTGACACCGCGTGCCCTCGCCGTCTGGCGCGGGCACGCGGGGACCCGGGGAGGGGCTGCCGATGGAGTTCGGGTCCTCGCTGGCCGCACGAGCGGCGAACCCGCAGCTCGGCGACGAGATCCTGCGCGTCGAGCAGCAGCGCAGTCGTTCCTGGCGCGTGCGGTTCATCGCGATGTGGCTGGTCATCGTGGCCGGCCTCGTGCTGTTCGTCGCCTTCACCGTCCGGCTCGATGCCGACTTCATCAACGGCTGGGCGCCGTTCATCCTCGCCGGTGTCCCGGTCACCCTGTTCATCTCGGCGGTGTCGATCGCGCTGGCCATCGTCCTCGCGACGCTCGGTGCGCTCGGGCGACTGTCGCGCAACCCGTTCGTCAACGGCGCCGCCAGCTTCTATGTGTCGTTCTTCCGCGGCACTCCGCTGATCCTCCAGATCCTGTTCCTGTTCCTCGCCCTGCCGCAGGCCGGCCTCGTGCTCGATCCGTTACCCACCGCGATCCTCGCCCTGGGCCTCAACTACGGCGCCTACATGACCGAGATCTTCCGGGCGGGAATCCAGGCGGTGCCCCCCGGCCAGGTCGAGGCCGCCCAATCGCTGGGCATGGACGACCGGACCACGTTCATTCGCATCGTCCTGCCCCAGGCGTTCAGGATCGTCACGCCGGCCATCGGCAACGACTTCATCGCGATGCTCAAGGATTCCGCGCTTGCGTATACCGTCGGCGTGCAAGAGCTGCTGTGGCGCGCGCAGGCGGCCGGCCGACCCACCTTCCAGTCGATGCAGACCCTGCTCGTCGCCGCGCTCGTGTACTGGGTCATGACCATCCTGTTCTCGTTCATCCAGAACAAGCTCGAGCGTCGGATGTCCGTCGGCGATCGCGCGCGGTCCGTGCCGTGAGCCCTCGCGACGTCACCCGCCCGATCCACGAGATCCACCCGGCCGAGCGGCGGGGCACGCTCGTTCCGACCGACGCCGAGCCCATCCTTCGCGCGACCGCGATCCACAAGTACTTCGCCACCAATCACGTGCTCCGTGGCTGCTCGATGACCGTTTACCCGTGCGAGACGATCACGATCCTCGGCCGCTCCGGATCGGGCAAGAGCACCTTCCTGCGCTGCGTGAACTTCCTGGAGGAGCCGAGCGCGGGCAGCGTCGACGTCGACGGTGTCGTCGTCGACGCCTCGCCGCTCCGCCGTCGCGACCGGGCAGCCGCCGAGCGGGTCCGCCAGATCCGCCTGCGGGCGTCGATGGTGTTCCAGGAGTTCAACCTGTTCCCGCACCGCTCGGTGATCGGCAACCTCATCGAGGCGCCCGTGCACGTCAAGAAGATGTCGGTCAAGGAGGCGACCGAGATCGCAGAGGGCTACCTCGAGAAGGTCGGCCTGATCGACAAGCGCGACGAGTACCCCAACCGGCTGTCGGGCGGCCAGCGCCAGCGCGTGGCGATCGCGCGGGCGCTGACGATGGAGCCCAAGGTCCTGCTCTTCGACGAGCCGACGTCCGCCCTGGACCCCTCGCTCGTCGGCGAGGTGCTCAAGGTCATGGAGAGCCTCGCCCACGAGGGCCGGACGATGATCGTGGTGACCCACGAGATGCAGTTCGCGAAGGAGGCGGCCGACCGGGTCTACTACATGGAGGAGGGCGTGTTCGTGGAGATCGGCCCGCCCGAGGAGGTCATCGACCGGCCCCGGGAGGAGCGGACCCGCCGGTTCCTCTCGCGCTTCCTGGGCGCTGGGCGTGGCCACGCCGGGGATGGCGGCATGAACATCCATCTGCCCGAGGAGGAGGCCGCGGACCGGTTCCGCGCCGACGCGGGCAGGCTCCACCCGCACGGCTGATCGTCGACGACCATCAGTGGCGGCCATGGTCGCCAGCCCGGGCGGCGACGAGGCTGACCATCGCGATGAGCATCGCCGGGTGGTAGACAGCCATCGGATCGCCCGGCAGTACGGCGATCAGCACGAGGGCCGGCACGATCATCGCTGCCGCCATCTCGGCGATGGATCGGCGCGAATGTCCGCGGTAGTCCATCCACAGCACCATCGGTAGCGTCATCTCCAGTGCCATGAGCACGGTTGCTGCCGCCCGATGACGAGTGGCGAGGTCCGCGAAGCCGACGGCGGCCGCGAAGCCATCGACCTGGAGCCCGACGAACGCCATCCCGACGTACATCGCGGCGAGCATCTCGAGCAGGTGAGCGATCGTTCGCCC
>DAIUES010000087.1:4971-9421 GCA_036844985.1 Candidatus Limnocylindrales bacterium
CGAGACGCGCTCGGGGGTCCGTGCCCACGGCAGTCAGGATGCTCGTCATGACGCGTTGCCTCCAGGAACCAGCGCGTCGACCCGGACGCTTCGTGTGGCTGGTTCGTCGGTCCGGCGCCACATCGGCACGGCCATGCCGACGAGGAACACGAGCCCGACAAGCGCGGTCGGGCTGAGGATCTCGCCTGCTGCTGGCGAAAAGCCCGTGTGCGCGGTCGCAACACCGCCGGCGATGAAGCCGAATCCGGCTGCCATCCCGAACCACCCGAGCGGTCGAGGGTATGCGCGACCCGCCGTGACAGCGGCTCCGAGGGCAAGGAGTGTGGCTCCGTTCAGAAGGTGAAAGAAGCCGCTGAGTCCCTTCTCGACGTCGCGGACGCTTTCGGCGACGAAGAACGCAGCCGCACGATCACCGAGCGCCGCGCTCAGCCATGCGTCGATGGTCGCCTTGAGGGCGACACCATCGACCGCCATCTGCACCGCGAACACCGCCGCGACGAGGATCGCGGCGATCCCGCCGACGAACGCGAACATGCCACTCGGGCCGGTCTTCGGGATCGACGCGGCCAAAACGATCAGCGCCAGCGCGACGAGGAGACCGCCGATGAACTGCCCGATGTGGACAGCCGTCCACGACGATGAGGCGGCGTACTCACGGAACACGGCGACGGAGTCGTTGGGCTGAACGTGCCCAGGATGGAGGGCCCCGGCCCCGAACTCGACCAGGACGCCAAGTACCGCGGCGACTGCTCCGAACCGGAGCGTCCCGCGGTCGATCGCGATGTCGGGGAGGGGATGGCCAGGCGGGGGAGCATGCATCGTCTCGGTCCTTCCAGCTGTCCGTGGATCGTCCACGCTCTCGAGACCTTGCGCCGCACCAGCCGGTTTCCCTACGACCGTGATTTGGGCATCATTGGACGATCTTCGATTCGTCAGCGAGGCAGGTGCGATCGTGCCGCGAGCAGCTCCGAAGGCTCAGCCGGGTCCTCGGATGTACGTCGTGGATGCCCCGCCCGGGGACCCGGCGATCGAGGTGCTGCGGTTCGGGGATCCAGGGACGCACCTTCCGGGCGTCCATTCGCATGCTGGTCTCGGGATCGCATACTTCGACGCCGATGGCGGGTCGCTGACGGCAGGCGGCGGGCTCTGGAGCCTGCGACAGGGCGACCTGGTGGTCGTCGCGCCGGGACACGTCTACGACGCGACGGGACTCTCGAGCGCGAGCGGTTGGGGCGTGTTCTTCCCGCCCGACTCGGTGGACCCTTCCCGGTTCGGGCTGCTCACGTGGCGCGCGAGCCCGATGCTCCGGCCGTTCGTCAGCGACCCGAACCCCGAGCCCAGGCGGTTGCAGGTTGCGGAGGTGGACCGGCCCTGGTGGTCCGCGGCGTGCGCGGGACTTGCCGCGGAGCTTCGCGACCGGCGGCCGGGCTACCGTGAGGCCAGCGCGGCACACCTCGCCCTGCTCCTCGTCGCGGTGGGGCGGCTCGGGGAGGATGTTCCGCAGGCGCTCGCGATCAACGATGAGCCGCTGCTCGCTGAGGTGTTCGACTACATCGAGCGAACGTTCGACGACGGCGCTTCACTGCGCGATGTCGCGCGTGCGGTGCACCTCACGCCGGGGCATCTGACCACGGTCGTCCGGCGCAAGACCGGGCGCACGGTGCAGGCGTGGATCATCGAACGCCGCATGGCCGAGGGTCGCAAGCTCCTCACGGCGACGGATCTGACCGTCGACGAGGTGGCGGTGCGGGCTGGGTTCACCGATACGCCATATTTCGTGCGCTCCTTCAGGCGCGTGCACTCGACCACGCCGCTCGCGTGGCGTCGAGCGGCGCGAGCCGCTCCGCCTGTTGCGCCATCAGCTACGGGAGGCGTCCGATGAAAGCCGCCCTTCTGACCGGGCTGTTGACGATCTGCGTCGGCGCGTGCGGCGGCACGGTCGTGCCGGCGTCCAGCGCGGCCGTCGACAGCGCCGCTCCGACCTTGCGATCGACGACCCCGTCGGTGACGGCAACGTTCAAGCCATCGTCCGCGTCGGCGGCCGAGTACCCATACACGCTCTCGTGGCCCGAAGACGAGCTGGAGACGTCCTGGCGATACGCGTCCGTGGCATGGGACGGGACGTCGCGGATCGACCACGGCAACAAGTACACCGACCAGGTGACCACGCGGGACGGTGACCTCTTTGCCTACGGCTTTCCGACGACGATGTCGGTCGCGGAGCTCGAATCCAAGGTTGCCGACCAGGCCGTGGCATGGCACCACTGCGATGGCGAACCCACCGAGCGGGAACCACTGGCTGCCGGTGGGTCGGTCGGCGTCTTTGCCGTCTATCGATGCGGATCACTGCCCGTTCTGCGCTGGATCGGCGTCCACGACGGGTTTGGGGTGTTCGTCGGTTTCGTCCTCAAACCGTTCGTCGACACGGACGAGGCGATCGCCCGGTTCAAGGAACAGGTCGGCGCACTGACGTGGGGTCCGCGCGCGAGATCGATGCCGTGAGCTCGGCCGGCCTGAGCGGGGCCTCGGTCAAGCGGGCGTGGCTGCTCCGTCAGGAACGGGCTCCAATGGCGTCGGTGTGGGGGTCGGCGTCGGACTCGGTGTCGGAGTCGGCGTCGGACTCGGTGTGGGCGTGGGCGAGGGCGAGGGCGTCGGCGTCGGACTCGGTGTGGGCGTGGGCGAGGGCGAGGGGGTCGGCGTGGGCGTTGGCGTCGGCGTGGGGGTCGGCGTCGGCGCCACCGGCAGCGTGATCCGGATGCGTGCGCCGAAGGCGGCCGACAGGCCGTCGCGGCCGTCGCCGTAGGCGAAGTAGATCGTTCGGCCGTCGGCGAGGAGTGTCGCCTCATCGCGTAGCCCGGGCCCGTTGTACCGGGCGATGATCGGTGCGATCCGCCAGCGCTTCGCGACGACCGGGCGCGGGCCGACCCACGAGGCGCCACGATCGAACGACACCGCCGCGGCCGTCCCGGCCGTCCGGTTCGTTCCACTCGCGTCGACCGTGTGGAACAGCACTGCGACGAAGCCCGAACCCGTGACGAGCTCGGGGCGCATCGAGCGCTGGGTCCGCCCGTACGCGGCGGGCGCCTGCGGGAGGTAGCGCTTCCGCCACGTCCGGCCGCGATCGTCGCTGGTCATGATCCGGATGCGGCCGTCGCCGCCGACGGCGTAGTAGATCCGGCCACCGGCATCGACGACGAGCCCCGTCGCCCAGGGTGGCTCGGCGAGGCCGACGTTGAGGCCCTTGAGCGCGGGCGTCCAGCCGAGATTCCAGGCGGTCTCGGGGAGTGTCGTCGCGAGCACCGGCGTGCCGCGTCCGAGTCGGCCGGTGGCCCGGTCGAGACGCAGCCGCGTGACGCTGAAGCCGATGCGCCCGATGTTCCCGTAGCCGCCCTTGCAGAACGGGCAGGAGATGCGCCAGTCCTTCATGTCGAGTTGATAGCCGGCGACATATGCGGCTCCGTCAGGCGCCGTGGTCAGCTTGTAGCCGATGCGCCACGCGTCGGGATAGCCGCTCGGGGCCGGCAGCTTCGGGACCTCGGTCTCCGCCCACGTGCGCCCGAAGTTGCGCGACGCGATCACCCGCAGGCCATCGCCCCGCCGTGCGTCCTTCGGCCAGTTGTAGGCGAGGTAGATCGCGCCGAAGTTGGGACTGGCCGGGTTCGTGTCGACCGTCAGGTCCTCCATCCCGCCGAACCAGCCGCGCGTGTTGTCGGCGATGTAGGCGAGACGCCAGGTCCGGCCCTCGTTGTCGCTGTAACTGACCGCGAAGTGGTAATCGTTCGGCCGGCCGGTCATCGCGGTGTAGTACAGGCGGGCCGAACCCCTGGTGGGTCCCGGACCCCAGGCGACCATCGGGTGGCTGCCGCCGCCGCGTGGCCGTCCCGCGACCGTCCGCCAGGTGCGGCCGGTGTCGTGGCTGACCCGAATGACCGGGTGGCTCTCCTCGCCGGGACCGGCCGCGTACACCGCGGCGAGGCGAGTGGGGTCGTACGGGTGGGCGGTGACGATCGGCTCGCGGCTGCGCGTGGTCAGGCTCGACGGCCGGGGGCTGACCCGGTATTCGCCGAGCGTGGACCACTGGCCCGACTCGGTCGTCCCGACCGCCAGCGCGGGCGCCGCGGGCGCCACCCACGACATGACGGCCGAGACGGCGACCAGGACCGCGAGGGAGCGATGTCTGCGTCGGTCGTGCACAGACCGACGTTCACGCGCGGCGTCCGTCGGGGAAACCCCCCATCGGTCACGTTCGGCAGGTCCCTTCGGCGTGGCCTCCGCGGTCGTGGGGGCAGGTCGTCCGACCAGACGGACCACGGCTTGACAGCAGTCGATACGATGTGCGCCCGGTGCGTCCGTGCACCGCGACGCAGGGGGCTGGCAGGTCGAGGGTGAGCGATGACCGACCGGGACTACCGCCGGCGGCGCGAGAGCGATCGCGCCGAGGAACGAGCCA
>DAIUES010000088.1:0-1160 GCA_036844985.1 Candidatus Limnocylindrales bacterium
GTGACGGCCAGCGCAGACCGCACCGGACCAGAGCGGACTGCACCGGGCGGCGGTTGCTCGCGCGGTGACCGGGCGCACCGGATCAGCGGGCGGAGTGTCCCGCGGCATGCGCCCAGGAGCGGGATCTCGCCGCTCAGGCGGTGCCGATCACCCCGCCGGGGGCCGGTGCGTGGACCGTGACGCCGGTCAACCCGCGCGCCGCGATCGCGCCGCGCAGCTGCTCGGGCGTGCCGGTCAGCACCGGGAACGTGCCGTAGTGGAGCGGGACGACCTCATGGGCGCCGAGCAGTTCGACCGCGTGAGCCGCCGCGACCGGGTCCATCGTGTAATGGCCGCCGATGGGCAGCATCACGAGCTCGGGCCGGTAGCGCTCGCGGATGAGGGCCATGTCGCCGAACAGTTCCGTGTCGCCGGTCGCCAACATCCGGTAGCCGTCCTCGAGCTCGATCGCGAACCCGACCGGATCGCCCAGATAGAGCGTCGTCGACCCCGCGTCGTTCCAGTCACCGGCGGAGTGGTCGGCGTGGACCATCGACATCCGGATCCCCTCGACCTCGACGGTTCCGCCCTTGTTCATCCCGATGACCGCGTCGGCGCCATCTGGCAGCTGGCGGGCCAGCCACAGGCTCATCTCGTGGATGCACGGCCAGGCCGGGCGCAACCGGCTGGCGATGGCCAGGGCGTCCCCGAAATGGTCGAAGTGGCCGTGGGTGACCAGCAGCACATCGCATCGATCGACCGCATCGGCTGGAAGCGGGCTGTTCGGGTTGGCGAACCATGGGTCGACGATGATCGTCCGCCCGCCTGCCGTGTCGATGCGGATGCACGAGTGCCCGTACCACGTGATCGTCGTGCCTGCGGGGAGCGTCACGTCATCGTCCTCCTCGATCGCGCTGTCGTTGTCGATGCTAGCCCTGCGGCTACACTCGCGACGTGTCCGCCACGCAGATCGCGCAGAACCTGGCCTTCATCAACTGGACGGTGCTGACCGGGCTGGCGGTCGGCACGTTCGGCGCGGTCGTGCTCCTGCGTCGGCGCACGGCGGCGACCTCCGGCTTTCTCGGGTTCACCGCCGCCTGCGCGATCGCCTTCGGCATCCTGGCCTGGCTGAGCGACGGCGCCCTGCCCGACACGCTGGGAACATCTCCGGTCGTCCTCGA
>DAIUES010000088.1:1260-9349 GCA_036844985.1 Candidatus Limnocylindrales bacterium
GGCGGGGCACCGTTCAGCGCCCTGACCGGGCAATGGGCGCTGTTCGTGTGGCTGCGCCTGATCGTCGGGCTGGCCTTCCCGTTGATCGTGTCGTGGGCGGCGGTCCAGACGGCGCGCAGCCGGTCGATGGAGTCGGCCACCGGGCTGCTGTACATCAACGTCGGGACGATCGCCTCCGGGACGATCCTCGCCGCCGGCCTCTATTTCGGGGCTGGACTGCTCGTATGACCGGAGGACCGAGACGATGAAGGCGATGCGCGACTGGCTGCCCGACACGACCGACCTCGAGTGGATCGAGTCGGTCGGGCGACCGCCCCTCCCGGCCCAACTGGCGATCGAGGCGGCCGCCGTGCCGCTCCACGTGCCGATCGTCGATCGCGGCTCCGGACGGGTACTCGCGACCCTGGCCGGCGGCCGGCGGCGGATCGTCGAGGTCGGCACGGCCTATGGCAACTCGACGCTGTGGCTGGCGCTCGGGCAGCCGGCCGACGGCACGATCGTGACCATCGACCCCGACCAGGAGCGGACCGACCTGGCCCGAGGCTGGTGGCGCGACGCGGGCATCGCCGACGAACGCATCACGCAGGTCAGCGCCCCGGCTCTCGACGCGTTCGCCGCCGGCACGCCGGAGCTTGGCGGTCCGTTCGACCTCGCCTTCATCGATGCGCTCAAGCCCGAGTACGAGGGCTACCTCGACGCGCTCATCGACGGTCGGCTCGCCCCGGGCGCCCTGGTCGTCGCCGACAACGTGCTGTGGAGCGGGCGGGTGGCGAGACCCGGACCCTCAGACGAAGCGAGCACGGTCGCGCTGCGCGCCTTCTGCGAGCGCGTGCTCGGCGATCCCCGGTTCACCGGCACGATCCTGCCGGTCGGCGACGGACTGCTCATCGCCACGTGGCACGGCTGACGGCCATGCGCGTCCGCGTCCGGCTCTTCGCGGTCCAGCGCGAGATCGCCGGCACCCGCCAGGTCGAGCTCGAGTTGGCGGCCGGCGCGACCGTCGGCGACGCGTGGGACGCGCTCGTGGCGAAGCATCCCGGGCTGGAGCCAGGCCGGGCGTCGGTCCGCTTCGCCCGAAATGGCGCCTATGCGGAGCCGTCGAGCGCGCTCCAGGACGGTGATGAGGTGGCGATGATCCCGCCGGTATCCGGCGGCGCCCCCGACGACGCGAGGTCGGATGCGCACCGGATCCTCGAGATCCGCGAATCGCCGTTCGGCTCGGCCATCATCGAGGAACTCACGGGGGCGCTGGCCACCCCCGCCGACGGGGCGGTCGTCGCGTTCCTCGGGCGGACCCGGTCGACGCCCGGCACGCCGGCGCCCGGGCAGGAGGCCGAGGCCGCCCGCCACGCCGGGCGAGCGGTGGACGAGCTCGACTACGAGGCACACGAGTCGATGGCCGTGGCCATCCTGGGCCAGATCGCCGACGAGATCGCCGACCAGTTCGCCGTCACGCGCCTGGCCATCGTCCACCGCAGCGGCGCCGTCCCGCTGGGCGAGGCGTCGATCGCGGTCGTGGCCGCCAGCCCGCATCGTGATGCCGCGTTCGCCGCGGCGCGCTACGCGATCGACGAGACCAAGGCCCGCGCGCCGATCTGGAAGGCCGAGCGCTTCGCCGACGGTCACGTGTGGATCGGTCATCCGGCGCGGTCCGGACCGGAGGAGGGAGCGTGAGGGTCTACATCAGCGTCGACATGGAGGGCATCGGCGGGATCAGCCATCCCCACCCGACCGACCCGGCCAACGTCCGCTTTCCGACGTCGGTGGAGCTCATGGTCGGCGAGACGAACGCCGCGATCGTGGGGGCCCTGGCGGCCGGCGCGACCGAGGTCCTGGTCAACGACAGCCACTGGAACATGACCAACCTGCTGCCACTGGACCTCCATCCCGGGGCAGCGGTCCTGCAGGGCCAGAAGCCGTGGTCGATGGTCGCCGGAGCGTTGCCCGACAGTGACGGCGGGTCGCGGTTCGATGTCGCCCTGTTCGTCGGTTACCACGCCCGGGCGGGCCATCCGCGCGGCACGATCGCCCACACCTACTCGGATGCGCCGGTCGAGACCCGGCTCGACGGGCGGCCGACCGGCGAGTACGGCGTGAACGCGCTCGTGCTCGGGGCTTGGGGCATCCCGGTCGGGATGGTGACCGGCGACGACGCGCTCGCCGACGAGGTGGCCGACTGGCTGCCGTGGGCGGAGCGGGTCGTGGTCAAGACCGCCGACGGGACGAACAGCGCCGCGTCGGTGCACCCCTCCGTCGCCCGCGAGCGGATCCGCGACGGCGCGGAGCGGGCGGTGCGCCGCGCGCGGGACGGCGAGCTGCGGATCCTGTCGGTCGGTCGGCCGGTCGTCATCGACATCGAGTACGCCCGCGGCACCGTCGCCGATCACGCCGCGGTGGTGCCCGGTGCCGTGCGGGTCGGTGATCGGACCGTTCGCTTCTCGAGTGACGATCCGGTCGACGCGTTCCGCGCCTTCCTGGCGATGAACCGCCTCGCGGGCGCGGTCGATGGCTGAGCCGTCGATCGAGCGCCTGGCGGAACGAGCCGAGACCCTGGCGGGCGCGTGGGGTGCCCGGGCGCGCGCATCGACGACGCTCGGCCAGGAACGCGCGATCCTGCGCCTGTTCGGCGTCAGCGGGCTCGACCGATCCGGGCGGCCGCTGGCGGGCGCGGCGGTCGACCGCTGGCTCGGGAGCGCGCGCGACGGCCTGGGCGCCGGGATCGCGCTGCCGTTCGCGATGGGCCTGCTCGAGTACGACCTGAACCCGATGCAGCTCGCGCTCGATGTGGCGTCGGGCGCGGTCGACCTGGCGCTCGAGGCGGAGCTCTTGCGGGAACCTGACCGCCGTGCGCTGGCCGAGGCCGAGGCCGCCCGTCTGGCGGGTGCCGCGATCGAGCGTATCGACGCCGACCGCGTCGCCCGGCGGGAGCTGCTCGACCTGCTCGGTGACGCGCGGCGCCCGTGGCTCGGCACGACCCTCGCGGAACCTGACCTCGACGGCGCGCTCGACGAGGTCGTGGTGCTGGCGGAGGCCGGTTTCGACCTGCTTCGGGTCGAGGTCCCGATCGGTCGCGAGCTCGCCGACCGGATGCACGATGCCGGCCTCGAGGTGCCCGAGTGGCAGCCCGGCAGGCACGGCATCCGCCATCGGCTGGGACCGCGCTCCGACCCGTCGGCCGCGGATCGTCGGGCCGCACTCGGATCGCTCGGGTCGGACGACGGCGACCTTGCCCCGACCGGCAGCCAGCGAGCGCTGGCCCGGCTGCGCCGCGTGGCGGATGGCGTCGCCGCCGAGCGCCGGGGCTACGTTCGGCTCGGGACCGCGATCCCGGCGTTGGGCGTGCCGGAGGGCGCAGTCGTCGCCGCGTTCGAGCGGGTCGACCTCGTCGAGGCCGATCCCGTCGCCGAGATCGTCGTCGGTGGGGTCGATCCGGATCGTGCCCTGGCCGACCACGCCTTCGCGCGTCGACTGCACCGGCGGGCTGACACGTTCGTGTCGATCGGGCCGGGTCCGCTGGTCGTGGCCCCGGACCTGGCGTCGGGCGTCCCGTCCGACCCGGCCACACGGGCCGGCCGAGCGCTCGCCCTGCAGCTGCTCGGTGTCGCCCTGGCCCGCGCCGACGGGATCGACCCCGCCCGCATCGTGGTCGGTGCCTATCCTGGCTGGCTGGCCGATGAGCACGGCGCGACGGCGCGGGTGCTGGCCGAGGTGACCCTCCGGCGGCGGCTGTTCCCCGACCAGATGCTCCGGTTCGACGAGCCGTCGGGCGCCGACGGCGACTCGACGGCCGCCGCCACGTGGCCGTCCCTGCTCGGGGCGAGCCTGACCCGGAGCGGGCCGCTCGCGGTCGTCATGCGCAGCCCGGACGCCGACCACCGTCGCGCGGCGGTCGAGGCTCGAGCGACCGCGACGACGGCCGGAGAGGTGGCTGCCGCGAGCCCGATCGGCAAGCTGGCGGGCATCGCCGAAGATCACGCTCGGGCAGCGGTCGCTGCGGCCGGAGCGACCCTCGAGCGACTCTCCGACCTCGGCTGGCGAGCGGTCGTCGGTGAGGGTGGCGCGAGCCGTCGGGCGATGGGCGGCGATGCCGTGGCGGAGCGGACCGAGGCCTTCGACTCGCTGGCTGCGATGGACCCCGATCGCCGCTGACGGTCGTCAGCCGCCCGACACCGCCGGGATCACGTGGACCACGGCCGCGTCACCGACACGGGTCGACAGGTCGGCCGGGAGGCCGTCGACGAAGACGTTGATGTGGGGTCGAAGGCGGGCTCCGTCGGCCAGCCGATCGCGCAGCCCGGGGACCGTGCCGTCCAGGGCTGTCAGGATCTCGTCGACCGTCGCGCCGACGACCGCGTGGCGCCGTTCGACGCCCGGGAACAGCGCCAGGAGCGAGCGTGGCAGCAGGACGGTCGCCATGCGTCGCCGATCCTCGCCGATCCGCCGCGCGGGTCGTCAGTCCGCGACCGTGACGGCCTCGACGGCCCAGATCTCGGGCAGATTGGCCGTCACCAGCTGCCACGAGTCGCCCTCGTCGGCGCTGTGCCACAGCTGGCCCGTTTTGGTGCCGAAGGTGATGCCGACCGGGTCGTGATCGTCGCGCGCCATCGCCTCGCGCAGCACCGACAGGTAGGCGTCGTGCTGGGGCAAGCCGGTCGCGGCGCGGGACCAGGTGTCGCCGCGATCGCGGGTCCGCCACACGGCAACGCTGGCATCGGGGACGAATCGACCGCGATCCGCGCCGTTGAGCGGGATGACCCAGAACGTCGACGGATCGCGCGGGTGGGTCACGAGCGGGAAGCCGAACTCGCTCGGCACCCCGGCCGACAGGTCGGTCCAGGACGCGCCGCCATCGGTCGAGCGATAGACGCCGCAGTGGTTCTGCTGATAAAGGGTCTCGGGCTCGCCTGCGGCCATCGCCAGCTTGTGGACGCACTGGCCGGTGACCGGATGCGGGTCGGGCATGAAATCGGCGCGGACGCCGCGGTTGCGCGGTTCCCAGGTCGCGCCACGATCGCGCGTCTCGAACACGCCGACAGCCGAGATGCCGACCCAGGTCCGGGACGGGTCGGTCGGGTGGGGAACGATGGTGTGCAGGATCAGGCCGCCGGCGCCCGGTTGCCAGGTGGGGCGCGTCGGGTGGCCGGTCAGGCCCTCGACGTGCGTCCAGGTCGAGCCACCGTCCTCGCTGCGGAACAGGCCGGCCGGCTCGACCCCGGCGAGGATGGCCCCGTCGGGTGCGATCGCGAGGCTCCAGACGGTCTTGATCGAGCGGTCCGGCGGCCCGTCGGGGGCGTCGGTCGCGTCCGTGGCCGTTTCGGTCGTGTCGGTTGCCTCGGTCGCCGGCGCGTCGGCGGCACTGCCCCCGCCGTCGTTGTAGGTCAGGCCCTTGCTCGAGTGGCTCCAGCTGGCGCCGAGATCGTCGCTGCGCCACACGGCCGGCCCGTACCACGGGCTGCCGCCGGCCGCCAGGATGGCGCCGCTCGCCGGGTCGACGATCAAGTCGTGGATGGGCCAGCCCTCGCACAGGGGACCGCGCAGATCCCACGTCCCGTCCGTGCCGCCGCGCTCGACGAAGAAGGCCCCTTTGGGCGTGCCGATGAGCAGGATGTCGCGTGTCATGGGTGGCGTCCTCCGCTGGCCGTTCGGAGAGGGTACCCGCTTCGCTGCCGCGCCGCGTCAGTCGGCTGGCGCGGGGGCAGCGGCCTCGAACGTGCCGAACCGGCCGTCGCCGAGTTCGAGGTAACCGATCGTCCGATGGAGCGGATCGAACGGCGTCGTCTCGAGCAGCACGTGATCCGGCCGGAATTCGCGCAGCGCGCTTGCCGGCCCGCGTACCGGGAACGTCCGACTGGCACCGGCCAGCACGTCCTCGAGCTGGATCGCTGTCAGCGTTCCGCCGGCATCGACCACCGGCCACGCCACGAACCCGGTCCCGGCCAGCGCCAGCGGGTCACTGTCGGGCGGGGCAAGGTCGATCACCGCGTCGCCGTCGATGCGGTAGGCCTCGCCGGCACGCCCGAACGTGGCCGCCAGTCGACCGCCGTCGCCGACGACGAGCGGCGCCCCGACGTCATCGATGGTCGACGTGGTCGGTCCGACGATCGTCACCATGCCACCGACCCAGCCCGCGGCCACGGTCCGCCGGTCCGGTGACAGGGCGACCCCGAACGGGCTGCTGGCGGCCGACGCGTCGCGGGGGAATGCGGCCTCCCACAGGACAGCGGGCCGACCGTTCCCGAGTGGGACCCGCACGACCTGCTGTCTGGCATCCTCGTCCCGGACCGCGATGACCGACTCGGCCGTGTCGGGCATCACCTGGCTGACGCGGTCGAGAACGACGCGGGGCGCCGTTCCGGGACGAACGATGGTCAGCTCGCTGGCTCCCGGACGGTCGACGATGACGACGATGGCGTCGCCGACGAGGATCGCGTCTCGCGGCGTGGTCGGGTCGTTCCTGACGGGTGGCAAGTAGACGACCGCGTCGCCACCAGTGAGGTCCGTCGTCCACAACCCGGCCGCGCCCGCCGCGTCGACGAGCCAGATCAGCCGCCCCTCAGAGGCAAGCACCGGGCCGCTCGAGTCGACCGTCGACGCGGGATCCGACGCCGTGGTGGCCGTGCCGCCCGGCGCTGGCGGAGGGGTTGCGCTGCCTGCCGATGGGCTGGCCGGTTGCGGCCCACAGGCCCACGTCGCGAGTGCGATCGCCATCGTGATCGCGAGACGACCGGAACGACCATCGATCACGTCGCGAAGCTCACCCACGCCCAGCCGATCGGTTCCTCGGCGATGGCACATCCCCAGCGGACCGGGCTGATCGTCGCGGTATACGTTCCGACGCCAAGGGTCGACGCCCGGAAATCGACCCATTCGATGTTGGAGGCGCTCCGATTCGAGGATCCGACCACCTCGTCGCCCTTCCGGATGGTCAGGTTGAGGTCGGCATAGCGGCGCGACACGGTCGATCCGGAGCGCGGGTTGGCCGCACCGGTGTGGGCCATCCAGTCGACGACGAAGCGAACGTGGCGATCGGACGCGCCCACGACGAAGTCGACGCGGATCGGATCGGGCAGCGCGTAACAGTCACCGTGGCGCTCGGCCGTGATGGTCGTCCCGCCGTAGTCGCCGGTGAGCAGTCGTTTGTCGCGGGCGGCGATCCGGGTCGCCCACTCTGCCGACAGCGCGCCCATGCCCTCGGCGCCCTGGTTCTCGACACGCGAGGGGGTCAACGCGTGCCGTCGTTCCGACGCCGCCAGGATGATCGCCTTGACCCGCTCGGGGAAGTTCAACAGGGAGGGCTGCTGGCCGATGACCGAGGCGGCGACGCCCGCCACCATCGGCGTCGCGGCCGACACGCCGGTGCCATTGGCGAAGCCGGTGCTGATCGTCTGGGCCGGGGCGACGAGCTCGGGCTTCACCCGATCATGCACGTCGCCCGGATGACCGAGCGGGTCCTCCCAACAGAACCCCGGCTCGGACCGGTCTGTCCGGTACCACAGCCAGCGGCCGTTGTTCGAGGCGCCCCCGACCGTCAGCACGTTCCAGGCCGAGCCAGGACTCTGGACCCGTTCGTTCGTGCCAGGGCAATTCGAGTTCGACGCCGAATAGTTGTTGCCGCCGTTGCCCACCACCAGGCGGTGGTGATCCCAGACCACCGCATCGAAGTAGGCGTCCGAGGTCGAGAACGTGCTGCGGTCGTTCTGGACGAGCGACATCGTCACGAGATGGGCGCCCCCCAGGAGGATCGCGCAATCGACCGCCTTGAGGATGCGCGGGTCGGCCGAATCCGCGGTCGGCGCGGCGTCGGCCGAGACGTCGACCAGGCGGGCGTTGTTGGCGACTCCCTTGTACGTCCCGCCACGCCCGACCGCGATCGCCGCGGCCCAGCTGACGTGCCGGATGGCGGCACTGTTGCGGTACGAGCCGCGCGAGTGCGGACAGGACAGCCCCGTCGAGCTGACCCGATAGCTGTCGAGGCGCGCCGGGCCCAGACCGGACAGGCTGTAGTCGACGCGGGTGTACTCGACGATGCCGACGATGACCCCGCGACCCGAGTAGCCGCGCGCGTCCGAGTAGTTCGCGCCGATGGCGT
>DAIUES010000089.1:0-9099 GCA_036844985.1 Candidatus Limnocylindrales bacterium
GCTCTCGGTGGTCGCCGTATCATTAAAAAAAAAAATGGGTCGGCTGCTGACCCCGTGGACCCGGAGCCAATAAGGTGGACGGCTTCGGCGGCGTCGTCAGCTGGTTCCTCGATCCGGCCACGTGGGCGGGAACGACCGGGATCCCCAGCCGGCTCGTGGAGCATCTCTGGCTGTCGGGCCTCGTCGTGGCGGTCGGGGCGCTCATCGCGGTGCCCATCGGCCTGCTCATCGGCCACACCGGGCGAGGGGCGTTCCTGACGGTCAGCATCGCCAACATCGGGCGGGCGATCCCGTCCTATGCCCTGCTGCTGATCTTCTTCACGTTCTTCGGGATCGGCTTCGCGACGGCCTTCCCGGCCCTGCTGGTGCTGACCATCCCGCCGGTCCTCACGAGCACCTACGTCGGCCTCCGCGAAGTCCCCCGCGACATGGTCGAGGCGGGCCGGGGGATGGGCATGACCGAGGCACAGGTCCTGTGGCGGGTCGAGCTGCCGATCGCCCTGCCGGTCATCATCGCCGGCACCCGGACGGCGGCGGTCCAGGTCGTGGCGACGGCGACCCTCGCCGCGCTGGTGGGCGGTGGCGGGCTCGGGCGGTTCATCGTCGACGGGTTCGCGCTGCAGCAGGACGATCAGCTGGTCGGCGGGGCGGTCCTCGTCGCGCTGCTGGCCATCGTGACCGATCGCCTGTTCACGCTGGTCGAGCGACTGGTCGTGTCGCCCGGCCTCGCCGCCGACCGTCCGTCGGGCACGATCGGCCAGCCGGCTGCGGCGCCCGCGGCGGGTCGACCGGTCGTCCTCTGACCGGCCAGCCGGCGGCCCACTCCGGCGACCGCTGCTATCCTGCCCGCCGGAACCCGAATGACCAAGGAGGACCCATGCGGCACATCCGCACGGCCGCTCTCGGGGCGACGCTGCTGGCCCTGCTCGTCGGTGCCTGCACGTCGGGTGGGAGCAGCCCGAGCCCATCGACAGCGGCCAGCCAGCCATCGACCAGCGTCGTCCCGAGCGACGGCGACTCGCTCGCCCCGAGCGGGCCGACCGTCGCCTCGCTGCTCACCCTCGGGGGCCCGCCAGAGTGCCCCGAACGTCCCTTCTGCCTCAAGGGCCTGGAGGACGTCTACGGCCTCCAGTTCAAGGGCTTCACCCCGCTCGATACGGGCGGGCCGCTGACCGTCCAGGCGCTGACCTCGGGCCAGATCCAGGTCGGCCTGCTGCTGACATCGGATCCGGTGATCGCGGTGAACGACTACGTCCTGCTGCAGGACGACAAGCAGCTCCAGCTCGCCGACAACCTCATCCCGGTCGTGCGCAAGGACGTCATCGACGCCAACCCCGGGGTCGCCGATGTCCTGAACACCGTCATGTCGCGCTTGACGCAGGCCGAGCTGACCGCCCTCAACCGCGCCGTGACCGTCGATCTCAAGCCCGTCCCGGACGTCGCCCGCGACTGGATCACGGCCCAGAACTTCGACTCGATCAGCGCCGGGATCTCCGGCGACATCACCGTCGGGTCGACCAACTTCTACGAGCAGGAGATCATCGGCGAGATCTTCGCCCAGACGCTCGAGGGCAACGGCGCGACGGTCGAACGCAAGTTCCAGCTCGGCAACCGCGAGATCGTGTTCCCGGCCCTCGAGTCGGGCCAGATCGACGTGCTCGCCGAGTACGCCGCGACCGCGCTCGAGTTCGTCAACGGCGGCGCCGGACAGGCGACGACCGACCCGAAGGCCACCAGCGCGGCGCTGGCCGCGGCGATCGCACCGAAGGGTCTCGTCGCGCTCGACTACGCCGAGGCCACCGACCAGAACGGGTTCGTCGTCACCAGGGCGACGGCCGACCAGTACGGCCTGGTGAAGATCAGCGATCTGGCGAAGCCCGCGCCGTAACCGTCAGCCGCTGACCGACGCCAGGATCGAGCGCGCCTCCGCCAAGATCGGCAGGCGCGGCGAGTTGCGGATCGCCGCGTCATCGATGGCGTCCCGGGCGACGACATCGAGGGTGGCGTCGTCGAAGCCGAGCGAGCGGAGTCCCGGCCGCAGCCCGAGCTCGCGCAGCAGCCGTCGCACGGCACCGATCGCCGCGGCCGCCGCGCTGACGTCGGGCTCGGTGGCGGACGCCGCGCGCAACGCCACCCCGACGCGGGCCAGCTCCCGGTCACGCAACCCGACCGACTCCGCATAGAACGCGAGGACCTCGGGCAGGACGGCCGCGAGCGCCAGGCCGTGGGCGAGCCGCCCGCGCGTGCCGAGCGCGTGCCCCAGCGCGTGCACCAGCCCGACGCCGGTCCCGCTCGCCTGCCCGACCCCGGCCAGGTGCGATGCCATCAACATCCGCGAACGGGCCTCGAGATCCGTGCCGTCATCGACCGCCCGCGGCAGCCACTCCCCGACGGTCGCGATGACGTCGACAGCCATCGCCTCGGCGAACGGGTTGGGGTTGGCCGACAGCAACGATTCGAGCGAGTGGGTCATCGCGTCGACCCCGGTCGCGGCCGTCGCAGCGGGCGGCAGCCCGACCGTCAGGCCCGGGTCGAGGATCGTCGCCACCGGCAGCAACGACGGGTGGCCGACGTAGTCCTTGCGACCGGCCGCTTCGTCGGTGATGACCCCGTACGTGTTGGTCTCGGCACCGGTGCCGGCGGTCGTTGGCAGCGCGATCAGCGGGCCACCCGGAGCGACGTCGTCGCGGTGGTAGCCGAGCGCCAGCACCTCCCCGCCGTTCGCGGCGTGGAGGGCGATGACCTTGGCCGAATCCATCGATGAGCCACCGCCGACGGGCACGATCGCGGTGTTCCCGACACCGAACGCGACGAGCGCCTCGCTGCCGCGCAGGACCGAGGTCGTGCCCGGGTTCGGCTCGACCCCATCATGGACGCTGACCGCGACGCCCGCCGCCGAGAGCACGCCGCGGACACGGTCGATGACCCCCGACGCCACCACGCCCGGGTCGGTCACGACGAACGCCCGCGAGCGGCCGGTCGAGGCGATCAGCTTGGGCAGCCGCTCGACGGCGCCGACGCCGAACACCACCCGATTGCGCAGGGCGATCTCGAACGAACGGTCCGACAGCCGCTCGGTCACGACCCGATCTCGAGCACGGTGTCGGTGCTCGTGTCGCGCCGGACGGTCAGCCAGCGGCGGCAACCGGCCGCGTGGAACCAGCGTTCGGTCGTCGGGCCGTCGGGATTCTCGAAGATCCAGACCACGTCGAAGTCACGCTCAGCTGTGTCGCTGATCCAGTCCGGCGCCGGGCGCCGTTCGTCACCGAACGCGAACTCATCGAGCGGGCGGCGGCCGCATGTCGGGCAGGTCAGCCAGGCCATCAGCGCGTCCCGGTCGAGCCCTGGTCGGCCAGGACGTGGTCCCGCCGGAACCGATCGAGGGCGAACGGGGCGATGCGCTCCGGCGTCCGACCCGTGGCGATCAGCTAGGCCATCGCCTCACCACCGGCCGGGATCGCCTTGAACCCCCACGTGCCCCAGCCGGTCGTGACGAGGAACCCATCGACGCCGGTGGCGCCCATGATCGGCGAGAAGTCGGCCGAGATGTCGCAGATGCCGGCCCACGTGCGCAGGATCCGCAGGTCGCGCAGGAACGGCAGCAGGTGGGTGATCTTGTACGCGTACCCCCGCAGGGCGTCGAACGACGACCGCCGCGAATACGAGGGCTGGGCGTCGAATTCGGCGCCGATGAGCATCTGTCCCCGATCGGTCTGCGAGACATAGCAGAACAGCTCCGTGTCGCTGACGATCTTGGGGAAGGCCTGGGCATAGTCGTTGGTCACGAACGCGTGGAGCGGGTGGGTCCGGACCGGCAGCCGCACCCCGGCGTGCGCGGCCATCGCCGTCACCCGCCCACCGGTGGCCGACAGCACGACCCCCGCCGAGATGTCCCCGCCGGCCGTCCTGACGCCGACCACTCGGTCACCGTCGCGCAGCAATCCCGTCACCGGGGTGTGCTGGATGACGTGGACGCCGCGGTCCATCGCGCCCGCCGCGAAGGCCCACGCGACGCGGTCGTGTCGGGCGGTCGCGGCGCGGACGTGGTGCGAAGCGCCGAGCACGGGATAGCGGCCGCCGCCACCGAGGTCGATCTGGGGCACGAGCTCCTTGACCTCGGCCGGGGTCAGCATCACGGTCTCCGCGCCGCAGGCCGTGTTGAGCAGGCAGCGCGCCCGCTCGGCGCGCATCGCCATCTCGGTGTGGGCCAGCCAGATCAGCCCCTTCTCCTGGTGCAGGATCCGGGCGCCGGTCTCGTCCTCGAGCGCGGCGTACATCTCGAGCGAGTGCTGGTAGAACCGGACCGCCTCGGGCACGCCGTAGTTGGCCCGGATGATGGTGGTGTTGCGACCCGTGTTGCCTGACGCGATGTAGTCGGCCTCGACCACGGCCACGTTCGTGATCCCGTGCCGCGAGGCGAGGTAGTACGCGGTCGCGAGCCCATGCCCTCCCCCGCCGACGATGACCACGTCGTACGTCGAGCGCGGCTCGTGCCAGGTCAGCGGTCGCAAGGTCTCGACGTAGTCGTGCGCGTATTCGCTCGCCAGGCCGCTCACGACGGCACCACCTCGAGCCGCGTCAGCAGGTCATCGACATAGGCGGTCAGCACGAACACGGTGGCCGCCCCGGTCGGGTCCAGGTAGAGCTTGGCCGGCACGCCGCCGATCGTGCCCTGGGCGAAGGCCGGCCGGCTGCGCGGTGGCGGCCATTCGATGTGGGGCACGACATGCGCGACGAACTCGTTAGCGGGGAACATCAGGGCGGTGAAGCCGGCCTCGGCGACGACGATCGCGTCGGGGTCCGCCAGCTCGACGCCCGTCGCCCCGATGGCGAACGCCTCGTCGGACGCCAGGCGCAGGACGAGCGGTTCGAACACCTCCCGACCCGGGCCGTCGTCGGCCCACGTGGCAGCATCGAGCGCAGCGGGATCGGCGACCACCCGGATGCCGGGCGCCCTAAGCGCGTGCACGGAGGCCCTCCGGGTCGTAGAACGGCGGGGCGCTGACCGACGCCTCCCGGCCATCGATCTCGACCTGCTCCGGGAACGGTCGTCGTTTCAGCCAGCCGAGCATCACCGCGTGGCCGAGGACCGGTGAGTCCCAGCTGCCCGTGACGTGTCCGACGATGTGGCCATCGGCGATGATCGGGGCGCCCTCGATCGGGGCGGGCGACGCCATCGTGAAGCCGTGCAGGCGACGCTCGTCCGGCAGCGTCGCGGTCCGCTCGAGCGAGGCCCGGCCGATGAAGGCGGGCTTGTCCATCCGCACCGCCCAGTCCATGCCCAGCCGGCGTGGGGTCGTGTCGAGCTCGGTGTCCATGCCGACGATCACGTGGCCCTTCTCGAGCCGCAGGCCGAACAGCGCCTGCAGGCCGTGGGGCTTGACGCCGAGGTCGTCGCCCAGCGCCATCAGCGAGCGCCACAGCTCGACCGATCGATCGATCGGATGGTGCAGCTCGAACGCCGTCTCACCGGTGAACGACAGGCGCATGACGTGGCACGGCACGCCCGCGATGTCCGCCCGCAGGTGACCGAGGAAGCGCGGCGGGACCTCGAGACCGGCCCGCGCCAGCAGCCGCTTCGCGTGGGGCCCGGTCACGTTGATCGCCGCCAGCGACATCGTCTGATCGAGGACGTGGACGCGCAGGCCCCACGTCGCGATCCAGTCGCGGATCCACATCTCGGCGTTCGATGCGCCGCCCGACGTGAACGTCAGGACGAAGCGCGTTTCCGAGTCGCGCAGGATCATCCCGTCATCGATGACATGGCCACGCTCGTTGAGGAGGAGCGCATAGCGGGACCGCGTCGGCCGGATATCCGCGACGTGGCACGGATACAGCCGCTCGAGCGCCTCGACGACGTCCGGCCCGGACACGACGATCTTGCCGAGCGTGCTGACGTCCCCGAGCGAGACGGCGTCGCGGACCGCCCAGTACTCGGCCACCGCATCGCCGTAGTGCCACGGCCGCCACCAACCGCCGAAGCGATCCAGCGTCGCGCCAAGGGCGAGGTGCTCGTCGTGGAGTGGCGTCCGGCGGAACGCATCGATCGCGACGTCGGCCGCCGCCTCGGCGAGGGTGATCTGGCGGGCTGCGGGGCGCGCGGTGAAGGGCGCCGGCACCGCACCGCTGCGGGCGGCGATCCAGGACCGGACGTGGGGCAGGCACGCGCCGCCCTGGCAGGTCCCGAGCCCGGCCAGGCTCGAACGCTTGAGCAGCTCGAGCTCGGTGAAGCCGCGTCCCCAGGCGCCTTCGAGCTCGGCCACGGTCGTGCCCATGCAGCGGCACACGACGCCGTCGCTCGGTGGCGGAGGGAGTGCCGTGTGGTCACCCGCCGGACCGACGACCCGGACCGGCACGTCGCCGGCCATCCGGACCAGCGTGTCACGGGGCGATCGGCCCAGGCCGACGATCACGGTCCGGCACGGGGTCACGGTCTCGGCGCCGATCCAGTCGTCGGCCGTGACGACGGCCCGGACCCGGCCCTCGTGGTCGCCCTCGAAGCGGACGAGCCGACCGGCGACCGCGAGACACGGGACGCCGTCCGGTGGCGTGCCGACGGCAACGGCGTCGCCCAGGTCGACCCCGGCCGCGTGCAGCCGCTCGGCGGCCCGGGCGGTCAACAGCCCGGCGAGATCGTTGCCCGGGACGACCGGCTGGATGTCGGCCGCGCCGGTCGCGATGACGATCTCCCGTGGGTGGACGTGGAGCATGACCGTAGGCGTGCGGACGACGATGGTCGGGCCGGGATAGATGGCCACGACCTCGTCGCCGACCTCGGCATCGAGCGTGAGCACGATCTTGCCGGCCGCCTGCGCCTCCGCCGCCGCCGCGCGGCCCGCCTGGCCGCCCCCGACGATCGCGACGTCGACCTCGGCACGCAGCACCTCGATCGAACGATCGTGGCGGGGGTCGTCGCCCGCCGGGTCGTCGCCCGCCGGGTCGAACACCGGCAGCACCGGCAGGCCCTCCGCCGGGTGACGCCGGACATCCATGCCGGGTCGCGCCCGCGTCTGGCAGGTGCGGACATAGGCGACGCCATCGACTTCGGCGAGACAGTTGCCGCAGTCCCCGGCCAGGCACAGCGTGCCGCCGCGACCGGGGACCTGCCCGGCCCGGATGAGGGCGATCGCCAGCGAGTCGCCATCCCGGACCGGGATGGGGCTGCCGTCGACGACCAGCACGTCCGCCGAATCGGTCGATGTCACGAGGTTGATCCCATGTGGCGTCCCACGGATCGTCAGGCCCGCATCCGGAGGCCCTTCGGGTCGAACAGCGGCTCGGGCTGCAGCCGCGCCGGGCGACGCCGGCCGATGATCTCGATCTCGAACCGCCCATCGGACCCACCGGGCCCACCGGCCGAGACGAGGTCGGTCGGGACGTAGCCGAGCGCGATGGACTCCTTGACGTGGTGGCCGTAGCCACCCGATGTGATCCAGCCGACGACCGTGTCGTCGTGCCACACCGGCTCGTCGCCGATGACGTCGGCCGGGTCGTCGGGGTCGGGCTCGACGACGAACGTGACCAGCCGGCGCTTGGGTCCGCCGTCGGCGAGCTCCGTCTCGTGCGCGGCGCGTCCGATGAAGTCGTGGTCGAGCTTGATGTAGCGGGTGATCCCGCCCTCGGCGATGGTGTAGATCGGGCGGTACTCGCGGAACCACGTGCCGTAGCTCTTCTCGAGCCGGAGCGACATCAGGGCGCGCATCCCGAACAGGCGCAGGCCGTGCGGCTCGCCGGCCGCCACCATCCGGTCGAACAGCGCGCGCTGGTATTCCGGTTGGACCCACAGCTCGTAGCCGAGGTCGCCGGAGTAGTTCAGCCGGGCGACATGGGCCGGGACCATGCCGAGGTCAACGTCCCGGAACGTCATGAACGGGAACGCCTCGGTCGACAGGTCGAGGTCCGGCGCGACCGCGGCCAGGACGTCGCGCGACCGCGGGCCGGCGACGGACAGCCCGGTCAGCCCCAGGCCGAGCACCTCGAACCGGACCGATCCGTCCGCCGGCAGGTGGTGCAGGAACCAGCGCGAGTGATGGACCTCGGCCGGCAACGAGCCGAACAGATGGAACACGTCCGCGTCGGACGCGCGGGCGACCGTGAACTCTCCGACGATGCGGCCGGCACCGTTGAGCATCGCGGTGAGGGTGATTCGGCCCGGCGCCGGCAGCCGCTGGGTCAGCAGCGACGACAGCCAGGCCGCGGCGCCGGGCCCGCTGACGCGGTACTTGGCGTAGTTCGAGATCTCGGTCATCCCGACCCGCTCGCGGACCGCGGCGACCTCTTCGGCGACGGAGTCCCAGGCGTTCGAGCGGCGGAAGGTGACGTCCTCCGTGGGCTCGAGCCCTTGGCGCTGGAACCACAGCGCGTGCTCCAGCCCGAAGGTCGCGCCCCATACCGCGTTGGCCGCCGTCAGTCGGTCGTGGATCGGGGTGGTGAGCAGCGGCCGGGCGTCGGGCAGCTCCTCGTTGGGGAAGGTGATCCGGAACCGGCGTCGGTAGTTCTCCTGGACCTTGGCGTTCGTGTACGCAAGCGTGGCGTAATCGCCGTAGCGGGCGACGTCCATCGCCCAGATATCCATGCCGCTGTCGCCGTGATCGCCGGCCGTCATCCAGGTGGCCAGGGCCAACCCCACGCCGCCGCCCTGTGACAGTCCGGCCATGACCCCGCAGGCGACCCAGTAGCCGCGCAGCCCGCGGACGGGCCCGACGAGCGGGTTGCCGTCGGGCGAGAACGTGAACGGCCCGTTGACGACGCGCTTGATGCCGATCGTGCCCATCGCCGGGTAGTGCTTGAACGCCACGCTCAGCTCGGGGGTGATGCGGTCCAGGTCCGGCTTGAGCAGCTGCGACCCGAAGTCCCACGGCGTTTCTCGCGGCGACCATGGCACGCATGCCTGCTCGTAGGTCCCGAGCAGCATCGCCCCGCCCTCCTGGCGGATGTATATCTCGCCGGCGAAATCGAGCGCCATCGGCATCTCGTGACCCGTCTTGGCGACCTGGGCCGCGACCTCGGGCATGTCCTCGGTGAGCAGGTACATGTGCTCCATGGCGAGGACCGGCAACTCGATGCCGACCATCCGCCCGACCTCGCGCGCCCACAGGC
>DAIUES010000090.1:0-8962 GCA_036844985.1 Candidatus Limnocylindrales bacterium
AGTGCGGCTGAGATCAGCGTCAATCCGGATGTGCGGAAGGCGTATCTGGGGCTGTGAGCCGCCGTGAGCGGTGACGGGAAGCTCCCTCCACGTCATTGCGAGGAGCAAAGCGACGAAGCAATCCATCTCTCCGCACGCAGCGCCATGGATTGCTTCGCTTCGCTCGCAATGACGGGGAGAGGCTAGTGCTCGTGCCCATGCTCCGGCAGCGTCAGCCCGATCGTCTCGACCGCTCGGACGTATTCCTCGGACAGGCTGATGTCGGACACCGTCGTGTCGTCGGTGTTCAGGGTGACGGGCACGCCGGCCCGATGGAGCCGTGCCAGCGGGTGGGCCGCGATCGACGGGACGATGCCCGCCTGCCAGTTCGAGGTCGGGCACAGGTCGAGCGTGATGGCGCGCGCCCGCAGGTCGGCCATGAGCGCCGGGTCGTCGATGGCACCGGGTCCGTGGGCGATCCGTTCGGGCTCGACCTCGAGGGCCCGCCGCACCTGGGCCGCGCCACCCCACTCCCCGGCGTGGATCGTGATACGCAGGCCTCCTGCCCGGGCGGTATCGAAGGCGAGCCGATGGTCCAGCGGGTCGGGGTACCGCTCCTCGGGCCCGGCCAGGTCCCAACCGGTCAGGCCGTCGCCGATGAACCGTGCGGCGGTCTCGGCGAGCTCCACGTTGCCCGCCGGATCGTGGGACCGGAGCGCCGTCGCGATGAGCCGGACGACGACGCCGGTTCGGCCCGCCGCCGCGCGCGCGCCCGCACACACGGCCGCGATGCCGTCGGCCAGCGACAGGCCGCGCGCCACGTGCAGCCTCGGTCCCCAGCGGATCTCGACGTAGCGCACGCCGTCGGCCGCCTTGGTCTCGACGAGCTCGGCCGTGATTCGCTCGAGCGCCTCGGCGTCCTGCATGAGGGCGATGGGCAGGTCGAACGCCGCCAGCAGCTCGGCCTGGCTGGCGCACGGCATCGGCGCCACCAGCGCGGCCGACATGCCGAGCCAGTCCGCCGGGGCATCGACGCCACGCGTCCGCGCCAGGTCCAGGGCGGTGTCGACCCGCAGCGATCCGTCGAGGTGCAGGTGCAGTTCGGCCTTCGGTAGCGTCGCCAGCAGGCGTCGCGTCGCGGCGTGGCGTGGGGTCAGAGCGTCGGGGCCGGTCATCCGCCGATGCTACGATTCCGCGACTCCCCCCGTCGCATCCGCGAGGACCCACGTGTCGACCGCTCCCGAGCGCCACGAGATCGCAGCCTGATGGCGGTCATCCGTCGCGGCCTCGTCGCCCTCGGCTGGCTGGCGGCGGCCGGTCTGATCGCCCTGGGCGCGGCCGGCATCGTGGCCGGGATGGAGGGACCGGCGTCCGATCCGGTGCGCTCCGGGCGGACCATTGCCGATGACGCCCGGATCGTCGCTGCGCTCGAGCCGATCGAGGCCGACCTGCGCTCGATCGGCGACGCGGTCGATGGCCTCGGCCAGCAGGCGCGTGGCGCCCTCGCCGCCCTGTCCGCCAACGACCCGACGACAGCCGAGACCGCCATCACCACCGGCACCGGCCTGCTCGCTGCCATCGAGCCGCGCATCGAGGTCGTGCGGGGCGATCTCGCCAACGTGTCGTTGCTCGGCGATCCGGCTGCGGTCTACCGCGTGTCGCCCGACGTCCTGGCCCGGGCCGCGCGGGCGGCCGACGCGCCGGCGGCGACCGACGGGCTCGAGGCCGACTGGACCCGGCTGACGGCCGGCTCGCTCAGTGCGATCCGGCTGTCGCGGCTGCTGGCCCAGCATGACGAGTCCGTCGTCGCCGCGGCGGCCAAGGGTCGGGGCGCCGACTACGACGGAGCCCTCACGACGCTCGATGGTGCCGACCAGGCGATCGCTGCCGCGCGGACGATGCGCAACCAGCTCGCGGCCACGGTCGACGTCACGACGCTCGACGCCTGGCTCGACCGCAGCGAGGGCTACGACCGAGCCCTCCGCCGGCTGTACGAGACGGTCCGGGCCGCCGACGGCGCGGTGACTCCCGCCGTGCGTGACGCGATCAAGGCCGAGGAGGCCGCCAAGGCGCGCCTGCCACCCGATACGCGCGCCCTCGTCCTGATCATGGCCGACATCGGCCGGGGCCGGATGAATGACGCGGCGATCGCGATCGAACAGGCCTACACCGACTTGCTCGACGCGTTGGCCGTGCCCCTCGACGTGACTGCTCCCTGACGACGACCCGGCGCTACACTGCGGCCAACATCTCGACGTCTGCCGCGACGAGGGCACCGACCGCGGCCCCCAACCCGGGAGGTTCCGATCACCGTGCAGCTTCGTGTCGTCACCGATCAGCCATGGGACGTCGCCGCGGACGTCCTCGTCATCCCCGTCGTCGGCGAGGCCGAGTTCTCCGGCCCGCTCGATGAGCTCGATCGACGCTCCGGCGGGGAGCTCCGTGCGCTGGCCACGTTCAAGGAGCTCTACCCCAAGCGCTACACGACCGCGTTGGCCGGCGCCGGAGACCTACCGGCCGGGCGGTTGCTGACCGTCAGTGCCGGGGAGGCCGCCAAGCTCGACCGCGAGACGCTGGTCCGCGTCGGTGCCACGGCCGAACGACGCCTGGCCGGTCGCACCGTCCGCCGGCTCGCGGTTTGGCTGACCCCGCTCGTGGCCGATGCGGCGATCGACGGCGGCGAGACCGACGTCGCCGAGCTCGTCGCCCGCGGGGTGGTCGAGGGCTCGTACGACCCCAAGCGCCTGTATCGCGACGAGATCGAGTCGGCGCCGCCGCGCCTCGAAGAGCTGATCCTCGTCGTGCCCGGTGGCGATGCGCCCGCCGTGCAGGCCGCCGGCGAGCGGGGCGTCATCATGGCCGAGGGCGCCAACACCGCGCGCCGTTTGTCCAACCGGGCCGCGAACGAGATCTCGCCCGATGTCCTGGCCGACGAGGCACGGGCCATCGCCGAGCGCCACGGCCTGTGGATCGACGTCATCGGGCCGGAGCGCGCGACCGAGCTCGGGATGGGCATGTTCATGGCCGTCGGGCGCGGCTCCGACAATCCCCCCCAGATGATCGTCATGCGCTCAGGCGACGATGGCCAGCGCGATCGACTCGATCGGCATCTGGCGATCGTCGGCAAGGGCGTCTGCTTCGACTCCGGTGGCATCAGCATCAAGCCGTCCGACCGGATGGAAGAGATGAAGATGGACAAGACCGGGGCGTGCACGGTGATCGCCGCGATCGAGACCGTCGCCCGACTCGCGCCCGGGACGCCGCTGCTGGCCGTCGCGCCGGCGGTCGAGAACATGCCCGGCCCGCATTCCACCCGTCCGGGCGATGTCGTGACCGCGCTCAACGGCAAGAAGGTCGACATCACCAACACCGACGCCGAGGGTCGACTCATCCTGGGCGATGCGATGACCTACGCCGAGCGGCTCGGGGCGACTCACCTGGTCGACGTCGCGACCCTCACGGGCGCGGTGTCGCGAGCCCTTGGCCACCTCGTCACCGGCGCGTTCGGGACGCCCCAGCCGTGGTACGACGAGGTCGCCGCGGCCGGTGCCCGCGCCGGCGAGCGCTACTGGCAGCTGCCGCTCGTCGATGACTACGTGCCCGACATGGAGAGCTGGTACGCCGACTTCCAGAACGCGGGCTCGGCCGAGGGATCGCTCGTCAAGAGCGCCCTGTTCCTGCGCGAGTTCGCGACGGTGCCGTGGGTCCACCTCGACATCGCGGGCACCGCGTACTACCGCAAGGCCGTGCCGTTCGCCCCGCGTGGGGCGACCGGTTCGTCGCACGCGACCCTCGTCGAGCTCGCGCTCGCGGGTGCGGGCAAAGCGGGCTGACGAGGGCGCTCGCATCGGCTCCGGGGCGGCGCGTGGCGTGATCGTCGACATGGCGGCTCGGGGGCGGTGACGGTCGAACCGAGCAGCCTCCTGCTCGGCCTCGTCGGCGCCGTCCTCGGGGTCGTCGCCGACCGGTTCGCGACGACCTGGCCCGAGCACGACGAGGAGCACCCGCCGGACCGCCCGATCGATTGGCGGACCGTCGTGTGCGGCGTCATCGGGGCCGTCGCGTTGGGCTTGCTGCCGTTGCGGTTCGGGACCGATCCGCTGGCGCTCGCGATCTTCGGCGCGTGGTTCGTGACGCTCATCCTCGGGCTGGCCACCGACCTCGACCAGCGGGTCCTGCCGGACGAGCTGACCCTGCCGGTCATCCCGGTCGCGCTCATCTACGCCGCCTCCGGGTTGAACCCGCTCGTGCGTGGCGAGCTCGTGCTGGCGATCCTGGCCGCGGTCGCCATCCCGGCCGTGCTGTACCTGCCATCAATCCCGTTCGGAGCGGGGGCGTTCGGGATGGGCGACGTGAAGTTCCTTGTCGGCGCCGGGCTGCTGCTCGGTGGCGACCGAGCGCTCGGCGGGACCCTGTTCGGCCTGATCGTGGCCGGCGTCGTGCTCGTCGTGCTGCTCGCGGCCCGTCGGATCGGGCGCAAGACCTACATCCCGTTCGGACCGTTCCTGATCATCGGGGCGCTGTGGGCCGTGCTCATCCGCGTCTGACGACCCCACCGCAGGTCCCATCTCCACCCCGGACCATCTCGCCATCCGGTCGGCCGGACCGGCGCGATTAGACTGCCCGAGGTTGCCGGTCGGCGAAGAGGGGGTATCATCCCCGGGAGCCGGATCCGACGTCGTCCTGTGGCAGTGCCCAGTCTGAGGGACGGCGACCACCGGCGGGCCTGACCGTCGACCGCGCCGTGCCCCGCCACGCACGGTGTCGACCAACGGAGTCTGCTCGCACGATGACGTCGCCAACGTGACCCGCCGCCCCCACGTCCGATCGGATCGGTCCGAACGCGGTCGTCCCGGACCCGACGGCTGGTCGAACCCCATCAACGCCACAGACGCACCCCGCCGCCGTCGCGCGTTCCCGATGTTCCTGCTGCTGCTGCCGCTGGTGGTCGGTCTGCTCGGCGCGTCGGGCAATACGGCCACCGTGCGTGGCGACGAGCTGTCCGATGCCCGCGCCAAGCAGGCCGCGCTCAAGAAGGAAGTCGCTGCCCAGAAGGCACAGGTTCGCGCCCTCAACGACCTGCAGGCCGGTCTGGCCGCCGAGATCGACAGCACCAAGACGCAGCTCCGCTCGATCGGCGCCGACCTGACCGCGGTCCGCCGCAAGATCACCCGGATGGAGTCGAAGATCGACGTCGTCAAGGCGGCCTACGCGAACCTCGTCCTGCAGGTGCGCTACATGGACATCGAGCTGTCGCGGGTGCAGGCCGACGAGGCCGCCAAGCGCGAGGAGCTGGCTGCCCGCCGGGCGCTGCTCGCCGATCGGATCCGCAACGCCTACGACACCGACCGGACGTCACCGCTCGAGACGTTCCTGTCCGGCGGCACGTTCACCGACATGCTCGCCGAGATGAGCTACTACATCGACGTCGGCGAACAGGACAAGGCGCTTGCGGCCCAGATCGCGCGCGACAAGGAGACGCTCGCCGCGATCCACCAGACGGTCGCCGACACGCGCACCCGGACCGACGCGCTGCGCCTCGAGACCGCTGCCCAGAAGCGTGCCCTCGACAAGAGCCTGCGCGCCCTCAACGACACCAAGAAGCAGCTCCGCGTGCTCGAGAAGGCGGTCGCCAAGACGCTGGCGCAGCAGAAGGCGCGCTATGCCGCGATCGCCCGCAACAAGGCGGCCGCCGCGCGGATCATCGCTCAGGCGGCAGCGGACCAGCGCAAGCTCGCCAAGAAGATCGACGCGCTCGTGGCCGCGCAGGTCCGCAGCGGCAGCATCCCGAGCAAGTTCAGCGGCACGATGCGCTGGCCGATGGACCGCTTCACGATCAGTGGCGAATACGGCTGCAGCTCGTTCGAGTACTACGCGCCGGGCAACGGCTGTGCGCACTACCACAACGGCATCGACCTGGTGGGACCCACCAATTCACCGATCCGGGCTGGCGCCGCCGGCGTCGTGGTGACCTGTGGCTGGAACTGGGCCGACGGCGCCGACCCGGCCTGGATCGTGGTCATCGCCCATGCCGGCAACGTGCGGACGTGGTACGCCCACATGCAGCCCGGTTGCCCGGTCGGCGAGGGTCAGCGAGTCAAGCGCGGCCAGATCATCGGCACCCAGGGCAGCACCGGTCACGCCACCGGCGACCACCTGCACTGGATGGTCGAGATGAGCGGACGGTTCGTCAACCCGCGGCTGTTCCTGTAGCTTGGCCGCCGCGTGCTAGCATCGCGGCACGGGAACGCCACGCAGCGGGAGAGCCACCCTGACCGTGAAGCGAACGATGGCGGTCATCCTCGCGGGTGGTGAGGGTGAGCGCCTCTCGATCCTGTCCCAGGAACGGGCCAAGCCGGCGGTGCCGTTCGGCGGCAAGTACCGGATCATCGACTTCACGCTGTCCAACTGCGTCAACTCCGACATCCACGACGTCGTGGTCCTGACCCAGTACAACCCGCGTTCGCTGAACGACCACATCGGACTGGGCCGGCCATGGGACCTCGACCGCGCCCGTGGTGGGGTGAAGCTCCTCCAGCCGTACATCGCCCGGGGCCGGGTGGCGCAGTGGTATCGCGGCACGGCCGACGCGGTGCTGCGCAACATGAACGTCATCGAGCACGACGCGTCCGACACCGTCGTCGTCCTGGCCGGCGACCACATCTACAAGATGGACTACCAGCCGTTCATCGCGGCCCATCGCCGGCGACGGGCCGACGTGACGATCGCGGTTCGGCGGGTACCGCTGGCCGAGGCGTCGCGGATGGGCATCCTCGCCCTTGACGATGCCGATCGGGTCGTCGAATGGCAGGAGAAGCCCAAGCAACCCAAGAGCGACCTGGCGTCGATGGGCGTCTACGTGTTCTCGAAGAAGACGCTGCGGCGCTGGCTGTCGGAGGAGCGGGTCGACTTCGGGCGCGACGTGATCCCTGCGATGCTCGGTGCGGAGGCCCGGGTGTTCGGCTATCGCTACAACGGCTACTGGCAGGATGTCGGCACCATCCAGTCGTACTGGAAGGCCAACATGGCGCTCCTCGAGGACATGCCCGAGTTCGACCTGTACGACAAGGACTGGATCATCCATACCCGGTCCGAGGAACGTGCACCGGCCAAGATCAGCTCGACTGCGCAGGTCCATCGCAGCCTCATCAGCCACGGCTGCGTCATCAACGGCACGGTCGTCAATTCCGTGCTGTCGCCGGGCGTGCGCGTCGATGTCGGTGCGGTCGTGCGCGATTCGATCGTGATGTTCGACTCGGTCATCCGGTCGGGCGCGGTCATCGACAAGGCCATCCTCGACAAGGAGGTCGTCATCGGTCAGGGCGCGATCGTCGGGCTCGGGCCGGACGACGATCGGCCCAACCGCCAGGAACCGGGTCGGCTCAACACCGGGATCACCGTGGTCGGCAAGCGTGCGGTCGTGCCGCGAGGTGCCCGCCTGGGCCGCAACGTCAAGGTGGCCGCCGACATCCGCTCGACCGACTTCGTGCGCAAGGTCATCAAGAGCGGCGAGTCGGTCGAGATCCGACCGGGCAGCCGGCACGCCCACGATCACATGGGTGGGATGCACGCGCACGAGGAGGCTGCGGGTGGGACGACTTCGGGCCTCGGCTCGAGCGTCGTGACCGGGGCGGGGGCGGGCGCGGCAGCCGTGGGGCGCGCAGCGGCCGTGGCGAAGGGCCGCCGCTAAGGTCGTCGCGCCGCGATGGGCGACGCGGGCGAGCCGGGGCGAGGCGGGGCGGGCCCGGAGCGGGCAGCCGGGAGCGAGGCGGGAGGCCGGCGCGGACCGCCGGCGCGGGCCGAAGACGCGTTCCGCCGGCCCGTTCCGCCGGCCCGTGCCGCCGCCAACGGCCTTGGCCCGTCGCCCACACACGCGACGAGGAAGAACGCCGATCCAGGCGACCGTATGTCCTCTCGCCGGTCGCCTCCGCGGCGGCACCAGCGGCTCGACCGGCATAAAGCCTGAGTCGATCGGCATCCTTCCGGGTCACAAGCCATTCGAGGCGCCCGGTCGGGTCCCGGGGCCCCACGGAGCCGTCATACGGTCGCGGTGAATGGCATTGCTCCGGGTCGGAGGCTGACGTTGTCCGGACCTGCTGTCGTCCCTGGTCGGGGCGGCGCAGACCTCCTTACGGTTCACAATCCGACGGGTCGACGATGTCCGGCAGGTGCGGACCGATCGCACCGGCGGGTGCCTGCCGATGACATCGTCGGTGCCTCGAGCGGTCCCCACCACGCGCCGCGACTGGTGCCGGACCGCTCCGGCCGCGTCTTCGGCTAGACTCCGCGGGCCATGCCATCCGCCGACACCGGTGCACGCGTCGGCACCGTCTTGCCGGCCGACGTCGAGCGCTGGCTCGCCGATCTCGATGTCGAACCCGTCGACCGCGCCGAACGCGACGGGATCGCCAGTTGGGACCTCGTGCTCGACGGCCACCGTCGCTTCGATCTTCGCGTGACGGTCATCCTCGATCCGTCGCTCGGGCTCATCTGCTGGGCCCACTTCGCGCCGCCGATCACCGACATGTTCCGCAAGTCGTACCGAAAGCTGTTGCGCTGGAACGACGAGTTCCCGTTCGCCAAGTTCAGCGTCGGCGATGACGAGCGACCGCTGCTCGCCGTCGAGCTCCCGCTGGAGGTGCTCGATGCGCGCGCGGCCGGCACCGATCCGCCGCGCGGTTCCGACACCCTTGGCCTGGCCCTCGCCCGGATCCTCGGCATCGCCGACCGGCTGCTCGACGAGTCGAAGGACTGGCTGTGGCTCGGCGGTCGGATGCCGGACCAGGCCGGCCGAGTGCCGCGCAACGGGGCGCTGCTCGATCGGTTCGCCGCCGAGCTCTCCGACCTGTACGCGCCGGACGGCGACCCCGACCCCGCCACGCCCGCCGACCCCGCTGCGCCCGCTGCGCCGAAACCCGCCCCATGACCCGCCTGCGTCCGGCCGTCCTGCTGCTCGCGGTCGTGGCCGCGCTCGGTCTCGTCT
>DAIUES010000091.1:0-8750 GCA_036844985.1 Candidatus Limnocylindrales bacterium
CAGGTCGTCGAGCGAGCTCGGCTTCGACTTCGGCAGCGTCTGCATCTGGGCCCGGCTCTCGACCTGGAACACGCCGACCGTGTCGGCCGCCTGGAGCATCTCGAAGACCTCGGGCACGTCCTCGGGCAGTCGGTCGAGATCGAGACAGACCCCGCAGTCGTGCTCGATCAGCTGGAGCGTCTCGTCCATCGCGGCGAGCATCCCCAGGCCGAGCAGGTCGAGCTTGATGAGCTTGAGCGTCTCGACGTCCCGCTTGTCGAACTGGACGACGACCCGATCGACCATCGTGGCCCGCTCGATCGGGGCGATGTCGATGAGCGGGGCGGCGGTCACGAGCATGCCCCCGCTGTGGATGGACAGGTGCCGCGGGAAGCCGTCGATCCGGGCGCAGAACTCGAGCCAGCGCTCCCAGTGCGACAGCCCGACCGTCGAACCGCCACGGGGCTGGGGGCGTGGCTCGGGCTCGACGCGGGCGACCGACGAACGGCCGTCGCGACCCATCGTCGCGGCAGTCGGCGCGGGCGGGTCCCACGGGCTCGGCCGGCCGAGGCGATCGGTGCTACGGGCCGGCGGGAGCGGCATGCCGTGGTCCGGATCGACCGGCACGATCCCGCCCGGCGGCCCGTCGGCCCGGTAGCCCGTCCCACGGCCGGCCCGCAGCCAGGCCACGCTCGCCGGGGAGTCGCCCGGGCCGCCCTCGTCGTCGGACGGCCCCGACCGGATCGTCGTGACCGGGGCGCCGCCGTCGGTGGCGCCAGCCTCGGTCCTCGACGGATCGTCGATGTCGCGGAGCCAGGCGAACGGTCGCGGTGCGTTCGGGTCGGTCGGCTTCGGCGGCTGGCGCCATGGCGGCACCTTGCCGACGAGCGGCAGCCGGGTGTTCAGCTGGCCCATCCCGTCGACCAGGCCGCGCTCCTCCGCCTCGACGGCGGCCCGCACCTCGGGCGGCTCTCCCTCGCCGGGTCGATGGAAGAACTCGGCGAAGCCACCATCGGCCTCGAGGTCGCGCCGGACCATCACCGAGTCGTACGTCTCGAGCGCCTTCGCCACGCGGTCGACCAGCGGCCGCGGGAACCCGAGCGCGACGCCCACCTCTCGCACCGCCGACCGCGCCCGGTACGTCACGAGGTTGCAGACCATCCCCGTGTGCTCCGGCCCGTAGGTCCGGTAGACGTACTGGATGACCTCCTCCCGCCGCGCCGAGCTGAAGTCGATGTCGACGTCGGGGTAGGTCGTCCGGCCCTCGTTGATGAACCGCTCGAACAGGAGGTTGTGCTGGATCGGCTCGACCCGGCTGATGCCGAGGGTGTAGGCGACGATCGAGCTCGCCGCGCTCCCCCGACCCTGAGCCGGGATGCCCTGGTCCTTGGCGAAGCGCATCAGGTCCCAGCAGATGAGGAAGAACTCGGCCAGCCCGGCCCGCTCGATGACCGCGAGCTCGTGGGCGAGCCGGTTGAACACCGCCGAGGTCAGCGGGTGGTAGCGCTTGCGGGCGCCCTCCCAGCACAGCTCGGAGAGGTACGAGAACGGCGTCTCGCCGCTGGGGACCGCGAAGCCCGGGAAGCGATACTGCTCGAACGCCAGGTCGACCGAGCATGACGCGGCGAGCTCGACCGATGTGGCGATGCCCTCGCGCCACGCCCGCGCCGGCGCCGACTCGAACATGGCACCGAGCGCCGCCATCGCCTCGCCCGACTTGAGGTGCGATTCGCCGTCGGGGCGCCGCAGGTCGGCCAGCGTGTCGAGCGTCCGGCCGTGCCGGATCGCGGTCAGGACGTCGTGCAGCTCGCGATCGGCGGCGGTCGTGTAGTGGACGTCGTTGGTGACGACCACCGGCAGCCCGAGTTCCGCGGCGAGGGCCGCCGATTCCGCCACGAGCCAGTCGTCATCGGGCAGCAGATGGTGGCTGAGCTCGATGAAGAACCCGCTCGTCGCTGGTCCGTCCCCCCGGCCGAACGTCGTCGCGTAGCGCTCCGCGACCGCCCGGGCGCCGGCCCGATCGCCGACCCGCAACCGGCGCGCGATCTCGCCGTCCCGACAGCCCGATAGCGCCACGAGCCCCTCGTGGTGCTCCTCGAGCAGCGCCTGACGGAACTGCGGCACGCCCTTCGTGCCGGCCAGGTTGGCCCGCGAGATGAGCCGTGACAGGCTTCGCCAGCCGACCTGCGACCGGGCCAGCAGCACGAGGTGCGGGCCCCGCGCCCGCTCGCCGATGCCGCGCAGGTCCGCCTTGACCGGGTCGCGGCGGCCGGGCAGCTTCGCGCGCTCCGGACGGGGACGTGTCGGGCGACCGTCCGTCGCGTTCGGCTGACTGGCCGGCGAGAGACCCTCCCGCCGGCTGCGGCGACGGGGCCGGCGTGGCGGGATGACGACACCGTCGGGATCGGGCGCCGCCGCATCGAGCAGGTCGATCTCAGTGCCGACCACGCCGTGGAGACCGGCCTCCGTCGCCGCGGCCATGAACCGGACGGCGCCGTACAGGCCGTTGCGGTCGGTGGCCGCCAGCCCGTCGAGCCGCAGGGCGACCGCCTGGTCCACCAGCTCGTCGGGCGGCGAGGCGCCGTCGAGGAACGAGAAATTGGTGTGGGCGTGGAGTTCAGCGTACCGGGTGGATGCCACGACATCGCTCCGTCGGAGGGGGGCGGCATGGGGGCCCGTCAGTATAGAACGAATGTTCTAGGCCAGAGTGATGAAACAAGTCGGGGGGCTGTGGCGTCACACCGGCATGCACGCCCCCATCCATCTCAGCCGCCCGCTCCGACCGGTCGCCGCGACCGCGCTCCGGACGGCGTTGGCGATGGTGGTGGCCGTGCTGCTGATCCTCGTCGTCCTGCCAGCCATCCTCGCAGTGCAGGCGGCCTCGATCTAGCACCATATCCGTCTCGGTGCCTGGGGGTCCGGGACGTACGACTCGGCGACCGACCGCGATGGTCGAGCCGCCGAACCGCCGGGGCGTTGGTGAGCAACGGGACCGGCCACAGGACCCTCGTCGCATGGGGGCGACGGGGGTCCTGTCCTGTCCGCGACTAGACTGCCGCCATGCCGCAGCGACCCCGCCGCCTCCTCGTCCTCGCCCCGCTCATCCTGGCCCTGGGTGCCTGCGGTCCGTCCGGGCCGACCACACCGGCCGCCACCGCCACCGCCTCCCCGGCCGCTTCGACCGATGCGACCAGCCCGGCCGCGAGCAAGCCTGTCGCGAGCGGGGCTGCCTCCAGCGAACCCTCAGCGTCGGGCGCCGCGGTCGGCCAGACCGATACCGCATGGGGGCGGATCTGGGACGCGGTCCCGACCGCGTTCCCGCGGTTCCCGGGGTCCGTGCCCGGCGGTGATGCGGGCGCCGAGCCGGTCAGCGCCCGATTCGTCGTCGCGGATACCGATCCCGCCGACGTCGCCGCTTGGATGCAGTCGGCGCTCGAAACGGCGACGTACAGTACGGAGGCGCTGTCCGGCCCGCTCGAGGACGGGAGCTTCGTGCTCGATTCGGTGGGCGAGGCGGACTGTCGCATCGAGACGACGGTTGCGCCGCTCGGCGGGATGACGTTCATCAGCATCCGCTACGGCGCGGCCTGCCCCGCCTGACCAGCCGCCGACCTGCCGACCAGCCGCCGACCTGACCATCCGCAAGGAGCCCGACGACCGATGCCACCCCGACCGATCGACTACATCGGTGCCGCCCTGCTCAGCGTCATCCTCATCGGCCTGGTGGCCGTGCTGTTCATCTCGAACATCCCGACTGCAGCGGGCTGATGGGTCCGGTTCGCGGGGCCCTTCAGCGGCCCGCCGCGACCGGCCGACGGGCGGGCGGTGGTGCCGCGATGCACCGACGACGGGGGCCGTTTATGCTGCGCCCTTGACGGACCGCGTTCCGGGTCCGCCGCTTGGGGGAAGACGCGCTCATGCAGTCTGCGCAACCACGCGACGTCGGGGTCCTGATCCTCGTGATCGGGATGTTCCTGGTCCTGTTCGTCGTCAGCCTGACGGTGGGCGCACCGCTCCGCTGATCGGTCAGTCGTACAGCCGCTCGAGGTGCCACGATCCGCTGATGCGGTCCTGGTAGACGAGCGCGAGCCACCGCTCGCCGACGACCTTGACGTAGTCGCGGGCGATCGGCTGCCGCCACCACGACTCCTCGACCCGCCATCGATTGCAGACCTCGACCGGCTCGCGCCGGCCGTTCCAGCGGATGGCGCTGAGACGGCCGTCGGCATCGAATTCGACGTCGATCGCGGGGTGCTCGCGCAGCAGCCGGGTCATGCTCGTGACTCCCCTTCCAGACCGACCGGCCGCCACGCCCAGCGATCCTCGGGCAGTGGCGCCTCTGGATCCGTGATGACGACCCGTCGAACGCGGTCCTCGCCGTAGGTCAGCGCCAACCGGGCGAGCTGCCAGCCGAGCCGTGCCGTGCGCGCGGCTTGGGGGACGAACAACGGCAGTTGCTGCCCAGCGGCCGGGGTCGTGCCGCGCAGCTCCAGGTCGAGGCGCTGGACGGCGGCCAGTGGCGGCTCCCGTTCCAGGCGAGCGAACAGCAACCGCTCGATGGCCTCGGGGTCCGCGGTGGGTTCCGGGAAACGGAGGTCGATCTCGATCCGCGGCGGGGTCCCGCCGACGGCGAACGCAAGATCGAGCTCCAGGACCAGCTGCACCCGGTCCGCGGCGAGACCCCGTCCCGTGAGCTGGCCGGTCAACGCGGCCACCAGCCGATGGAGCACGAACCGCAGTGGCTCGAGATCCTCGACCGGTGGCTCGATCGGCAGGGCGAGGGCCAGGCGCTCGGTCGCGTGGCGGGCGCGGAACGGCTCGGTCTCCTCGCCATTGGCCCGAGCGTGCAGTCGCGCGCCCTCTTCACCGAACCGGGCGATCAACGCCGAGCGGGGCAAGGCCGCCACTGCCCCGATGGCGCGCAACCCGAACCTGTTCAGCCGGGCGCGGACGTCCGGGTCGCTGGTGAGGAGCCCCGACGACCGATCGGCCAGGAACGATGCCTCGTCACCCGGCGCGACCACGACCGGGGAACCGGCATGGGCATGGAGCGCGGCGATGGTCGCCGCAAAATGCGTGCCGGCGATGCCGACCTGTGGCCGCACGGATGCCTCGGCCGACCGCGCCGGAGCGAGTGACGGCAACGCCGTCACGATCGCCTGGTGCAGCCGCTCGATGAGGGCCGGTTCGAGGCCCCACAACGGACCAAGGCCGTCGATCCCGACCTCGAACCAGCCGAATGCGGTATCGAGCGAATCGACGCTCCCCGCCAAGCTCGGGCTGGACCGCCCGAGCGCCTCGAACACGTCCTCGGCGGCGGCTCGGTCCGCGTCGGGATCGGGCTCGATGAAGGTCGCCTCAGGGACGAGTCGATGGGCGCTCCCAAGCGGCATCCCGCGCCGCACGCCGAGAGCCCGGGCCGTCGCGTCCGCGTCGATGACCGGCCCCGGATCCCACGGCCGACCGCCCAGCACGAGCGGGCCGGCCGGAAATGGCTCGGAGCGTCGGGCCCGGGCCAGGTGGAGCGGCAGATGCGGCAGGAACAGATGGAGACGTCGCATGGTCGTGGGTCTTTCGATCGGGGGCCTCTTGGGTGGGGTGAACAAGCACACGCGGATCGGACGACGGGTGGCCCGGCTGGGGGCGGGGGACCCTTGTCTCGTGGGTCCGGGGCGTCGTGGGCCGTTTCTTTCGTGCCCGTTCCTCGCCCACCCGTCCCTTGCCCGCCCGTTCCTTGCGCGCCACGCAAGGACTTGCCTGTGCAGCAAGTACCGCGGACGAAGATGGCCCGTGAGCCCCGTTTGGCGCCGATTCCTTGCCGTCCAGGCAAGGGACGGCGTCGATTGCCCGGACACGGCCCAACGAGGTTGCACTTCTTGCTTGGACAGCAAGATCTAGGCCGACTTCACCTCGGTGTGCAGTGTTACTTGCAGCTGAGGCAAGTTCTTGCGGCACGGGCAAGAAACGGGCCCCGGGCACGCCCCCGGCCCCTGCCCCGCCCCCGGCCACAGGCACGGCCAGGGCATCGATGAGCAGTGCCTCGTGCGCGAGACACGCGTCCCGCTCGCCGCCCTCGGCGTACAGGATCCGGAGCGTCGCCCGCCGACCCGGTGGTCCGTGGCGGTTATGGGCCACGAGCGCCTCGGTACGCTGGCCGACGACATCGCGGCCCAGGCGGACCCACGACCGGCGGGCCAGCTCGAGCCGGATGCCGGTCGATTCGGCGACCGCGGTCGCGAGGCCGCCGGCGAGCCCGGGCGCATCGAGGATGAGGAGCAGGGTCTCCGCGCGCCGGGCGAGCGCGGCGAGTCGGTGGAGTCGATCGGCGATCCTGCCCGGCTTGTCGGTCCGCGCCAGTCGACCACCGGGCAAGTCGAGGACGAGCATGTCGACCGATCGACCGGCGAGCAGGCTGCCGGCGATGCTCAGGCCCTCGTCGAGGCTGGCCGGGGTGATGACGACGAGCCACTCGAGCCGGACGCCGCGGGCGACGGCCTCGACCGGATCGAAGCTGCGCGACAGATCGAGCCAGGCCACGACCGAGCCGGCGTTCTGCGCCTCCGCGGCGACCCGCAGGCTGAGCGTCGTCCGACCGCTGGAGCCGTCACCCCGGATCGCGACGCTGGCTGACCTCGGCAGGCCGCCCGGCCCGAGGATCGCGTCGAGCGCGGCAAAGCCGGTGTGGATGATCCGGTCGTCATCGACCGGCGCGACCACCGGCTGCGAGCCGGCCGCCTCGGCAGACGCGCCGGCCGCTTCGGCCGCCTCGGCGAGGGCCTCCGGGGCCGGCTCGGCCGCCAACGCCAGTGCCCCGATGACCCGCGGAGCTGCGGCACCCCATCGAGCCTGCAGGCCCGCCACAGCGGCGTCCACATCACCACGAGGGGTCGTCATCGGACGCCGATGATAGAACAGATGTTCTAGTCGAACAAGCCACTTTTCGACCAGCCCGGCCGCCTGCGTCACCCGATCGACACGGTCGGCGCCTAGCATCGCTCCCCTACCATGCTGCCGATGCCCGCTCCCGACCGGATCGCCGATCTTGCGATCCCGACCGCACCGATCCTCGTCGTCGACGATGACGCGAAGATCGTCCGGCTCGTGCGCACGTACCTCGAGCGTGACGGCTTCACGGTCGTGACTGCCGCCGATGGCCCGGCCGCGCTCGAGGCGATCGAGACCCACGCCCCGGCCCTCGTGGTGCTCGACCTGATGCTCCCCGAGCTGGACGGGCGGGCCGTCATCCGGGCCGTGCGCCGCGACGACGAGGCGGGCCGCACGCCGATCCTCGTGCTCTCGGCACGGAGCTCGACGATCGATCGCATCGCCGGGCTCGAAGACGGGGCCGACGACTACCTGCCCAAGCCGTTCTCGCCGGCCGAGCTGGTGCTGCGCGTGAAGTCGATCCTGCGCCGAGCCGGGAGCGCACCGCGACCGACCGGCGGCGGTCCAGCGACGGGCGCGGCCGCGACCAACGGCCCCGCGGCGACCCACACCTCCATGCCCCCCGACCAACCGCTCATCCGCCACGGGGACCTGACGATCGACCCGTCGCGCCACGAAGTCCGCCGCGGCGACCAGGCCATCGACCTGACCCGGGTCGAGTTCCGGCTGCTGACCGCCATCCTCGCCGCGGACGGTCGGGTCCTGTCGCGTGACCAGCTGCTCGATGCGGTGTACGGGCACGAGTCGAGCGAGGTCCTCGATCGCACCATCGACGTCCACATCCGACGGCTGCGCGACAAGCTCGACGACGATCCCGAGGCGCCCCGGTATGTGCAGACGGTCCGGGGCGTCGGCTATCGGGCCGCCCGGACGTGATCGGGCGCGGCATCGCCGGGCGGATCGCGCTGGCCGCCATCGCGAGCGCAGCGGTCGGGCTCGTGATCCTCGGCGTCGGCGTGGCCGTCGTCGGCGCCGACGTCTTCACCAGCCTGATGATGGAAGCCGGCGACTCGGCCGACCACGCCCGCCAGATGTACGACGACTCGGTCAAGGTCGTGGTGCTCGCCGCCTCCCTGCTCGCGGTGCTGGCCAGCGTCGGCCTGGCGATCGTCCTGGCGCGGATGCTCGCCCGGCCGCTCGGGGAGATCGGCGGCGCGGCCCGGCGCATCGCCGATGGCGACTACGCGGCGCGGGTCCCGCGCGACGGTCCGGAGGAACTCGCGAGCTTGGCCGATTCGTTCAACCAGATGGCCGCGTCGCTGGAGCGGCAGGAGACGATGCGCCGAGACTTCATCGCCAACGCGGCCCACGAGTTGCGCACGCCGCTGACCAACCTGCAGGGCTATCTCGAGGCGCTGCGCGACGGCGTCATCACGGCCGATCGGGCCACCTACGAATCACTCCACGAGGAGGCGGACCGACTCGTCCGCCTGTCGCGCTCGCTCGATGCGCTCGCCGAGGGCGATGCCGGCACGAGTCCGGCGGCGCCGGTGTCGATCGATCTCGCGGCGGCCGTGCGAGCGGCCATCGACCTGGCGATGCCCGCCGTCGAACGCGCCGGCCTGCACCTGGACACGGAGATCCCCTCGAGCCTGCCTGCCCGGGCCGATCCCGATCGCCTGGCCCAGGTCCTGGCGAACCTGCTGTCCAACGCGGTCCGCTACACGCCGGCCGGGGGGACCGTGACGGTCCGCGCCGAGCGCTATCCGGGCGACGTCCTCATCGCGGTGCTCAACACCGGCGAGGGCATCCCGCCAGAGGATCTCGACCGGGTGTTCGAGCGCTTCTACCGGTTCGAGAAATCGCGCGATCGAGCCCACGGCGGG
>DAIUES010000092.1:0-8712 GCA_036844985.1 Candidatus Limnocylindrales bacterium
CGGCGCGACGGACGTCACCTAGAGGCTCGTCTCGAACAGGCGGACATCCTCGGCGGCCGTCGCGTGCCCGTCACCACGGGTGGGCCCGAGCGCGTCAGCGGCGCCCAACGCATCGAGATCGGCCGGGAACCGCCCGATGAGGTCGATCACGACCTTCTGGATCCGCTCGGCATTCGCCTGGAAGACCTCGAGGACGTCGGTCGCGTTGACCGCCTCGGTGCCCTCGTGGACGCCGGCGTCGTAGTCGGTGATGAGGCTGATGTTGACGACCGCGATGCCGAGCTCGCGACACAGCCAGGCCTCGGGGTACTGGGTCATGTTGATGACCTCCCAGCCGGCATCGCTGAACCACTTCGACTCGCTCTTGGTCGAGAAGCGCGGTCCCTGGATGACGACGACCGTGCCCCGCTCGTGGACCTCGATGCCGTGGTCGCGGATGGTGTCGATCGCCAGCTGGCGCAGGACCGGGTCGTAGGTGTCGGCCGACGAGAGGTGGCTGACGATCGGCCCGTCATAGAACGTGTCCGCCCGTCCCGACGTGCGATCGACGAACTGGTCGCAGACCACGAAGTCGCCCGGCCTGACGGACAGCTGGAGCGATCCCGCGGCACACGGCGAGATGGCGGCCTTGACCCCGAGCGAGCGCATCGCCCACACGTTGGCGCGGTAGTTGATGCGGTGCGGCGGGAGCGTATGGCGCCGCCCGTGGCGTGGGAGGAACGCGACCCGGCGGCCGGCGACGTCGGCCAGGAACAACGAGTCCGACGGGGGCCCGTACGGGGTGTCGACCTTGATCTCCCGGACATCGTCGAGCAGCGAGTAGAAGCCCGACCCTCCGAACACGCCGATCTCCGCCGTCGCTGCCACGCTCATCGCCTCCTCGGTCGCCCGGCAACGGCCTGGCCGGCGCTGCATCGGTCTGTCGTGCCTAGTATGCCGGGCTAGGATGAGGGGGCCGCATCCGCGGTGATACGGGAGTTCGACCGATGACCGACCCGACTGATCCGACCGATCCCAACGCGACGGCACGCTACGACACGCCACCCGCGCCCGTCCCCGCGGCCGGGCAACCCGACCCCGTGCCGCCGCCGCCGGCCGCACCACCGGTCGCCCCGCCCGTCGCCCCGACGCCGCCGTCGTGGGGCGCACAGCCGCCGATGCAGCCGCCCGCAGGCGCGTGGCGCCCGCGAGCATCCGATCCGGGCCGCTCCGGCTCGATCGTCGTCGGCCTCATCGTCCTCGTGGTGGGCCTGTGGTTCCTGGCGGATGTCACCCTCGACCTGGATCTGCCGCGGCTCCGCTGGAACGAGCTGTGGCCCGTGGTCCTCATCCTCGTCGGGGCGTGGATCGCACTGGGGTCGATGCGTCGCGGATCGCGGTGATCCGAACCCCCGACGACTTCGTCCAGGGTGACGAGTCGCTGGCGGACCGCCTGACCCTCGCCGACTGGAGGCGGCGGATCGCCGCCCTGTACACCGAGGTCCGGGCGATGGCGGCCGAGGATCCGGCCGTGGCACTCGCCCACTGGCGGGCGGTGCGCGAGCGGCTGTTCCGGGAGCATCCCCAGTCGCCCGTGCCGCTGGCCCAGCGAGCGACCTTCGAGGCACAGCACTTCGAGCACGATCCGGGCCTGCGGTTCCACGTGGTCGTGGAGCCGGCGCCGCCACCGGCCCCGGGCGCGGCCGCGCTGGAGCTGCCGAACAGCGGCTCGGACACGCTGGCGTTCCGGCGCATCGGCCAGGTCAGGCTGCCGTTCGCGAACGGGGAGCGCCGTTTGTCGGTGTTCTGGCTGGCCGGCTACGCCGGTGGGCTGTTCATCCCGTTCCGCGACGCGACCAACGGGTCCGCCACGTACGGTGCTGGCCGCTATCTCGCCGACGGGGCGAAATCGGCCGACCTCGGGGCCGATCCGGTGAGCGGAGCCCTGGTGCTCGACTTCAACTTCGCCACCCAGCCGTCGTGCGCGTTCGATCCGCGCTGGGCCTGCCCCCTCGCGCCACCGGAGAACCGGCTCGATCTCGCCATCCGCGCCGGCGAGCGACTGACCCCCGCCTGACCGCCGCCCGACCGCGCCGAAGGTACTGCCCGCCTCGGGACCCCCGGCCCGGGCAGGGAGCGCGGCCCGGAGCGGCATCATGCGAATCGCTCGGCGCTGCCGTTCGGCGGCGCCGACGCCAATGTCCCAGGGGACACCGCGTGCGCCTGTTCGCCAGCCCTCGCCGACCGCTCGAAGAACGACTCCTGTGGTCCCGCGACATCCGATTCGTGCACTGGCTCGCGTCGGTCGCGCCGGGGTCGCGCGTGCTCGAGCTCGATTCGGGCGCGGTGCTCATCGGCCCGGCCAGCGTGGTCACCGAGGCCGCGGCCCACGAGGTCGCGCGCGAGGCCGGTATGCCCGACTTCGGCCTGACGACGATCGACGCCGACCTGCCCGAGGCCGATCGCTACCTGACGGCCCTGTCGGCGGCCGTCCAGGTGTCCGGCCTGGCCGAGCGCATCGGCATGTCACCCACGACCCAGGTCGTCCAGACCAAGATGCTCGACTACTTCTTCAGCCTGCGTCGGCTCCACGGCGTCGCCTTCCAGCCGATCGTCGACCTCGCGACCGGCGAGCTGCGCGAGTACGAGTGCCTGTTCCGGCCCCAGATGCCGATGCTGCCCCAGTCGATCACGGCCATCATCCTCGCCGCGATCGACACCGACCGCTCGGTCGAGCTCGACGCGTTCCTCATCGCGAGCATCCTCGAGCAGGCGGCGACCCGCGACCGGGCTCGGCGGGATGCCGGGCAGGGCCCGCTCCGCATCGCCGTCAACATCACCCCCGACAGCCTCCTCGATGACCGGTTCGAGGCCACGGCCATGGCCCGCCTGGTCCGCGACGCCGGCCTCGATCCGCAACAGGTCACCCTCGAGTGCACCGAGCAGCAGGCGGTGGCCGATGTGGTGCCGCTCAAGCGGGCGGTGAAGGCCCTGCGTCGGGCCGGCTTCGGGTTCGCGGTCGATGACGCCGGTGCGGGCTACGCCAGCTTCGCCCTCATCGCGGCCCTGCGGCCGACGGTCATCAAGATCGATCGCGACATCGTCGCCGGCATCGCCCGTGACGACGCCAAGCAGGCTCTCGTCGAGGCGTTCGTGGCGTTCGGCCGGCGGATCGGCGCCCGGCTGCTGGCCGAGGGCATCGAGAAGCGGGCGGACCTTGCGATGGTCACCGCCCTCGGCGTCGACCTGGGCCAGGGATACCTGCTGGGCAAGCCGGCCGCGGAACCGGCCGCGCCCCGACCGATGGCGACGCTCCACCTCGACGCCGCCCGCCGCGCCGCGGGCACCGCCACGCGCACGGCCCTGCCCCGCCGGGCATCGACGGCCGCGGGTCGATTCGTCCCGGACTGATCGACCCGGTCTGATCGGCCGCAGCCCACGGCCCGGGCGCGTCGCGGCGACCCGGGGCGTCGCCGCGTACCATCGCTCGATGACCGACACCCCGACCACCCTGCCCGACCACATCCGCGCATTCCTTGGGGCCGACCGATTCGTGGCGATCGCCACGACCGACGACGACGGCGCCCCCCGTCAGGCCGTCGCCTGGTATCGGCTCGATGGCGACACCATCGTGCTCAACAGCCGAGTCGGCCGTCGCTGGCCGGCCAACCTCGTCCGCGACCCGCGGGTCGCCCTGGCCATCGGCGACGAGAGCGACGGGTATCGCTGGGTCGGGCTGACCGGTCGGGTCGAGGTCATCCCCGACCAGCCGACGGCGCAGGCGGACATCGCCGAGATGGCCCGTCGCTACCACGCCTCGGACCCGGCCGAGGCCGAGCGCGAGGTCCGCGGCTTCGAGGCCCAGGAGCGGATCAGCTTCCACGTCACGATCGAGGCGATCCACGACCACCTCGATGACTGACCGGGGCGACACGACGACGGTTCGATTCGGGCTCCAGCTGTGGTCGCAGCAGACGGACTGGCCGGGCTTCCGCGATGCGGCCCTGGCCGCCGAGGCCGCCGGCTGGGATTCGGTCTGGACATGGGACCACCTGCTGGCGATCTTCGGACCGTGGGAGCAGCCGAGCCTCGAAGGCTGGACCAGCATCGCGGCGCTCGCACCGCTCACGACCCGGGTCCGGCTTGGGCTGATGGTCGGGGCGAACACGTTCCGCAACCCGGGGCTGACCGCCAAACTCGCCACGACACTCGACCACCTGTCGGGCGGTCGGGCGGTCCTGGGCATCGGCGGGGCGTGGTTCGAGCGCGAGCACGACGCCTTCGGCATCGACTTCGGGGCGAGCCCCGGCCAGCGGCTCGACTGGCTCGACGAGTCGGTGATGCTCATCCGTCGGTTGCTCGACGGCGAACGCGTCACCCACACCGGTCCGGCCTACACCTTCGACGATGCGGTCTGCGCGCCACGGCCGATCCAGGCCCGATTGCCGATCCTCGTGGGCGGGACGGGTCGGCGCAAGACCCTGCGCATCGTCGCCGAGCGAGCCGACGCCTGGAATGCGTCGTGCACCGTCGACGAAGCACGCGACATGCTGGCGGCGCTCGAGAAGCACGCCGCGGCGGCGGGACGCGACCTCGCGACGCTCGAGAAGACCGTCAGCTTCCCGCTCATCCTGCGCGACGACGCGGCGGCCGCCCAGGCGCGGATGGACGAGCTCGAGGCGCACAACGGGGTGACGGACATGGGCGACGTGCCGCACCTCGCGGGCTCGCCCGCGCAGGTCGCCGATGCGATCCGGCCGTACCGTGATCTCGGCTTCTCGACCGTCATCGTGCGCATGCCGGCGCCCTACGACCGCGAGACGATCGAGCGGGTGGGCGAGGTCGCCGCCCTGCTCGACGCATGAGCGTCGTCCTGCTCGCCGGCGGCGTCGGCGGGGCCAAGCTGGCGGAAGGCTTGGCCGCCCATGTCGGGCCGGATCTCGCGGTGGTCGTCAACACCGGGGACGACCTCGAGGTGCACGGCCTCGCCGTGTGGCCGGACTTCGACACCGTCGCCTACGCCCTGGCCGATCTCGACGACGAGGTCCGCGGCTGGGGATTGCGCGATGAGACGTGGACCGTGATGGACCGGCTCGAGGCACTCGGCGCGGCGACCTGGTTCCGGCTCGGCGATCGGGACATCGCGACCCACCTGTGGCGGACCGAGCGGCTGCGGGCCGGCGAGCGCTCGACCGCGGTCGCCCGTGAGCTCGGTGCGGCCATGGGCATCCGACCGACGATCCTGCCGATGACCGACGAGCCGGTCCGGACCGAGGTCCGCACCGACGACGGCTGGCTCGAGTTCCAGGAGTACTTCGTCCACCGCCACCAGGAACCGACCGTCCACGAGGTGCGCTTCCGCGGCATCGATGACGCCCGGCCCACGCAAGAGGTGCTCTCCGCCATCGAGGCCGCCGACGTCATCGTCGTCGCGCCGTCCAACCCGGTCGTGTCGATCGGGCCGATCCTCGCAGTGCCTGGTCTTCGCGATGCTCTCCAGGCGGCGCGGCGTCGCGGCGTGACCATCACCGCCGTGAGCGGCATCATCGGCGGCAAGGCGCTCAAGGGACCGGCCGATCGGATGCTGACCTCGCTCGGCATGGAGTCGAGCGCGCTCGGGGTCGCGACCACGTACCGCGACCTCGTCGACCGCTTCGTCATCGATCCCGTGGATGCGCCGCTCGCTGCCCCGATCGAGGCACTTGGCATGACGACGCACGTCATCGACACGATCATGGCCGACGACGCCAGCCGGGCTCGGGTGGCGGGCGAGGTCCTCGCCGTCGCTCGGGCGACCGCCGCCGCCTGACCGGCCCTCGTGCAGCCACGGGCAGCCCGCCCGTACCATCGACAGCCATGGACGACTCCCGCCACGATCCGGCCCCCCGCGTCATCGCCATCATCCCCGTCGGGATGCTGGACGGCGCGAAGTCGCGCCTGGGCGCGGTCCTCGACGCGGAGGAGCGCCACGATCTCGCACGGCAGCTCGCGGTCACCACGATCCGTGCCGCCGTCGCCGCACCGGGGATCGCCGAGACGCTCGTCATCACGCCCGATGACGAGGTCCGCGGCCTGGCACTCGACGCGGGAGCCCGTCCCATCCGCCAACGGTCGCGTGGCCTCAACGCCGGTCTGCGCGAGGCGCGGGACGAGGCGATCGCCGCGGGAGCGGACGCGATCCTCGTGCTGCCGACCGATCTGCCCGGCGTGACGCCCGGGCTGCTCGGACCGCTCGTCGACATGACGGTCGATCGACCTGGCCCGCTGGTCATCATCGTCCCCGACCGGCACGACCGGGGTACCAACGCGCTGCTGCTCGCCCCGCCGGACGTCATCGACTTCCGCTTCGGCGGCGACAGCAAGGCCGCCCATGTCGAGGCCGCGCGGGCAGTGCCGGGTGCGGTCGTCACGGTCCGGCACGGCCCCCTCACCCTGGACCTCGATACGCCCGAGGATCTGCTCCTGGCCCAGGCGCAGAGCGTGACCGGAACGACAGGGGCCGGCAGTGGCTGACCGGATCGAGGCCGTCCCGATCGGGGGGCTCGGCGAGATCGAGCCCGGCGACGACCTCCCGTCGCTGATCGCCGATGCGCTCGAGGGGGCCACGAGCCTGCACCCGATCCTGGACGAGGACGTGCTCGTGGTGACCCAGAAGGTGGTCTCCAAGGCTGAGGGCGCCATCGTCGACCTCACGACCGTGGAGCCTCGCCCCGAGGCGGTCGAGTTCGCGGCCCGGTTCGATCGGGACGCCCGCCAGGTCGAGGTCGTCCTGCGGGAGGCGCGGCGCATCGTACGGATGGCGAACGGGGTCATCATCACCGAGACGCGCCATGGGTTCGTGTGCGCCAACGGCGGGATCGATGCGTCGAATGTCGGTCCGCGGTCGGGGGATGTCGTGACCCTGCTGCCACGCGATCCGGACGCCTCGGCCGATGCGATCCGGGCGGCGATCCGATGGCGCCTCGACCTCGACCTGCCGGTCATCGTCTCGGACAGCTTCGGGCGGCCGTGGCGCTACGGCATCGTCGACGTCGCCGTCGGCGTGTCTGGCCTGATGCCGCTCGATGACCTGCGCGGCGCGCCCGACGCCGACGGGCGGGTCATGCGATCCACCGTCCGAGCGGTCGCCGACGAGATCGCCTCGACCGCCGAACTCGCCCTTGGCAAGACCGCCGGCCGGCCGCTCGCCCTCGTGCGTGGCGCCGAGTTCCGCCGCGGCGACGGCCGCATCGCGGACACGCTCATCCCCGCGGAGATGGACCTCTTCCGCTAGGCGCCTGCCCTCCCGCAGTTATCCACATTCCCGAACGAAGGAACCCTCCACGCCTGACCGAAGGTACGGCTCTGCTGGCCCGGATCCCGGCGTAGCGTCCGCCCCAGCGGCGCCCAGGCCGCGGTAGACGGATCCACCTGACAGGGGGTCGCCGGTCGATGGACCCGTGGAGGGTCGAACCGTGGCCGTCAGTGGTCTCCACCCGATCACGGCACCCGATGCCGCCTACACCGTCCGGTTCGGGAGTGCCCGGATCGTGGTCCTCGTGCTCGTCCCGGTCCTGCTCCTGGCGGCCGTCGCGCTCGCGCGGACGAGCGGCCTGACGACCCGACCGACGTCGCTGCTCGCCCCGGCCGCCGCCCTCACGATGACCGCGGCCGAACTCCAGGCGACCGCCGCCGAGGCCATCGAGCGGGCGGTCGCCGCCGGCGGAGCCGGGATCACCTTCGACATCGTCCAGCGTTCAACGCTCCACGCCCGGCCCGGCGGCGAACCGCTCGAGATGCCCGATCCGGCCGACCCGCAGCGGACCATCGCGGTCGATGCGGTCGCGGCCTCGACCTACCTCGAGCGCGGCGCGCTGACGCCCGACGGCTTCCACAGCGAGATCCGGCGCGGGCCTGACGATCCGCTCCGGACGCCCGACTGGGACGGCACTCCGATGGAGCTGGCCGCCCTCGTCCGCGACGGCAAGACGTATCGGAACGACGGCACCGGCTGGTACCCGACCGACCGTCCACCGGGCATCGGCCTCGACCCCGCGAGCGCGGCATTGCTGCCGACCTTCCTGCGCGGCCTCGTCGAGCCGCGCGAGGCGCGCCCCGGCGACGACCCGTTCGCCGACAGCGCGCCGGCCCGCCGCCTCGCCGGCGCCACCAGCGTGACCCACCTGCCGGGCATCATCGCGGTCGATCTCGACATCGCGACCGAAATCGACGACCCGGCCGATCTCGCGTTCGATGACGCCGGCCGCCTGCTGGGCCTGCGGGTGGTGGCCCGCAACACCCACCTCGAGACCTACGACCTGCTGGTCGAAACGGTCATCCGCTTCGCCTACCCCGAGCGGGCGCCGCCACTGCCGGTACCCGACCCCGTCCACGTCGGCCCCGCGCCCGAGCCCGGATCGTGAGCGCGCCGCGGCCGTCCCTCGCCCGACTCGTCCCGTCCCCGCGCCTGCGCACCGTCGCCCTCGCCGCCCTGTTCGGCTTCTCCACCTTCTTCGTGTCGCTCGCCCCGACCGACCTCCCGCTGTCCCGGCCCGAGGCGCTGACCCCGGCCCCGGTGGCCGCCCTCGGCTGCGCCAGCGAGCCGGTGTTCACCGGCCATCTCACCGGCTCGTCGGGCTCGACCGCGCTGCTGACGCGGTCGACCAGCGGCACCGTGTTCGGCTACATCAGCGAGGTCCTCGACGACTGGAGCTGCACCGCCTACTACCGCTACGACGGCCTGGCCTGGCAGCG
>DAIUES010000093.1:0-8707 GCA_036844985.1 Candidatus Limnocylindrales bacterium
CTGCCCGGGCAGCGCACCGTGGTCTATCCCGGATCGGCGGCCGATGCCGAGGTCATCGCCACCGTCGACCGGCGCGGCGGCCGGACGAGCCGTATCGAGCCCGCCCACGCCGACACGCTCGTGCGCGCGATCGTCGAGTCGGTCGTGGCCGAGCTCGCCGCCGCCGAGCTCTGGCGTCGAGCGAGCGCGACCGGTGTCGGCGACCCGACCAGGTCAGTCGTCGAGCGCGGCGCGGACCTCCCCGACACGCTCGATCGACTCGAGGTCGAAGGGGTCACGGAACACGAAGATGACCTCCGAGATGCCGATCCGCCGATAGCCGTCGAGGAAGCTGGCGACCTCCCGGGGTGACCCGCCCACGGTCAACCCTCGATCGCTGCCGTCGGCGGCGATTCGGCCGTCGAGGCCGTTTCGCGCCGCCGTGTCCGCCCAGGCCGCGAGTGCCGCGGTCGCATCGTCGCGGATGACCGCGTGGACCGTGACGGTCCGCTCGATCTCGTCGAACGCCCGGCCCACCTCGGCACAGCGCTGGCGCAGGACATCGGACGTCGCCGCGATCCGATCGGGTGATCCGTAGCCGTTCCACAGGTCCGCATACATCGCGGTCGTTCGCAGCGTCTTGGTCGGGCCCGAGCCACCGATCAGGATCGGCAGGCGCGCCTGGATCGGTCGCGGCTCGCACACCGCGTCGTGGACCTGGTAGAAGCGTCCCGCATGGCTGAACCGCTCACCGTCGAGCAGTCGCCGGATGAGCATCGTCGCCTCGTCGAGTCGGTCGAGCCGCTCGCCGAATCCGGATCCGAAGTCGATCCCGAACGCGTCGTGCTCGCGCTCGAACCAGCCCCCGCCGAGCCCGAGGACCGCTCGACCTGCCGACACGTGGTCGACCGTCGTCGCCAGCTTGGCGATGAGTCCCGGGTTGCGGAACGTCGTGGACGACACGAGCAGGCCGAGGCGGACACGCTGCGTGCTGGTCGCCACCGCCGCGAGCGACGCCCAGCCCTCGAGCTTTGGATCGCGCCAGTCACCCTCGTCGGACAGCAGGTGATCGTCGAGCCAGAGCGATTCCCAGCCACCCTCTTCGACTGCTCGGGCGGCGTCGCGGAGGCGTGGCCAGTCGGTGCGCTGGATCCAGAAGGCCGCCCCGAAGCGCATCGACTCGCGTCAGCCGTGGAGGGTGGCGAGGAAACGAAAGACCGGGGTCGCGGCGGCGTAGGCGTCGGCGAGGATGTCGGGCAGCGACGGTGAGCTGACCTCGTCGTCGGACAGCCGCCGTCCGAAGACCACGTCCTTGAATCGCAGGTAGTCCGCCATCGGGTGGTCGGCGGGATATCCCGACGGCACCCGCTTGTACATCTCGTGCGGATGCACCGGCCCGAACGCAGCCAGCATCCCGGGGTCCTCGAGCGCGGTCCGGACACGGTCCGGATCGTCGAGGATGGCCTGCCGGTAGGCGTCGAGGCGGGGCTTCTCGGGCATCCACATGCCGCCGCCGGCGTAACTCTCGCCCGGTTCGAGGTGGAGATACGCACCGTTCCCGTGCGCGTGCTCGTCGGCGCGCCCGGCACCGGGCGCCACATACGGAAAGCTTGCCCCCACGCTTCGCTTGTATGGACTCTTGTCCTTGCTGAACCGGGTGTCCCGATAGATCCGGAAGATGGACCGCGCGGGGTCCGCCTGCAGCGGGATGCGGCGCGTGGCGAATCGGTCAGCGAGCGCGGCGACGAGCGCTTCCATCGGGCGCTTCAGCAGCCGCTCGTACTCGGCCTTGCGCGGCTGGAACCAGGCCCGTTCGTTGTTCTGGGCGAGGTCGGCCAGGAAGTCGATGGCTTCGGGGCGGAACCCGGTGAACGGTTCTGTCTCGATGGTCACGCCGGAAATCCTACGCCGGGGCGCTCACCTCGGGCTCACCCGGGCTATCCTCGCCGGCGTGTCCGACCCGCCGACCGTCCCTCTGGCTGCCCGCACGGCGATCCTCGACTGGTATGCCGAGCGGGGTCGACCCCTCGCGTTCCGCCGGACGACCGACCCGTACGCCATCCTCGTCTCGGAGGCGATGGCGCAACAGACCCAGGCGGCTCGGGCGGCCGACCACTGGGAGCGTTGGATGGAACGCTTCCCGACGATCACCGCGCTGGCCGCCGCGCGCCCGGCCGACGTGTTGCGGGCGTGGCAGGGCCTCGGCTACGACCGCCGGGCGCTCGCGTTGCGCCGAGCGGCATGCCTGATCGTCGAACGGCACGGGGGGCGCGTGCCATCGTCGGTCGTCGAGCTGGAGGCACTGCCGGGCGTCGGCCCGTATACCGCGCGAGCCGTCGCAGCCCTTGCCTTCGGGCGGCGGGTCGGGGCGGTCGACGTGAACGTCCGGCGCGTCCTCGGTCGGATCGTCGCCGGCGGGGGAGCCGAGCTGCTGTCCGGTGCGGCGGTGCAGGCCATCGCGGATGCGGCCGTGCCGAGCGATCGGCCCGGGGGGTGGACCCACGCCGTGATGGACGTCGGTGCCGCGCTCTGTCGACCGCGGACGCCGCGCTGCGGGGCGTGTCCGGCGCGGCCGTGGTGTCGGTACGCGGCGGAGGTGCTCGAATCGCGGTCTGACCGGGCTCTGCCTGTGCCGGATCGGGCCCGGCCCACGACCAGGCGGGCTCGGGCCACGGCCGCTGGGCCGTCCCCCGCTCGGGCCACCGCAGCCGCTGGGCCGTCCCCCGCTCGGGCCACCGCAGCCGCTGGGCCGTCCCCCGCCGCTGCTCGGCCGTCCCCCGCTCGGCCCGCCTCAGCTCGGCCGGCGGCGTTTGCCACGACCAATCGGTGGCTCCGCGGGCGCATCCTCGATCGACTCCGAGCGGCCCCCGACGAGGCCTGGGTCGAGCTCGATGGCCCGATCGGGGTGCATGACCTGGCCCGTGTCCATGCCGCCGCTCACGTCATGAGCACCGATGGCCTGCTCGAGCTCGATCTGACCGCTGGCTTCCGGGCTCGATTGCCGTTGGCCTGAGGCAGGCCCGGATGTGCCATGCGTCCGGGAACCGCCCGCTCGACGTCACTGTCAGACACGAACTGGCGATGAGCCCGCGTGTCCGATCACTCCATCAACCGATCCATGCTGCCCGAGCACGGGACCACGCTCGTCTGTGCTCGATCCGTGTCTGACAGTGACGAAGGTCAAGGACCCGAGCGCGTTCGTGCAGAACCTGTGTCTGGTACTGACAGGTGCGTCTCGAGCTATGCCGCCGCCGCACGCCCTGCACCGCCCGCGACCCTACCGAGAGAACCGCCGGGCTGCGTCCGCGTAGTCCCGGTAGGGGTGCAACGCGCGGCGGCCGTCCAGTCGACTGCGGATCAGCCATTCCTGCCGCCGGCTCGATGGGTCGATCAGGGCGAGCCCCCGCCCTTCGGTCGTGGGCGCTTCGCCTCGGACGACCCGAGCCATCTCGTCGGCACGGACCGGAAACCCAACGGCGAACGCTTCGCGATTCGTTCGCAGGGCGGTCTCGACCTCTTCGCTCGCGAGCATCACCAGCCATGCCGCGACGCGCGTCGGCCTCCAGCCGAGCTGCCGACCGATTCGATCGACATTGCGCTCGTACCAACCGAGTTGGCGCTCGATGGCCCCGAGGTCGTCGAGCCGCGTCTTGATCTCGACGATGACGAGGGTCCCGGTCCTTCGGTCGAACGCGATGAGGTCGATCCACCCATGCGATCGACCATGGACGACCTCGAACTCGCGCTTGGTGACCCAGCCCGCTCGCCCGAAATGGCGATCGAGATAGCCGGAGCAGCGTGCGTGGACGATCTCGCGCTGTCGACCGGCGATCACCATCGGCGGCCGAGCCAGGAGATCGAGCTCGAGGCCGAGCGTGTCGCCGATGCGGACGACCAGATCCAGCGACGGATTGGCGCGACCCGTTTCGATCGACGCGATGTGCGCCCGCGACACCCCGACGGCATCGGCCAGAACCTGCTGCGTGATGTCGAGCGCGGTCCTCGTGTCGCTGCACAGCCGAGCGAAGGTCAGCCGAAGTGGCGCTGGCATGTGGGCATTGAAGCGGATGCGACTTCGCTGGCACTCACCTGGATGCGCGCCCGAGACATGCCCGGGCGGCCCGGGACCCACCCACGAGGCCCGGAGACCCACCCACGGGTCCGGGACCCACGGGCCCATGTGACTGTCAGACACCATTTCTCGACAGATTGCTCGTGGTCCGTCACTCCATCGACCATGGAAGGCGATCTGGGGACGGGAACGTGCACGGCTGTGCCCATCGTGTGTCTGGGGCTGACACGAGCACGGCGGCCCGCCAGGCTCGTACCAAATGTGTGTCTGGGGCTGACACTGGCCACGAGCGCGCGGGAACGTCGGGGCGAGGACACGGCCGCCGCCGCCGCGCGCGGCTCCGCGAGGATCGCTGTCGGCTACGCTTGGCGGGTCATGCCACGGACCACGACTCCCGCGGGCGCCGATCGACGCCCGGGCGACCCCGACGCCGCCCGGAACGCCGACCCCGACGCCGCCCGAAACGCCGCCCCCGACGCCGCCCGTAACACCGCCCGGAACGCCGGCCCGCCGACGCCGCTGCCGGCCAACGATGCCGCCCTGTTCGAGCAGGACCTGCGCGGTCTCCGTCGACGCTGGGCGGATCGAGCCGCACTGCCGCCCATCGGCGCGGAGGCGATGACCGGCGCCGACCGCCGCGCGCAGGCCCTCGGGGTCACCGAGGAGCGGCTGATGGAACATGCCGGCACGGCGGTCGCCGCGGCCGTGCGCGCCCTCGCCGTCGACACCGGCCGCTGGGGCACCGGCCCGATCGTCATCCTGAGCGGTCCGGGCAACAACGGGGGCGACGGTTTCGTGGCCGCGCGACGTCTCGCCCTGGCCGGGGCACAGGTCGTCGTGGCCGTCATCGCCGCCGATGCGCGTCCCCACGGGGTCACCTCGGCCCGAAATTGGGATCGCATCGCGCGCGACACCGGCATCGTCAAGGTCCACGCCCCGGTCGCCCGCGATGTCGCGATGTTCGGGCAGGGCATCGGGCGCGCCGCGGTCATCGTCGATGCGTTGCTTGGGACCGGGGTCCGTGGGCCGCTGCGCGAGCCCATCCGTAGTGCCGTCGAGCTGATCGATCGGGCGCAAGCGGCGGGCGTCCCGGTGGTCGCAGTCGATACGCCGACCGCGGTCGACCTGTCGAGCGGTGAGCCGTCGGATCCGGCGGTCCGCGCCGACCTGACCGTCACCTTCCATCGACCCAGGACCGGCCTCCTGACGCGGCGCGGCGCGGCCTACGCCGGCAAGATCCTGGTCGCGCCGATCGGCATCCCGCCCGAGGCGGACCGTGGTTGACGGCCGCGGCGCCCCATCGCGGCCCGCCCACCAGCCGGGCCTGACCGAGGTCGTGCTCGTCGCGCTCGCGGTGGTCGCGATCGTCCTCGGGGCGGCACTCGTCACCGGATTCCTGCCGACTTCGATCCAGCGAGCCATCTTTCACGGTCCGGTGCTGATCGGCGTGCTCATCCTCGGGACCGGGTGGGTCCTCTGGCGGATCTCGCGCGGCCGCCCGGTCGACGACGACCGGTGATCGAACCGGCCCTGGCCGTTGCCCCGGCGTCGACCCCGACGGGCCTCGCAGCCCCAGCCGGCACGACCCCCCGCGCCCAACGCGCCGCCGACCTCGCCAGGCTGGCCGACACCGTCTGGGACGTGGTCATCGTCGGAGGCGGCATCGTCGGAGCCGGGGCACTCCTCGATGCCGCCAGCCGCGGGCTCCACGCCGCGCTGATCGAGCAGGACGACATCGCCTCGGGGACGTCGTCGCGATCGTCGCGCCTCATCCACGGCGGCCTGCGCTACCTCGAGCAGTTCCACATCGGGCTCGTGCGCGAGGCGCTGGCCGAACGGTCGCGCCTGTTGCGCAACGCGCCCCATCTCGTGTCGCTCGAGCCGCTGCTGTTCCCGATCTACGGCATCCCGTTCGTACACAAGGCGTTCTATGACGCCGGGCTGACCCTGTACGACGTGCTCGGCGCTCGTCATGACGGCGGATGGCACCGGCGCCTGTCGGCACGCGACACGCTCGAGATCGCGCCCTCGCTCCATCGTCGCGGGCTGCGCGGTGGCCTCCTCTATCACGACGGGATGGAGGACGACGCCCGCTACACGCTCGCGGTCGTGCGCACGGCCCTCGCGGCCGAAGCGGGCGCGCTGGCGGTGACCCGCGTTCGGGCGACGGGGGTGCGGTCTGCAAGCCCGGGTGCGATCGAGGCCCTGACCGCGCGCGACCTGCTGACCGGCGCGGACCTGGCGATCCGCACGCGCGCCGTGGTCGATGCCAGCGGCGTGTGGGCAGCCGAGCCGTCCCATCCATTCGCCAGCGCATCGATGCGGATCCTGCCGAGTCGTGGCGCCCACCTCGTCGTGCCGCGCGATCGGATCCCGGCCACCGCCGGTCTCACCATCCGCGTCCCCGGCAAGGTCGTGTTCCTCGTGCCGTGGCCCGATCACTGGCTCATCGGCACGACCGACGCCCCGTACGAGGGTCCCCCCGGGCATCCCGCGGCCGCGTCGTGGGAGATCGACAAGCTGCTCCAGACCGTCAACGACACGCTCGACGTCGACCTGCGTCGGTCCGATGTCGTGGGCACGTATGCCGGGCTGCGGCCGCTCATCGCCCCGTCCGGCGGATCGACCGTCAAGGCGTCGCGTGAGCATCGCGTGACGGTCGAACCGAACGGCGTCGTCCGCATCGCCGGCGGCAAGTACACGACGTACCGGGTGATGGCGCGCGATGTCATCGATGCGGTGCTCGGGCGCGAGCAGGCGGCGCATCGGCCGAGCGCCACGGCCGACTGGCGGATCCGCGGTGCGGCCGACCGCCCCGAGCGTGCGCGACTCGCCGCCGAGCTCGCGTCGATCCCGGCCGTCGCCGCGGCACATCCCGCTGCGGCCGCTCGGCTCGTGGCGCGGCACGGGACGGAAGCGCCCGGTGTCGTCGCGCTCGGCGGCGAGCTCGATCTGTTGCGTCCGCTCGTCGCTGGTCGGCCCTTCCTCGAGGCCGAGGTGGCCTGGGCGGTGCGGCACGAGGCTGCGCTGACCGTCGACGATGTGTTGTCGCGCCGGCTGCGGCTCAGCCCGGAGTTGCTCGACCGCGGTCGCACGGTCGCGCCGCGGGTCGCGACGATCATGGCTCGCGAGCTGGGCTGGGGTGAGACACGGTGCGAGCTCGAGGCCGAGTCCTATCTCGCCACGGCGGAGCGTGAGTACGCGGTCGCTGGCTCGATCGACGCCGAGTCCGAGGCGGCCGATCGGGCCGGCGAGCTGGCTGGGGTCGCCGGGGGCGCGGCGGTCGAGGCCGCGACGGCGGCGGCGGAGGCCGCGGCGGCGACGGCCGCCGATGCTGAAGGCGCCGCTGCCACGGAGTCGGCCTGGCCGTAGGGCACGCCCGTCACACCGCCGTCATGGCAACGGCCGACCATGCCGCCATGTCATCGATCGGGGATCTCGCCAACGACCTCGCACGCGCGATCTACGAGGGGCGCGTCGCGGTCGCCATCGGCTCAGCGGTCGTGATCGCGGTGGCCGTCGCGGTCGCCCGGCAGGTCGGCTGGTTCGCGGCCGCGCGACGTCATCCCCGCCGGACCGCGATGCTCGCGGCGGCCGTGCTGGCAGTCACGGCCCCGATCGGCTGGTACCTCGGATCGCCGATCTTCATCAGGACCTCGCTGGTCGAGGCCGAGCCCGCCGTCGTGGTCGCTTCGCCGGTCGGCCCCGCTGCTTCGCGGGTCGGCCCGATCGACTGGCCGCTCGACGTCCCCTCGCATTCCCAGGCGCCGTCGGTCGTCGCTTCGGCTGCGCCGGCGGCGCCTCCGCCTGCCTCGCCGACCGCGACGCCGACCACGTTCGAGCCGGTGATCCTGGCGGTCGGGTCCTTCCGCGGCACCGACGACTTCCATTTCGGTCAAGGGACCGCCTGGATCGTCGAGCTCGGGCCGGGTCGTTATCGCCTCCGCCTCGAGGAGTTCTCGGTGCGGAACGGTCTTGACCTGTACGTCTACCTGTCGAGGACGGTGGATGGATCGGCCACCGACGGCCTCGAGCTCGGGCGGTTGAAGGCGACCGACGGATCGTTCGGCTACGACCTGCCGGCAGGCGCCAATCCGGACGACTTCGCGAGCGCCATCATCTGGTGCAAACAGTTCTCCCATCTGTTCGCGGTGGCACCCTTTCGGGACCACGAAAACGGCTGAAAGTCGGGGCTATACAAGCACGGATCGAGCGCGTACCATCCCGCCGGTAAACGCCTCGGAAGCGTCCGAGGCCAGAACGTAGCTCGACGCAACTCGGACTCCTCTCACGGCTGACGCGAGAAACCCGATGGGATCGCGCCGACTACCGAGAGGAGTCTCTTCGTTGTACAACGACAAGAACCTGACCTGCGCGGACTGTGGACAGGAATTCGTGTTCACCGCGTCCGAGCAGGACTTCTACGCGCAGCGTGGCTTCACCGAGCCGCGCCGCTGTCCGTCCTGTCGTGCGAGCCGTAAGGCGGCCCGTAACGCCGAGGGCGGCGGCAGCTCGTATGGCGGCGGTTACAGCGCCGGCGGCGGCTACTCGGCCGGCGGCGGTGGGGGATACGGTGGTGGTGGCGGCGGCGGCGGCTACCGCGATCGCGGTCCCCGCGAGATGTTCGCGGCCACCTGCTCGAACTGCGGCAAGGAG
>DAIUES010000094.1:0-8684 GCA_036844985.1 Candidatus Limnocylindrales bacterium
CGTCGACAGGCTCATCGCGATCGCACCGACGGCCATGGGCAGGTCAATGCCCCACGGCACGAGGACGCCGGCCGCGACCGGGATCGCCACGAGGTTGTAGCCGGTCGCCCAGACGAGGTTCTGGATCATCTTGCGGTAGGTCGCGCGCGACAACCGGATCGCCCCGACGACGTCGCGCGGATCGCTCCGGACCAGCACGATGCCGGCGGTCTCGATGGCCACGTCGGTGCCCGCCCCGATGGCGATGCCGACGTCGGCCTGGGCGAGCGCCGGCGCGTCGTTGACCCCGTCGCCGACGAACGCCACCCGCCGGCTGTCGGCCTGCGTCCGCCGGACCGCCTCGGCCTTGTGGGCGGGCAGGACCTGGGCCTGGACCTCATCGATGCCGAGCTGTCGGGCGACCCGATCCGCGACGGCCTGGCTGTCGCCGGTGATCATGGCCACCCGGATCCCCATGGCGTGCAGGTCCGCGACCGCCTCGGCCGCCTCGGGCCGGACCTCGTCGTCGAGCGCGACCGCGGCCGCGACCGAACCATCGACGATGACGTGCAGCACCGTGCGCCCGTCGCCATCCCACGCGGCGGTCTCGGGGAGCGGCTCGAGACCGCGGTCCTCGAGGAGGCGCGGCCCGCCGACGGCGACGTCGTGGCCCTCGACCGTGGCTCGCGCCCCGCGCCCCGGTAGCGCCTCGAAGTCCGATGGTCGCGGGATGTCGATCGCGCGGGCGCGCGCCCCCTCGACGATGGCCGCGGCGAGTGGATGCTCCGACTCGAGCTCGACCGCGGCCGCCAGGCGCAGGATCGCCGGGTCGTCGGGGCTCGTGGCGGTCAGGGCCGGCGTGCCCCGGGTGAGCGTGCCGGTCTTGTCGAAGATGACGACGTCGAGATCGCGTGCGCGCTCGAGCGCCAGCCGATCCTTGACCAGCAGGCCGTTGCGTGCGCCGAGCGATGTGCTGATCGCGATCACCAGCGGGATCGCCAGGCCGAGGGCATGCGGGCAGGCGATGACCAGCACCGTCGCGGTCCGCATGAGGGCCCCCTCGGGGTCGCCCAACATCCACCACACGACGAGGGTGATGGCGCCGGCCGCGAGCGCGACGTAGAACAGCACGGCGGCTGCCCGATCGGCGAGGGCCTGGGCGCGCGAGCTCGATGCCTGCGCCGCTTCGACGAGTCGCAGGATCCCCGACAGCGCGGTGTCGTCGCCGATGGCACCGACGGTCACGCGCAGGCTCCCGCCGGCCGTGACGCTCCCGGCGATGACGCTGTCCCCGACCGACTTGGCGACCGGGCGCGATTCGCCGGTGATGATCGATTCGTCGACGTCCGAGGCACCGTCGGCCACGGTGCCGTCGACCGGGACCCGGGCGCCGGGCCGGACCAGCACGATGTCGCCGACGGCCAGCGCCGACAGGGGCACCGCCTCGGTCGCGTCGCCGACCACGCGTTCGGCGGTGTCGGGCAGCAGCTCCGCCAGGGCGGCAAGTGCCCCGCGGGCCTGGGCGATCGATCGCATCTCGAGCCAGTGCCCGAGCAGCATGATCGTGATGAGCGAGGCCAGCTCCCACCAGATCTCGACCTCGAACAGGCCCAGTGTGCCGGCCCAGGACGTGACGAACGCGACGATGATCGCCAGCGAGATCAGGGTCATCATGCCCGGCTGCCGATCGCGCAGCTCGCCCAAGGCCGCGCGCAGGAACACGAGGCCCCCGTAGACGAACACGATCGTGCCGAGCCCGGCGGGCAAGTAGGTCGAGCCCGGGAACTCGGGCGCGGTGTAGCCGAACCAGGTCTGGAGGTCGTGACTCCAGATCAGGATCGGGATGGTCAGGAGAAGGCTGAGCCAGAACTTGTCCCGGAACATCGCCACCGAATGCCCTTCGTGGCGATCGTGGCCGGCGCGCCCGGCGTCGTGGCCGGCGTCGTGGCCGGCGTCGTGGCCGGCGTTGTCCATGTGGTCCGTGGGGGTCTCCTCTTCGATACTCCCCCCTAGTATCTGGACCGTGTCAATCCGGGCGTTCCTCAGCTCCGCCGGGCGCCTCCGACGAGCTCCGGGTCGGGCGCGAAGTATCGCAGTCGACTGCGGAGGAGCACGAGCTCGCGCTCGAGCAGGGTGATGAGCCCCTCGAGCCGTCCGACTGTCGTCTCGGCCTCGAGCAGCATCTGCCGACGGGGCGACTCCGCCTGGACGATCCCGGACAACAGGTACGACAGCACCGTCGGGTCGTCGGGGATGCCGAGATCGGTGCGCGTCGGCGGCGGCGTGCCGGCCGACGACCGCTGCGGCTCCGCTGTCGCTCGCGGATCGTAGTCGCCCGGATCCGCGCCCGCCTGGGCGGCCTCGATCTCGACGCGGATGTCGAGCGCATCCGCGGACTCGCCCTCGCGTGCCCGCATGAGGTCGAGGTAGCGGACGAACCGGCGGATCGCGACGGCCGCCAGGCGCTCGGCACGTTCCTCGTCACCGACCTCGTCGTCGAGTGCGGTGACCTCGGCCACGAGGTACGGCTCCTTGCGGGCATCGACCGATTCGATGGCGAAGCGTCCGGTGGCCGCGGCCAGCAGGTCATAGCGACCGTCGGGGTAACGGCCGGCCTCACGGATCTCGGCGAAGGCACCGACGCCGGCCAGCGTCGCAACCCCCTTGGATCCCACCTCCCGCCCGTCGCGGATGAGCACGACCCCGAACGGATCGCCCGTGTCGAGGCAGCGCCGGGTCATCGCGCGGTAGCGCTCCTCGAAGACGTGGAGCGGCAGGACGATCCCCGGGCAGAGGACGGTGTGCAGCGGGAAGAGCGGGATCTCCATCGCGCGACGAGTCTAGCCCCGACGCGACATGGGGTCGCCCGGCGGATGTGCGAACCGTCCGGAATCGAAGAAGCCGCCGGAGGGTCCGGCGGCTTCGGTGCGGCGATCGGAGACGGTCAGTGGGCGCAGCCGCGCGGGGCACCCTCGTCGTCGGCCGTCCGGAAGCTCGAGCCGCAGCCGCACGCTGCGACGGCGTTCGGGTTGTTGACCGTGAACCCGGCGCCCATGAGCGTGTCGACGTAGTCGATCTGCGCGCCCTGGAGGAGCGAGATGCTCTGGCCGTCGACATAGACCTTGATGCCGCTCGCCTCGAGGACGTTGTCCTCAGGCGTGGGTGTATCCTCGAGCATCATCCCGTAGCGGAACCCGGAACAGCCACCGGAGTACACGTACACCCGCAGCCCGATGTCGGGGTTGGTCTCGTCCTTGGTCAGGTCGCGAAGCTTGCCCACCGCCGCGTCCGTGAGGGACACGACCGTGGCGTCGGCGACAGGCGGGACCGCGGCGTCCGGGACCTGTGGCTGCTGGTCGATCATCGTGGCTTCGTCCTCCTTCGGACGGGGCTGTGCGAGGGATGGTTCGTGCATCGTACGCACCACAACGGGTTTCGACAAGCGTGACGCCGAAATCCGGGCGCCGTCGGCGCCGTCAGTCGTCGATGCGCTCGATGATGGTGGCGATGCCCTGCCCCACCCCGATGCACATGGTGGCGAGGCCGTAGCGCCCGCCGGTCCGTCGCAGCTCGTGGCTGAGCATCGTGATCAACCGGCCGCCACTCATCCCGAGCGGGTGCCCAAGGGCGATGGCGCCGCCGTTGACGTTGACCCGGGCCGGATCGAGGCCGAGCTCGTCGATGCACACGAGCGACTGCGACGCGAACGCCTCGTTGAGCTCGATGAGGTCGAGGTCCGCGACCGCGAGCCCGGCTCGCTCGAGCGCCTTGCGGGTGGCCGGCACCGGGCCGACGCCCATGACCGCTGGGTCGACGCCGGCGACGGCCGTCGAGATGACCCGGGCCATCGGCCGCAGTCCCAGCCCGCGTGCCCGCTCGGCTTCGACGACCAACACCGCGGCGGCGCCGTCGTTGATGCCGGAGCTGTTGCCGGCGGTGACCGTCCCGCCCTCGCGCTTGAACGCCGGCCGCAGCTTGGCCAGCGCCTCGGCCGAAGTATCCGCGCGAGGATGCTCGTCGCGCTCGACCACGACGGTCTCGCCGCGCTTGCCGGTCACCTCGACCGGCACGATCTGGTCAGTGAACCGGCCTGCCTCGATGGCCGCCACAGCGCGCTCCTGGCTCTCGAGCGCGAATGCGTCCTGGCGCTCGCGGCTGACGTTCCATCGCTCGGCCACGTTCTCGGCCGTCTCGCCCATCGAGTACGGGTAGTAGCGCTCGGCCAGCTTCGGGTTGAGGAAGCGCCAGCCGAGGGTCGTGTCCTCGAGCTCACGCGGCCCGCGATCCCAGGCCGTGGCCGGTTTCGCCATCACGTACGGGGCGCGGGTCATCGATTCCACGCCGCCGCCGATGAACACGTCGCCATCACCGACAGCGATGGCGTGGGCCGCGCTGTTGATGGCCTGCAGGCCGGAGCCGCATAGCCGGTTGACGGTCAGCCCGCCGACCTCGACGGGGAAATCGGCGAGCAGCAGGGCCATCCGCGCGACGTCGCGGTTGTCCTCGCCGGCCTGGTTCGCGCACCCGAGGATGACGTCCTCGACGAGCGCCGGATCGAGACCCGCTCGATCGACCACGGCGCGCAGCACCAGCGCGGCGAGGTCGTCCGGTCGGACGCCGGCGAGGGCGCCACCGTAGCGACCGATCGGGGTGCGTACCGCTTCGACGATCCAGGCTTCGCGGGTCGGTCGTGCCAAGTCTCTGGTCATGGCAACGATCGTAGGCCGCGAAGCCCCGGACCGTCGTGCGTCAGGGCAGGTCGGCCAGCGCCGCGGCCGCCTGTTCGGGGGTCGGAGCCGCGACGAAGATCAGGGCGTCACCCTTGAAGTACGCATACTGGAAGTCCGTGCCGTTGCCGACGAGGACCGTCTTGCCGCCGACCGACTCCTCCTTGTAGGTGTCGCCGGCCTTCGCGGCGCCCGCGAGGTAGGCGTTCTTGAACTGCGTCCCGTCGGCGCCCTTGATGCGGAAGATCCCGGCGGAGCAGGCGTTCTCTGCGACGCCACCGGCCACGGCAAAGCTCACATCGGACGAGGACTTGCCCAGCTGGTCGAGGATCGCCTTGAACTCCGGATCGGCGGTGGCCTCGAACGTCGCGCCCGACATGCTCAGCTTGAGGGTGTCGGCGCCGCACAGCTTCGCCGGCAGCAGGGCCTCGAGCTCCTTGTCCTCGCTCGGGAAGGCGAAGCTCGGGATCGGGAAGTCGGACGCGATGGCGACGCTCGGCGATGGAGCGACGGACGGTTCGGTCGACGCGGCGACCGACGGTGCGGTCGACGGCGAGGCGGCGGCGCTGGCGGTGGCCGCCGGCGAGCTGGTCGTGCCTCCGCAGGCGGTCACGAGGAGCAGCGCGGCGCCGAGAAGGGCAAGGGTTCTGGTTCGTCGGGTCATGGTCGTCCCCCAGGGGCGGTAGGCACCGACGGTCGCCGGCGCGACGCGCAGCATACCCCGCGCCCGCTGCGGGGTCGCTCACGGACCTTGTCGTCAGGCTCGCAGGACCATCGCAACGGCATCGTCGGGATGGGCCGCGCCGAGACGCAACGCGGTCGCGATGTCGTCCATCGGGGCCACGCCCTCGTCCGCGGCGCGCCGGGCCTCGGCGGCGATCACCGCCAGGATCCGCGCCCGGATCTCGGCCGGGTCGAGATGGGCCGGGGGCACGTTCGCGAAGTCCGACGCGACCGCGGATCGACGGCCGTCGGGGTAGGCGTAGAACCCGCCGCCGGTCTTGCGCCCGAGACGGCCCTCGGCCACGAGCCGCTCCTGGATCGGCGAGGGCCGGAGGTGGTCCGGCTGCCCGAGGCCGGTCCAGACGCCGTGGGCGGCCGCGAGATTGACATCGAGGCCGGCCAGATCCATGAGCTCGAACGGGCCCATCGGGAAGCCTGCCTCGCGCATCGCGGCGTCGATCGCCTCGACCCCGGCCGCGCCCGACTCGAGCAGCCGGAGTGCCTCGATCGTGTACGGCCGATTGACCCGGTTGACGATGAAGCCCGGGCTGTCGGAGCAGCGGATCGGGGTCTTGCCCCACTCGCGCATGACCGCGCTCGCCCGCTCGACGACCGCCTTCGACGTCAGCGACCCCGGCACGACCTCGACGAGCGCCATCAGCGGCACCGGGTTGAAGAAGTGCAGGCCGATGACCCGCGTGCCGTGGGTCGTCGCCTCGGCGATGGCGCCGATCGACAGGGCACTCGTGTTCGTGGCGAGGATGACGTCGGGCGCTGCCTCGGCGTCGAGCGCACGGAAGATCGTCCGCTTCAGCTCGATGTCCTCCACGACCGCCTCGATCACCAGGGTCGCCTCGGTGGCGAGGGTGTCGAGGACGTGGGCCTCGCGCAGGTTGGCGATGCGGCCGTCGACCCATGCATCGACCGGGCCGGCGTCGACAGCAAGGTGCGCGGCGCGTCGGTCGAGCCCGTCGCGGATCCGGGCACGGGCGCGGGCGATGGCATCCGCGTCGATGTCGTGGAGGACGACCTCCCAGCCGGCCTCGAGCGCGACCTGGGCGATGCCGGCGCCCATCGCGCCTGCCCCGACGACGCCGACCGTGGTCACACCGACTTCAGGGCCTCGAACGGCTGGCGGCAGGCGCGGCAGTAGAACAGGGAGCGGCACTGGGTCGGTCCGAACGCGCTGTCCATCGCGACGTCGGGCGAGGCGCAGAACGGGCAACGGACATCACTCGGGTCGTCGGCCGGCGGGGCGATGCCGACCGTCGCGAGTGCCTCGCGGCCCGCCGGGCTGAGGCGGTCCGAGGTCCACGGCACCTCGAACGTGGTCTCGACGCGGACCGGGCGGCCGAACCGCTCGCCCAGCTCGTCGGCGATCGTGGCCCGGATGACGTCAAGCGCCGGACAGCCGACGAACGTCGGCAGGATCGCGACGTCGATGCCGTCGGTGGTGATGGCGACGCGATGGATGATGCCGAGGTCGACCACGGACAGGACCGGCAGCTCGGGGTCGGGGACCTCGGCCAGGGCGGCACGGACGGCGGCCTCGGTCGGCGGCCTCGGCGGCGTCGGCGGCGTCGGCGGCGCGGAGCCTGCGGTGGCCCCGGAACGCGCCCGAGCGATCGAGGTGTGCGTGCCGGCCTCGCTCACCACGTCGCTCCCGGGTCGCTCCGCCGGACCAGCGTGAACTGGCCATGCAGCCAGGTGAACGCCTCGCCGTGGTCCGCCCGACCGCGTTCGGGCTCCCGGGTCGGAGGCGGTTCGGGGAGGCGGAGTCGCTCGAACACGGGCGCGAGGCCTGCCCGCCAGTCGTGTTCGAGGTCGGCCATCGGGCGGGCCAGGATCCCGGCCTCGATGAGTGCCGGCTCCCCGGGGAGTGGCGTGAACACCGTCCCGGCGTCCGGCCCGAGCGCCGTGAGGGCGGCCCGGAGCCGGTCACGCGGTTCGCCGTCGGCCGTGGCCAGGCGCTCCAGCCACGTCCCGATGTGCATCAGGTGATAGCGCTCCTCGCGCACGAGCTTGCCGGCGAGATCGGCCAGCGGGGCCCACGATCCGCCGACGAGCGCGGCCAGCCGGACCGCATCGGATGTCTCATACAGGTAGCGTCGAGCGATCGTCATCGCCCAATCGCCGCGGCCGTGGTCGAGCAGGCGGGCGTGTCGATAGTCGGCCGGTTCACGGTCGTAGGCGAGGGCGTCGGCATCGGCGTCGGTCACGTCGGCCAGCAGGCCGTACAGCGCGGCGGCGTGGCCCAACTCGTCCTGGGCGAGCGAGCTCATCGCGATGTCCTCTTCGAGCAGCGGCGCGATGCCGGTCCACTCGGAGTCGGAGAAGCCGATGACGAACTCGTCGTCGGCCATCGAGCGCAGGAGCGCCTCGACACCGACGACCGCAGCCGGCGGAGGGGCCGCAACGGGCGCCGACGACGCGGTCATCGGCGGTCCCGGGCGCCGGGCTTGGCCTGGCCAGCGGCCTCGCGGGCGACCGCGAGCTTGTCGCGCATGACGTAGCCGCCGGGTTTCTTGAACGAGCGATCGAGCGGGGGCTGGAGCAGGTCCGGGTCCTCGAGGTCGATGACGTCGGCGCGCCGGACGATCCACAGCCGAACGCTCTCCTGGCGACGGCCGAACAGCTCCCGGGCGTAATGCATCGCGAGATCGGCGTCGGGGGCCATGACGCTGCCGCCGTGGCGCATCGGGTCGCCGTCCTTCTCCTGGCGGAAGACTTCCCAGGGTTCGAGCGCGGGCCCGTCGGTCACGCCGCTCTCGGCGCCGCCAGGATCGTGTCGCGGACCCAAGCCGTCTCGGCCCGCGCCAGCCGGCGGAACTCCAGGCGCGCCTCGGACATCGGACCGTGGTTGGTGACGACCGTCCGGAGCTCGCTCCAGTCGGGTTCGGCGTAGCGCCACTCGCGGGCGTCGTCGTCGTAGCGCAGCTCGGGATCCGGGATGACCAGGCCGATCTCGCGGATACGTGGCACGTAGATCGTCAGGAACTCCTGACGTAGCTCCTCGGACGACTTGGCCTTGATCCGCCAGCGAAGGTCCATGTCCTTGTCACGTGGCGATCGGGGGCCGTGCATCTGCATCAGCGGACCCCACCATCGATCGAGCGCGTCCTGGATCGCGGCTCGCTGCGCCGGCGAGCCGGTGACCATCGTCACCACGACATCGCGGCCGTGCATGATGTGGACCGATTCCTCCCAGCAGATCTTGCGCATCGTCCGGGCGTACGGCGCGTACGAGGAGTCGCG